>CAYUOC010000029.1:2397-32141 GCA_964446305.1 uncultured Terricaulis sp. | reverse complement strand
CGGGCCGCGCGGTGCGGGTGCGGGCTTGCGTTTTACGCAGTGCTTCGGAGCGCGCAGCTGACGACTACGCCAATCACATCGGCCGCCGCACCGCCCGTGCGGCCTATGAGATGGCGGGTGTCTCTGGTGGTGAGATCGATGTCGCCGAGGTGCACGACGCGACCGCCTACGCGGAGCTCCAACAGATCGAAAATCTCGGCTTGGCCGCACCAGGCGAAGTTGGCGCCCGGCTTCGTGCGGGAGACTTCGCGCTTGGCGGGCGAACGCCAATCAATCCGTCGGGCGGGCTGCTGGCGAAAGGCCATCCTGTCGGCGCCACGGGCATCGCGCAGCTTTTTGAGTTGGTGACACAGCTGCGCGGTGAGGCCGGAGCGCGCCAGGCGGACGGCGCACGGCTTGCTGCCGCGGAAAATGGCGGCGGCTTCCTGGGTGTCGAAGAGGCGGCGACGGTCGTCACCGTGCTGGAGCGCGTGTGATGCACCCGATCCGCGCCCTCTATGACAATCGCGCCGAGAAGGCGTCGCGGCCCGCTTTGTACGATGGCGCGGTGACGCTTACGCATGCGGAGTTGATCGCGCGCGTGGAACAGGCGGCGCTCAGCGTTAAGACCGGAGAGCGCATCGGGCTTTGCGCCGGCAACACTTGGCGTCATGTGGTGGCCTATCTCGCGATACTGCGCGCCGGCGGCGTGTGGGTTCCGCTCAATCCACGCAACGGTCCGCGACTGAACGAGGAGTTGCGCGCGCGCGCCGGGCTGCAGCTGACGTTGTGTGATCGGGAGTCGCGCGATGCGGTCGGTGATATAGCGGCAGTCACTGAGCTCGAAGCGTGGCTTGAGGGTAATGGCGCGGGCGAACTGCCGCCGCTGCCCAAGGATCCGGACGCGGTGTTCGCAATCAAGTTCACCGGAGGCTCAACCGGGCGGCCGAAGGGCGTTGTGCAAACGGCGCGCAGCGCGGTGCAGGCGATGGCGTCGATGCAAAGCTTTTACAGCTTCGGCGAGAGCGATGTGAACCTCGCGGTCGCGCCGCTGACGCACGGCTCATCGCACTATGTGATCCCGGTTCTTGCGGCTGGCGGCGCGCATGTGCTGCTGGCCCAGCCTGACCGCACGCGGATTGTGGAGGAGCTGAAGCGCCGCGTCAGCATCGCGTTCATGCCGCCGACTTTGATTCATCTGATCATGAATGACGCGGCGTTCACACCCGCCGACTTTCCAGCGCTGCGGCACATCACCTATTCCGCCGCGCCGATGGCGCCAGCGGCGATTGAAAGGGCGATCGCGCGGTTTGGGCCTGTCATCTCGACGCTCTATGGGCAGACCGAAGCGCCGATGACCATCACCGCGCTCAGTGCGCGAGATATGCTGAATGACGCGCTGCGCGCCTCTGTCGGGCGGGCCTTTCCGGAAACGCCGGTCGCCATCATTGCCGCGAGCGGCGAGATCGCGGCGAGCGGTGAAGGCGAAATTGTCGTTGGCGGCGGCCTCGCCGACACCGTCTATCTCGACGATCCCGAGCAAACCGCCGCGAGCCGCCACAAAGGCTGGCTCAAAACCGGCGACATCGGGCGGATCGACGAAGCAGGCTATCTCTATCTGCTCGGACGCAGCAAAGAGATGATCATCAGCGGCGGCTACAATATCTACCCCGCTGAAGTCGAACGCGCGTTGGCGGCCCATCCCGCGGTGCGCGAAGCGTGCGCGTTCGGTGTTGCTGACGAAATTTGGGGTGAGCGGCTGGAAGCAGCGGTGGCGGCCGATGGAGCCGACGAGGCATCGCTACGCGCGTTCGTGCGTGATGCCCTCGGCGCTGTGCGCACGCCCAAGCGTTTGCATTTGCTCGCCGCATTGCCGAGAAATCCGGTAGGAAAGGTCGTTAGAAGCGACGTGCGCGATCTTTGCGCGCAACAAGACCCAAAATCGGGAGAGGAAGCGGTTTCATGATTGTGGTTCCTGCTGAGAGGATTGCCGCCTTCAAGCAGAAAGGTTGGTGGGGTGACGTTCGGATCGATGATCTGTTCGAGAAGAACGTGCGCGAGAAGACCGACATCGAGGCCTGCGTCGATCCCGTAAACTGCATGGACATCATCGGTCGCGAGCCGCGCCGGTTGAGCTGGTGGCAGCTGGAAGATCTGGTCGGGCGTTATACCGCCGTGCTTACCGCGCACGGCCTCCGCAAAGACGACGCGCTGGTCGTTCAGCTGCCCAACACAATCGATCTCCCCGCCATCTACCTGGCGTGTGCGCGGCTGGGCATCATCGTGAGTCCGGCGCCGGTGCAGTATCGCGAACACGAATTGGGCTACATTTGCGAAAGCATCGACGCCAAGGCCGCGATTACGGCGAGCCGAATTGGCAAGCATGCGCACGGAGAGATGCTCGTCCGTGTGAAGCAATCGCAGCCGAAGCTGCAGCATGCGTTCGTTATGGGCGACCCCGTGGATGGCGCGATCCAAATCGAACCGCTGCTGACCACCGTGAAGCAATCTGAGCTCGCCGCCGCACAGCGGGCCGAGCAGGAAGCCGCCGTCAGCGCCGACGACATCTTCACGATCTGCTGGACCTCGGGCACGGAAGCGCAGCCGAAAGGCGTGCCGCGCAGCCACAATGAATGGATCATCATGGGCGAAGGCGTCGTCCATGCTGGCGACATTGAGGACGGCGATCACCTGCTCAATCCGTTCCCGATGGTGAACATGGCCGGCATCTCGACGTCGTTCGTGAGCTGGCTGCTTGTCGGCGGCAAATTGGTTCAGCATCAGCCGTTCGACCTGCAAGTGTTCCTGGGCCAAATCCGTGACGAGAAGATCGACTACACGGTGGCGCCGCCGGCGATCCTGAATTTGCTGCTGCAGAACGAGGCGCTGTTGCAGGGAATCGATTTCGGCCGCCTGCAGAATATCGGCTCAGGGTCAGCGCCGTTGTCGGAGTGGATGGTGGATACCTTCCACAAGAAGCACGGCGTGCAGATCACGAACTTCTTCGGGTCAAACGAAGGCGCATCGTTCCCCAGCACCTATCGCGACGTGCCTGATCCGGCGCAGCGCGCAGCGTACTTCCCGCGCTTCGGCGATGGCTTCAAATGGGATTCGAAGCTGCACGACCGTATCTTCACGCGTCTTGTCGATCCTGAGACCGAGCAAGAGATCACCGAAGCCGGTAAGCCGGGTGAGCTGCGGGTGAAGGGCGCGACGATTTTCTCGGGGTATTGGCGCGCGCCCGAGATCAATGCGCGTGCGTTCGATTCGGATGGTTGGTTCCGAACCGGCGATCTGTTTGAACTCGCCGGCGATCGGCTGCAATTTTATCGCTTCGTCGGCCGCTTCAAGGACATCATTATTCGCGGCGGCATGAACATTTCGTCTGAAGAGATCGAAGGTCACCTTGTCGGCCATCCGGCGGTTGCGGATGCGGCTGTTGTCGGCGCCCCGGATCAAACGCTGGGCGAACGGCTGTGCGCCTTTATCGTCTTCAAGCCGGGGCAGACCGCGGATATGGCCGAGATCAATCGCTTCCTCACGCAGGACAAGAAGGTGGCCGTGTTCAAGCAGATCGAACGGCTGGAGCCGATCGAGATGCTGCCGCGCAATCCCGTCGGCAAGGTGCTCAAGCGCGAGTTGCGCGAAAGGTTGGCGCAGCAAGCATGACGTTTCCTCACAAGATGCGCTTGCCGGTGTTCTGCGCGCCGATGTTCCTGGTCACGGGGCCGGAGCTTGTCGTTGCGGCGTGCAAAGCCGGCATTGCCGGCGCCTTCCCGACGCCGAACACACGCACGAGCGCTGAACTCGACGCTTGGATGAGCGAGATCACGGGACAATTGGCGCCTGGCGATGGTCCATGGGTGGCGAACCTCATCACGCACAGCACCAATGCGCGTCTTGCTGACGATCTGAAGCTCGTGGCTGAATACAAACCGCCAATCGTCATCACCGCACTTGGATCGCCGAAGCCGGTGATGGACACGGTGAAGAGTTATGGCGGCTTGGTGTTTGCGGATGTCGTGAGTTTAAAGCTCGCGCGCAAGGCGGCCGAGGCGGGCGTTGATGGCATGGCCTGCATCAGCGCCGGCGCCGGCGGGCACACCGGCCATCTCTCCGCCTTCGCTTTCATCTCGGCGGTCCGCGAGTTCTTTAATGGCTACATCACCGTCGGCGGCGGCATTGCCGATGGGGCGGGCATCGCTGGCGCGATCGCAGCGGGCGCAGACTTCGTTTACATGGGCACGCGCTTCCTCCCGACAGTCGAGAGCCGTGCTCAGCCCGCCTATAAGCAGATGATCGTCGAGAGCACCGCCGACGATCTTGTTGTTTCCGCTTCAGTGACGGGGACACCGGCCTCGTGGCTCAAAGCGAGCCTCGCCGCAGCAGGACGCGATCCCGACAATCTGGGCGGCCCGGCGCAGCGCGATTACTCGGGCGATAGCGCCAAGCGTTGGCGCGATATCTGGGCTGCAGGCCAAGGCGTTGGGCGTACGCGCGCGATCGAAACGGTGGCTCAAGTCGTCGACGACCTCGAGCGTGAGTACGCCGACGCAATCGCACGCTTCAAGACGCTCACGGCATGAGCGCCGAACCCGTCATCTTCAAACTCGATCGCGATGCGGACGGCCTCGAGCTGGCGCGGCGCTGGGTGGAGATGCCACGGCCTGGCGGCTTCTTAAGCCTGCTGAAGGCGCGACCGGTTGAGATCGAACGCGGGATGATGCGCGTGATCTGCGACGTCGATGTCGGACATTCCAACTTTGTCCATTTGGTGCACGGAGGTGTTACGGCCGGCTTGACCGATATCGCCGGCGGAGGCGCGGCGATGACGCTGCTGAAGCCGGGTGAGACTTTGCTGACGACGGATCTCACGACGCGTTTTTTGGACGCGGCGCCGATCGAGACGAAACAGCTGGAAGCCACGGGGCGCGTGTCATTTCAATCCGGCCGGCGTGTGGTCGTTGCGGTTGAGATCAAAGGCGATCGCGGCGTTGTAATTTCGCAGGGATCCGTCGGCGTGACGATCCGCGCGCCGCGCGTGGAGGCAGGCGCTTGAGTTATCGCGTCATCCAGTGGGCGACAGGCGCGATGGGCAAGACCTGCCTCAAGGCAATCATCGATCATCCGGCTCTCGAACTCGCGGGGCTTTATGTCTACGGCGCGCACAAGGCCGGCAAAGATGCGGGCGACATCGCCCGCCGCGCGCCGACAGGGGTGATGGCGACGAGTGACGTCGAGGAAATTCTGGCGCTTGAAGCCGACGTCGTCGTGCATGCAGGCCGGTTGGCGCCTCCCTACGGCAGCCATGATGACGAGATCATCGCGCTGCTCGCGTCCGGCAAGAACGTCATCAGCATCAACGGCTATTCCTTCACGCAGCATTGGCAAGGCGAGCGGCTGAAGCGCCTCGAAGACGCATGCGCGAAAGGCGGCGTGAGTCTGATGAACGCCGGCCTGAATCCGGGCTTCATCGCCGAACAGGTCGCGGTCGTCGCAAGCGGCGTGTGCTCAGAACTCGATTCCATCGAAATCGTCGAAAGCGTGAGCGGGCGAGAGATACTACAGCCGGCCTACGCATTCGATGCGCTGGGTTTCGGCGCTGACATCGCGACCAATGATCCGATGAACGAAGACTGGGGCCCGGCCAGCGCGCTGAACGGGATGTACGAGGAGGTCGTCGGCGCCGTCGCCGAGCGTCTGGGCATGGCGCTTGATCGCATCGAGCGCGATCATCGCGTTTTTCCGGCCACCGAGGATCTGCATGTGAATGCTGGCGTCGTGCCGAAGGGCGCGATCAGCCATACGAATTGGAAGTGGCACGGTGTTGTCGGCGGTGTGCGCCGCATCACCCACTCGATCCATTGGTACATGGAGACGGCGCACCTCGATGATCCTTCGCCGCCGCTGTGGCGTGTGAAGATCGATGGCAAGCCGGGCGTGCGCATTAGCGTCGATCTGGAGAAACGTCCGACCGAGAAGGAGCGTACGTCGGCGGAGCAGTACGCGGTTGCGGGCGCGGTCGTTAACGCGATCCCGTTGATTTGCGCGGCGCCGCCGGGCGTCATCATGCGCCCGATCGCGACGCCGTTCCGCGACGATTTCGCTTAGGGCCGCGCGACCACGAAACTGACGACCGTGCCGAGTGAGCCGCCGATGTTCAGCGTCTGATAGGTGCGCGCGCCTTCGACTTGGTAATCGCCAGCCGTGCCGGTCACTTGCCGGCCCGCGTCGAGCAACATCCGCACGCCGGTGGCGCCGACAGGATGGCCGACGCCAATCAATCCGCCCGACGCATTGACCGGGCAGGCGCCGCCCATCGTGATGACGCCGTCCTCGATCGCGCGCCAACTCTGGCCTGGTTCGGCGAGGCCGAAATGATCGATCGCCATATATTCGGTCGAGGTGAAGCAATCATGCAGTTCGATGCCGCTGAGCGCAGTCACGCCCGGCAAATCGGCGCGCTTCCACGCATCGGTGATCGCCTTGCGCACATGCGGAAAGATGTATTCCTGGCCGCGGCTGCGCTCGATCTTATCGAGGAAGCGGATGCCGGCATTCGTGTGGCCCCAGCCGGTGATCTGAGGGAAGTCCGAGGGCTTCGCGCCGCGCTTCTTGGCGTAAGCTTCGATGAAGCGATCGGAAGCGACGACGATGGCGACGGCGCCGTCGGTGATTTGCCCGCAATCCTGGCGGCGCGTGCCCGGCTCGATAATCGGGTTCAGTTCGTCGTTGTCGGTGAAGGCTTCCGGATCGAAGCGCCACTTGCGCGTCTGCGCCAGCGGATTGCGCATCGCGTTGGTGCGGTTGATCTCAGAGATGCGGTTGAGATAGCGGCGGTCGAGACCGTAGCGCGCGTCGTACTCTTGCGCGATCCGGCCGAACACGGCGGGCCACATGAAGCGGCACTCGATGTCTTCGTGGCCTTGCCAGGACGCGGCGTTCTGAATCTTAGATGCTTCGTCGCCGGGGAGGTTCTTCTCTTCCTCGACGCCCACAATGAGCACGCAATCGTAGCGGCCTGCTTCGATCTCAGCCGTCGCCGTCAACACAGCAATAGAACTGGAGGCGCAGGCCGCCTCGTGGCGCATCGCCGGCTTGCCGTAAAATTCCGGCTTCACTTGCGCGACCATCGCGGCGAGGTGGCCTTGGTTGCGGTAAAGCTCGCCGAAGGCGTTGCCGACATGGATCGCGTCGATGTCGGCCGCGTCGAGGTTCGTCGCCGCCAGCGCGCCGTCGATCGCTTCACGCATCATGTCGGTGAAATCCAAGCCTTCGCGTGACCAAGCGCGTGCGAAATCGGTTTGGTGTCCGCCGAGCAGATAGATCGCCATGGGCGAGGGTCCTCTCACATGCCTTTCGGACATGCTACGGAGTCAGTACGGAAATGCAAGTAACGTTCGTCAGCTGCGGGCGTAAGTAACGCCGCCGTCCACAATGATGGTCGAGCCCACGACATAATCGCCGGCGCGCGAGGCCAGATAGATCGCCGCGCCCGCCATGTCCTCCGCCGTGCCGATACGCTTTGCCGGGATCGCCTGCGAGACCATGTCGGCGTGATCGCGCGCGACGCGGTTCATGTCAGAGGCGAAGGCGCCAGGCGCGATGGCGGTGACGCCGATATTGTCCTGGATCAGACGAAGCGCCATGCGCTTGGTGAGATGGATGAGGCCGGCCTTGCTGGCGGCGTACGAGTAGGTCTCTTGCTGATTGACGGACACACCGTCGATCGACGCGATGTTGATCACCTTTGCGAGATGGCCCTTCGCGGCGCCGCGCTTGAGCGCCTCATGTAGCTTCTGCGTCAGGAAGAACGGCGTCTTGACGTTCAGGTCCATGACCTTGTCCCAACCGTTCTCGGGAAATTCATCGAAGGGCGCTCCCCAGGCGGCGCCGGCATTGTTGACCAGAATGTCGAGCGTGTCCTCGTGACCGAGGAAAGCGTCGGCCATCTTCTGCGCGCCATCGGCGCCGGAGGCGTCGACAATCAAGGGAATGCACGGGCCAATCGCGGAAAGCTCCGTCGCCGTCTCTTCGAGAGCGCCGCCCTTGCGCGCCGAAATGTAAACCTTCGCGCCCTGATGGAGGAAACCTTCGGCGATCATCTTGCCGATGCCGCGCGAGCCGCCGGTGACGAGGGCGACGCGGCCCTTGAGTGAGAAGAGGTCTTGCATGGGTTTCAGGCCTGCTGCTGTTGCTGCTTTTGTTGTTCGGCGATGATGGCGTCGTCAATCTCCCGCGCGCGGACGGCGGCGGGGCGATTGTGGAGGCGCGCCATATAAGGTTCGAAGGCCGGGCGTTTCTCCAGCGTGCCGAATTGCGTGCCCCACATGATGTGCGAGCCGAAATAGACGTCTGCGGCGGTGAAGCGATCACCGGCGATGTATTGGGTGTCTTTCAACGCAAACTCGAGTGCATCGAGCACATGCGCCATCGAGCCGAAGCCGAGCATGCCTTGCTTCTCGGCCGGCGCCTCCCAGCCCATCGCTTTCGCATTGGCCGCAGCTTCGATCGGACCGGCGGCGAAGAACATCCAGCGGTAGTAGCGCGCGCGCTCTTCATTGGTCTTCGGGGCGAGATTGGCTTGGGGGAAAACGTCCGCGAGGTACGCGCAGATCGCGGCGCCTTCCGTCACGACAGCATCGCCATGTTTGATCGCCGGTACTTTTCCCATCGGATTGATGGCCAAATAGGAAGGATCTTTCATGCTCGTGCCGTAACCGAGCACGATGGTCTCGTAGGGTTGGCCGACTTCTTCCAGCATCCAGCGGATGATGCGGCCGCGCGACATCGGGTTCGTATAGAAAGTGAGCTTATCGCCCATGGACGTTCCTCCGTTGGCTTTGGCATAAACCGCCCATGGCCAAGAGCAAGAGCGTAACGATCTACGGGATCAAGAACTGCGACACGATGAAGAAGGCGCGGACGTGGCTGGAGGACCATGGCGTCGCCTACGCGTTCCAAGATTACAAGGCCGAAGGCATCGATAAAGCGTCGCTCGAGCGCTGGTCGAAGGAGGTGGGGTGGGAGGTCCTGCTCAATCGCGCCGGCACGACGTTCCGCAAACTGCCTGACGCGCAGCGTGAGAACGTGACGGAGAAGAAGGCGATCGCGCTCATGTTGGACCAGCCCAGCATGATCAAGCGGCCCGTGCTCGATATCGGCGGCAAACTGATCGTGGGCTTCAAGCCGGATGTTTACGCGAAGCAGTTCGGCTAGGCGCGTTCAGTCATCCAGTCCGCCGCCGCATCCAATATCTCGGCCAGCACATCGGCGTCCTTGCGCCCACTCTTGGCGGGTACATGAAAGCTGTGGTCAGCGTGTTCATAGAGCTCCAGCGTCGCGCGCTTGCCGAGGCGCCTCACTACCGGCTTCAGCAAATCGAGTGTCGCCAGGGCGTCGTTTGCACCCTGTAGAAATAACATCGGGATGTTCACGTCATCGAGATGCTTGGCGCGCTCATCGCTTGGCTTGCCAGCCGGGTGCAACGGAAAGCCGAAGAAGATGAGGCCGCGAACGTTCGGCAATGCGCCAAGCGCTTGCGCTTGCGACGTCATGCGCCCGCCAAACGACTTGCCGCCGGCGAAGAGGGGCAAGATCGGCGCCAACTCGTGTGCTTTGGCGACTGCTGCGCGCACCGCGCTGTGCGCAAGCGCCGGTGTGTCCGGCCGCTTCGAACCGCGCTCCATATAGAGAAAGTTGTAGCGCAACGTAGCGACGCCGCGTTCGGCCAAGCCCTCCGCGATTGCCGCCATCGCCTTGTGCGCCATACCTGCGCCCGCGCCGTGCGCGAGGGTGTACGCCGCCTTCGCATTGGCGGGCGCGAGCCACAGGCCGGAGACCGTGGCGTCGCCGTCGAGTTGGATGGTGATGTCTTTGGGTTTCACTGCGCCGTTATAGCGTCATTGTCCGGGGATCGGCAGCACTTCCATGATCTCCACTGCTTCGCCCGGAAAGATCGTGAAGTGCGGGTGGCCTTCGAACATCTTTGCCGCCGCCTCGTGCGACTCTGCTTGCACGACGATCCAACCCGCCAGGTTGTTCTTGATATCGGTCACGCCGTTTAAGCCCGCGCGTTTTGTCTTACCGAGCGGGCCGCCGTTTTGGACGATGGCCACCTTATGCGTCTCGCCCCATTCGTGCCAGGCCTTCAAGCCTTTCTCGATGCGCGCGTTGCGTTCGGCTTCACTGGCTTGATCCCAGCCAGAGCGTTCTTGCGCGGCGGTGTTGCCGGTATAGACGGCCATGAACGTTTTCATGTTTGCGCTCCCTTGTTCAGAAACTCGTCGAGCTTGGCGAGCAGTTCTTGCCAGCCTTGCTCGCGCATTTTGACGCCATCGGCGCCATCGAAGAAGGCGGCATTCTCGGTGAGGATGAGGCGCGTGTTTTTGCCCGCGGGTTTCAACTCAATGGTTGCCAACGAGACGCTGAAGCGCGCGCCGTTACGGTCCATCGAATAGGTGTAGATGATCCGTTCGTCAGGCACGATTTCGTTGAAGACAGTGTCGTTGCCAAAAGTGGTCTTCTCGCCGAACACCTCTTCGCCCTTGAGAAAGCGGAATTTGCTTGTCTCCGTGCCGCCCTCGCGGAAGTCGAGTTCGTAGGAGAGGACGTCCCAGCCTTCGCCTTCGGCGAACCAAGCGCGCTTGAAGGCGGGATCGGCCCAGGCGGCGAACACGCGCTGCGGCGCGGCCGAATAGGTGCGTTCGAGGACGAAGCTGCCATGCGTTGTGGTCGTGGTCATGATCGCCTCACGCATTCAGATAGGTTTCGAGCTGGCCGAGCAGCTCACGCGTGCCTTCCTCGCGCTGGCCGGCGTCGTCGTAGCCGTCGAGGTAGGCGCCTTGTTCGGTGTAGGTGAGCTTTGATCCCACGCCGTTCGGCTTGATCTCGGTCGTGCCAAGCGAAACCGAAATGCGCGTCGCGCCGAGATGCATCTCGTAGGACATGACGATGCGTTCGTTCTCGACGATGTCCCAGTACTCGCCGCTCATTTTGTGAACGACTCCGCCAGGCGGCCCGCCGGTTGAGGTTTCCTTGCCGCCGACGCGAAAATCCATTCTGTGCTCGGAATTCCACTCGGGTGGGCCGCCGAACCATTTCGCCTTCTTTTTTGGGTCGGCGTAGGCGGCGAACACTTTCGCCGGCGGGTGCGGGAGATCGCGTTCGATCACGAACGTGGCGTGCGTGGTGTTGCGTTGGCTCATTGCGAGAATTCCTTGGCGAGATTGTCGAGCGCCGCCGACCAGCCGAACTGATAGCCGGCCTCCATGCCCGCTTCGTCGAACGAGGCGATCTGCATGGTGAGAGCGAGGTGGGTCTGCGCGCCCTTCGGCGTCAGCTCCATCGTAATGAGGGCGGCCGACACTCGCTTCGCGCCGCGGACGACGGATTCCGCGAACACGATGCGGCGGTCGCGCTTGATGTCGAGATAGTTGACGGTGGCGACGTAGTCCTGGTTGCCCGGCTCAATGCAGCGCGAAACGTCGGCGCCGCCCTCGAAGAACTCCGCTTGCTCATACTCGATGCGGATGTTGTCGGCTGGAGACGACCAGCGCTTGCGCGCCTCGACATCAGACCAGGCGGAAAACACGCGCTCGGGCGCCGCGCTGTAGGTGCGTTCCATGACGATGGTGGCGTGGGCGATGGTGGTCATGAGCGTCAGGCTCCGGGGTACATGTGGAAGAGCGGCTCGGATTCTCTCACCGCGCGCGCGAAGGCCGGCCATAACTTGAGGCGTTCGAGATAGGCGGCGATGCGCGGGAAGGCGCCGTCGAGCGGGATGTTGCGTGTGCCGTACCAGAGCGAGGGAGCCGCCGAGACGTCGGCAAGCGTCAGTGAATCGCCGACGATGAAGTCGCGCTCTCCAAGTTGGGCTTCGATGACGGTGTAGATTTTCCCTACCGCGACTTTGGCGGCCTCAACGCCAATCGGATCGCGCTGACCTTCAGGGCGCACATTGTCCATGACGACCTTGGTCATCGTCGTGCCGACCGTATCGAATAGCCGATCCCAGCGGCGCACTTCGAGCGCGGTGTCGAAATCCTTCGGCACGAAGCGCGTGCGGCCCGGATAGTACGCGTCCAGATACTCGATAATCACACTGGTCTCGGTGACCATGCGCTTGCGATCGCTATCGAGCAGCACCGGAAACGTGCCGAGCGGCCACTTGGCCAGAAAATCTGGGTAGGTGTTCTGATCGAGCGTCACGAACTCGAACGGCGTGTCGTTCTCGTAGAGCGCAGCGAGCACCTTCCAAGTGTAGGAAGAGATCGGGTGTCCGTAGATGGTGAGCATCAGTCGTCTTTCGTTTCATCGAGAAATTGGCCGAGGCGATCCAAGCGGCGCTCCCAGAGGGCGCGGCGTTCGGCGATCCAGTGTTCGGCTTGGGTGAGAACCTTCGGCTCGATCCGGCAGGTGCGGGTGCGGCCGATCTTTTCAGAGACGACGAGCCCGGAAGCTTCCAACACCGCCAAGTGCTGCATCACGCCGGGCAGCGACATAGCCAAGGGCTTGGCCAGTTCGCTGACGGTGGCGGGGCCTTGGACTAGACGGTCGACCATGGCGCGGCGGCTCGGGTCGGCGAGGGCCTGGAAGGCCAGGTCGAGCGTGGTGTCTCGGTACATAGACACTTAAGTAGAGGCTTAAGTATTGGCCGACAAGCCCCAATCGCATCCAATTCGAGGGGCGGTGGCTGCATACTGATCAAAACGGAGACTCGAACGATGATCAGCGGTGGCTGGGACAATTGGATGGTCGCGCTCTTCATATTCGGCGCGGTGGCGGTTTCGATGCTGGGCGCAGGCTGGAGTCAGTGGCTTGAGCACAAGCGGCGCAGCCAAGCGATGGATGTGATCAAGGCAGCGATCGAGGCCGGCAAAGAGCCGCCCGCGATCGTCTACGAACAGATAAAGAAGACGAACCAATCGAAACCGCCATGGAGCGAAGTGGTGATCTTCACCGCGCTTAGCTTTGGCTTCTGGCTCGGTTTCGCCAACGCGGAAGGCGATAGCAGAACCTCTTTCATGGTAGTGGCGAGCACAATGACTCTCACTGCGCTTGGGTGTCTGGCGCTTGCAATCATGCATCCGGGCGGTGGCGATAAAGACGATGAGTCCGCATGACGAAGCGCGTCTCATCGCTGCCGCGCGCAAAGGAGATAGCCGCGCATACGCTGCTTTGGTCGACGCGCATCAACAAGCTGTACGCGGGTTTTTACGACGTTTTGCAGGGCATTGGGCCGATACGGATGACCTCGCCCAGGAAGCGTTCGTGACGGCGTGGCGCAAACTTGCGCGCTTCGAGGGCCGCTCGAGCTTCCGCTCATGGGTCAGCGGCATCGGCTTTCGCATCGCACGCGACGCCAAGCGCGCTCACGGCCGCTCGCAAACCCGCGATAGCGACTGGTTGAGTGAACAAGACAACGTCGAAGAGGGCGCGCCGCTCGAAGATCGCATTGCCGTGACGCGGGCGATGGCCGAGCTGCCTGATGAACAGCGCGCGGTGGTTGCGCTGTGTCTGGGCGAGGGGTTCTCGCACAGTGAAGCAGCCGAGATATTGAAACTGCCGCTCGGGACGGTGAAATCGCATGTGACGCGCGGGCGTGAGCGCCTGCTGCGCGCGTTGGAGACACGGTGATGAACTCTGAAGCCCGCCTTGCTGCCGCTCTGGGCGCCGCCGCGGCGCCGGCGCGGGACCCCGGTTTCACCCTGGCCGTGATCCGAGCCGCCGAGGCGGATCGGTTCAAGGCAGAGGCCGTCCGCTCGATGCTGAGCTGGGGTGCGGTAGCCGCCGCCGCCGCTTGCCTGGCCCTGATGCTGGCTGGGTGGACCAGCCTGCATTGGCAAGGCGTGCAGGGCGGCATTTTGGGCGCGGGCGGCATTTTCGCGCTGGTGGCGACCGCCCGGCTCATGACACAACGTTTAGCACCTGCGGCAGTCCGCTGAGCGCCTGCATCCAAGGCCGTATCTCAGCGCATCTAGTCAGCAAAGGGGCTTTAGACCCCGGGCTATGGAGATACCTTAATGGATGCGGATATCTTTGTTCCGTTTCTCTTTTTCGGATTTTTGGCGGCCATTATCCTGGTCCCCATCTACCTTCGAGAACGAACGCGCCAGTCGGCGCACCACCTGATCGCGCAGGCCTTGGAGAAGGGCCAGCAGCTCGATCCTGCCCTGATGCGCACCCTCACCGAGGGCCAAAAGAAGCCTCAGGATAAGGCCCGTTCGAGCCTTGGCGCGGGCATCGTGCTCCTCGCCTTGGGCGGCGGTTTCGCAGCGGCCGGCTATTTCGTCGGCGGCTACGCTGAGGAAGCCTTCAACGGCATGATGGTCCCGGCCGTCATTTTGGCAGCCTTGGGCGTCGCCTTTGTCCTGCTCGCCATCGTCGATTATGCGACAAAGAGGAAGGAAGACTGAGTGGTAACCTGTGGCGTCTCGGGGGTTCACACATCTGGCGGAGGCCACAGAAGCTGCGCTGATTATCGCAGCCCAGGCCAAAGACCAGGCAGCCTTCGGGGAGCTGGTCAAACGCCGCCAGGGTTGGGCTCGCGCCTTGCTACGGAGAATGTGCCAGAGCCACGCTGAAGCTGACGATCTTGCTCAAGAGGCGTTCATCAAGGCGTGGGATAGATTGAGGGACTTGGAAACCCCGGCAGCTTTTCCGGGTTGGTTTAGGAGAATAGCGGTCACCACGTTTCTGATGGCAAAGCGACGCCAGAAGGCCGTGTTTGAGGAAATCACCGACGCATCACCGCTCGCGTCGGAGGAGTCCACGCCGGAAGCCGCAGCCGGAGCGAAGCTCGATCTGGAAAAGGCGCTTGCCAGATTGAGCGATGCTGAGAGACTTTGTGTGACGCTGAACCACGGAGAAGGGCTCAGTCATTCAGAGATAGTCGAAATCACGGGTCTACCCCTCGGGACCGTGAAATCACATGTACTAAGAGGGACGGACAAACTTAGACGGCTATTGGACCCAGATTCATGAGTGACTTCGACGCCCTGTTGAAGCGTTCTTTCGCGGAAGCCCACGAACCGGCCGATGACGGTTTCGTGGTCAACGTTGGCCACGCGGTGGCCAAGCGCGAAGCGAGCCTGAAAGTACGCGGCTACATGCAGCTCGGCGCCGTGACGATCGGCGCGGCAGCGGTCTCGTGGGGACTCTACGCATTCGCCGGCGCGTTCGGCCAAGAATTCATGGCCTCGATCGGCCTCGAAGTGGCGCGTGCTCACGCCGCTGTCAGCACCGCCCCGGATCCGGGCGCTGCCGCGCAAAGCTTCATCCAGTCGATGGGTGCGGGCCTGACTCAAATCCTGCTGGTGACCGCCGCTCTGGCGGGCGGCGCTGTCGCCTATCGCGCGACGCAAGAGTAACCGGCGCTAACCAAGTTCAAGCAAAGGCGGCCTTCGCGGCCGCCTTTCGCGTATCTGGGCTCGGTGCTGGCGCCGCAATGCAGCAAAGGCTAAGTACGGGGCTCAGCAGCGAGGCCGCCCATGTCCCGTCACGTCGAAGCGCCGATCCGCCGTCAGAGCGCGCCGGACATCCGCGCCCGCAAGGGCGCCGATCCGATCGTTTGCCTCACGGCCTACACCGCGCCTGTCGCTGAAATTCTCGACGAGCATTGCGACGTGCTCCTCGTCGGCGATAGCGTCGGCATGGTCGTCCACGGCATGCCCAACACTGTGGGCGTCACCCTCGAGATGATGATCATGCACGGCCAGGCCGTGATGCGCGGCGCCAAGCGCGCGCTCGTGGTCGTCGACATGCCGTTCGGCTCCTATGAAGCCAGCGCCGAACAAGCCTTCGCCAACGCCACGCGCATCCTGAAAGAGACCGGCGCCCAGGCCGTAAAGGTCGAGGCGGGCACCTACATTGCCGGCACGATCGCCTATTTGGTGCAGCGCGGCATTCCGGTCATGGGCCATGTCGGGCTTCGCCCCCAGGCGGTGAACGTGGACGGAAAGTTCCGGGCCAAGGGCCGGACCAAGGAAGAGCGCGCCCAGGTCCTGGCCGAGGCCCGTGCCGCCGACGAAGCAGGCGCCTTCGCCATCGTCGTGGAGGGTGTGGACGAAACGCTCGCCCCCGAAATAACCGCCGCCGTGAAGGCTCCCACCATCGGCATTGGCGCTTCGGCCCAGTGCGACGGCCAGATCCTGGTGACGGACGACCTGTTGGGGCTTTTCGATTGGACTCCGAAATTTGTCCGCCGGTACGCCAATCTGAAGGCCGAGATCGGCAAGGCGGCCGCCAATTACGCCGCCGACGTCAAAGCCCGCCGTTTTCCTGCCGCAGCTGAGACTTACGTCCTGGGCGGCGGAAAGGCGCGGCGCCCGCGCGTTGCCGGGGACGGCGAGCGCGGCTAGCTTGCCGCCGATTTTAGGGGGCGGGCCTTTCCGGCCCATGCGGTCAGGAACGGCGTGTGACCAACGAAACCGATAGTTTTGTCAATGAGGTGGACGAAAGCCTGCGCCGTGATCGCGCGGTCGACGTCGCCAAGAAGTATGGCCCGTGGTTTGTTGGCGTGTTCGCGCTGTTCATTCTCGGCTTGGCCGGATGGCAGGGTTGGAAGGCGCACTCGACGAACGCGGCGCGTGAGCACGCTGTCGAGTTCTCGGCGGCACAAGCGTTGCTGGAAGCGGGCAATCTCGCTGAAGCCAAAACCGAGTTCGAGCGGCTCTCCAATGAAGGTCCGCGTGCGTACCGCACGATGGCGCAGATGGAGCACGCGGGCATCCTCGTGCAGGAAGGCGATCTCGAAGGCGCGCTTGCCGGCTTCGACGCCGCAGCCGCGGCTGCGCCCGATCAGGTGATGCGCGAGAGCGCGCAAATTCGCGCAGCTTACATCGCCGCCGACACGCAGGATTTCGCAGCGTTGCGGACGCGTCTGCAGCCGCTCATCGATTCAGACACGCGCGTTCAATACCTCGCGAAGGAATTGCTTGCGGTTGAAGCGTGGGAAGCGGGCGAGACCCAACTCGCGCGCGAAACTCTTGAACAACTGACGCTCGCTTTTGAAGCGCCGGACTCCTTGCGCCAGCGCGCGCAGATCGCACTGAGCGTGCTGGGCCCGGCGCCTGCAACAGAAACACCAGCGGACGGCGCCCAAGCGCCCGCGCCCTCCGAAGGAGAGACTAAATGAAGCCTTTGCGTCCCATCGCCATCATCGCGGCCGCAGCCGCGTTGTCGGCGTGCTCGACTGTGAGCCGCATCGGCGGTGCGTTGAACCCGTTCGACGGCGGCGAAGCGCCGGCGCAAACCGCGCCGCAGGATGGCCGCCAATCGATCCTTTCAGCGGAAGAGAATCTGACGCCGAACCCGGAATTCGCGGCGCGTACGATCACGGTTCCGCCGGCGGTCGTGACAACCGACTGGAGCCAGCCCGGCGGCACCGCTGACAACTCGCCGCCGCAGTCGAGCGGCACGGCCATTCTTGAGCAAGCGTGGCGCGCGAATTTGGGCCAAGGCTCGAACAACCGCGTGAAGATCGCGGCGCCGCCAGTGATCTCGAACGGTAGCCTCTACTTCCTCGACGCCGACCATCGCGTGCACGCCATCGATGCGCGCGACGGCCATCGCCTCTGGAACGAGCGTTTGCGTCCGGAAGATAGCCGGGACCGCGTGGCGCGTGGCGGCGGTGTCGCTGTCGGCGGCGGCCGCCTCTATGTTACGACGGGCTTCGGCTTCATCGTCGCGCTCGATGCCGGCAATGGCAGCGAAGTCTGGCGCGCGCGCGCCAATGCTCCGTTCCAGTCGGCGCCGACTTTTGCCGGCGATCGTGTTTACGCCGTCACCAACGATAGCGAGCTGATCGCGTTCGATGCAGCGACCGGTGAAGTGTCGTGGACCTACCAGGCCATCGCCGAACCGGCGCGCATTCTCTCGGCGCCGAGCGTTGGCGTTGACGGCGAGACCGTGGTCGCGCCGTTTGCTTCGGGTGAAATTGTTGCGCTGCTTTCCGCGAACGGGCGCCGTCTCTGGGCCGACTCGCTCTCGCGAGCCGGTCGCATGAACTCGCTCTCGGCCATCAACGACATCGCGGGCCGTCCGGTGATTGATGGCGGCGCCGCGTACGCGGCGAGTCACTCTGGCCTGATCGCCGCGATCGATCTGCGCAGCGGCCAACGTATGTGGGCGCGCACGTTCGCATCGACGCAAACGCCGTGGGTCGCGGGCGATGTGCTCTATGCCGTCAGCGTCGATGGTGAACTGGCCGCGTTCGATCGGCGGACCGGCAACGTCTATTGGGTCCAGCAGCTGCGCCGCTATCGCAACGAAGCAGAGCGCAAAGGCCGCGTGGCCTGGACCGGGCCGATCATGATTGGCGGCCGCTTGGTGCTGGCGAACTCGGAGGGCGATGTGATCGCCGTCTCGCCGGCCAACGGTCAGACACTGGCGTCGGCAGACGTCAACCAGCCTGTGTTTATTCCGCCGATCGCCGCCAACGAACAGATCTATATCGTAACCGACGAAGCACGCCTGGTCGTGCTTCGCTAAATGATGGCTGCTCATGACGATCAAGCTCGCGATCGTCGGGCGGCCGAATGTCGGCAAGTCCACTTTGTTCAACCGGCTCGCGGGCAAAAAGCTCGCGATCGTTGACGATACGCCTGGCGTCACGCGCGACCGGCGCGAGGCGAAGGGCAAGCTCGGCGATCTAGATTTTCTGCTGATCGACACGGCGGGGTTCGAAGACACGACGGACGCCTCGCTTGAATCGCGGATGCGTCAGCAGACCGAGATCGCCATTCGCGATGCTGACGTGATCCTGTTTTTGATCGATGCGCGCGCGGGCGTACTGCCGCTGGATGAATCTTTCGCCGCGTTGCTGCGCCGGGCCGACAAGCCTGTCGTGCTGGCCGCCAACAAGGTTGAAGGCCGCGCCGGCGATGTCGGCCTCACTGAAGCCTACGCGCTGGGCCTGGGCGAACCGATCGCGCTCTCCGCCGAGCATGGCGAGGGCATGTCGGATCTCTATGCCGCCATCGCTGCCCACGAAAAGAAGAGCAGCGAAGAGGACGCGGCCAAAAAGCCGGCGCGCCCCATCAATGTCGCCATCGTTGGACGCCCCAATGCGGGCAAGTCCACGCTGGTGAACGCGCTCATTGGTGAGGACCGGCTGCTTGTCGGCCCCGAGGCCGGCATCACGCGCGATTCCATCTCGATCGATTGGGAGTGGCGCGGAAAGAAGTTCCGCCTCGTCGATACGGCGGGGATGCGCAAGAAGGCGAAGGTGCAAGCCAAGCTTGAACGCATGTCGGTCGGCGACACCATTCACGCGCTGAAGTTCGCGGAAGTTTGTGTGTTGGTGATGGACGCGAACGAAGCGTTCGAGAAGCAAGATCTCTCCATCGCCGATTTGGTCATCCGCGAGGGCCGGGCGCTGGTTTTCTGTCTGGCCAAGTGGGACACGATCGAGGACACGCGCGCGCACTTCGAAGAGCTGAAACTCGTGGCGCGCGAAAGCTTGCCGCAGGCGCGTGGCGCGCCGCTGGTGACTGTGGCCGCGCAATCCGGTGTCGGCTTGGATCGCCTCATGCATGCCGTTGAGGACGCGCACGAGGATTGGACCGCGCGGGTCAAGACCAAGGATTTGAATGAGTGGCTCTACGCGTCGATCGCGCGTCACCCGCCGCCGGCGGTTGGCGGCAAGCGCATCAAGCCGCGTTACCTCACGCAGATCAAAGCCCGCCCGCCGACATTCGTGCTGATCTCATCGCGGGCCGAGGAGATGCCGGAGAGTTACAAACGCTACCTCGTCAACGGCCTGCGTGACGCGTTCGATCTGCACGCGGCGCCGATCCGGCTGATCGTGAAGGCCGGGAAAAATCCGTTCGCGGATGCCGAGGACTAGATACGTCCCGCAGCGTCACGAATGTGAGCGGGGCAATCGTCGGCCAGCGCGTCGCAAATTCGGCCCGCAATCACCGTGAGCATGCGTGGGAACGTAACGGCGAGCGCCCGCTCGGATTCCTCGTCGAGGAGGTCGCCGAATGCGTCGGCTTCCTGAGCGAACGCTAAGCCCGCCGGTGTGGCGGCGAATGTGCCCGCCGTGCGCCAGTCCGGAAAGCTGGGCATCGGCTTCTCATCTTCGAGGTGTGCGTCAACCATCGCGCGCCATCTCTCGCGCATCTCCGGCGAGCGCATGAAGTCGGCGGTTTCGTTCAGGTGGTCCAGCGACATGCGCTCGGCAAAGCGCGGCGCGACGCGTGTGCCGACGATGCTCATCTCCGCTGTGATCTCGCGGCGCATGTAGGGCGTCAAATCGTCGATGACGAGCATGATGGCTTCGCGGCGCTGAGGCGATGCAGCCTGATAGATGGGTGAGCTGATGATATCCGTGCGGAGGCCTGGGAGCATTTGCGCCTCCAAGACCTCGAACATCCTGTTGAGAGCGCCGCCGTCGAGGATGATAGCGCGAAACAGGTTCTCGCCGGCGGCGATGTGTTCGGGGGAAAGCTGATCTCGTTGGCTTGCGACGTCCGCGGATTGCCGCTCCTCTTGCGCGTAGGCAGGCGTCCCCATGACCAATGCAATGGCCAAAATTGCGCTGCGCAGTGTCATGCATTCTCCCCGCCGCCGATCTTACGCAACCGATCGCATTGCGCTAGCGGGCGTGGCGCTGGAGCATGTAGTTGCGCCTGTGCATGGAGGTAAGCATGCGAATCTTATGGGGAATCTTGCTGGCTGGAGCGGTCGCCGGGACGCTCGATATCGTCTATGCGATCCTCGCCTACGGGCCGCTAAGCTACGGCGTTCCAGCGGAGCAAGTCCTGCAATCGGTTGCGGCGGGCGCGATTGGCCGCGACGCCGCACAGGCCGGTGGCGTGAGCACCGCTTCACTCGGTCTCGGGCTTCACTTTGTGTTGGCGACTGGCATGGCTGCGGCGTTTGCCTTTGCGGCGAAGCGTTTCCGAATGTTGAGATCGAACCCGCTTGCTTGGGGTTTTCTCTACGGCCTCATTCTCTACGTTGCGATGAACTACATTGTCCTGCCGCTCTCCGCAGCCGGCGCCAACGAGCATTTCGCGGCGAATCTTGGAGAAGCGGGCGCGCGGTTGCAGGCTTCGTTCAGCGAAATTCGCCCGCGGCATGATCCCAATCACCCGTGGCTCTTTGCCGGGACAATCTTCGCGCACACTGTGCTCGTCGGCATGCCGATTGCCTGGATCGCGCAGCGTTTCGTGCGTCAGAGCGACTGAGCCGCAGCCCAGCCGCTCGACCATGCCCACTGGAAATTGTAGCCGCCGAGCCAGCCGGTGACATCGACAGCCTCACCGATGAAATGGAGGCCCGGCACGACGCGCGTTTCCATTGTCTGTTGTGAGAGCGCGTTGGTATCGATGCCGCCGGCCATGACTTCAGCTTTGGCATAGCCTTCGGTGCCGACGGGTGTGAGTGGCCAGGCCTTGAGCTTCGCCGCCGCATCGATCAGCGCCGCATCCTTCATGTCGCCGATTGCCTCTTGCGGTAGTGTTTCGCTGAGCGCCGATGCGAGGCGTTCCGACATCATGTGCGCCAGCACGCTTTTGAGATGCGCCTTGGGCCGCTCGCGTTTGCGCTGCGCCAACACATCCGGCGCATGGTCGGGAAGCCAATCGATCTCGATGCTCTCGCCTGGCCGCCAGTAAGAGGAGATTTGCAGGATCGATGGGCCCGACAAGCCGCGATGGGTGAACAGTGCGGCTTCGCGAAATTGAGCTTTGCCAGCGCGCGCGACAACATCAGCGGAGACGCCGCTCAGGCCGCGCATCCAAGTCAGGTCGGCTTCGCCAAAGGTAAGCGGTACGAGCGCTGGGCGGGTTTCGACGACCGGAACGTCAAACTGCTTCGCGATGTCGAATGCGAACCCGGTGGCGCCTAGCTTGGGGATTGGTAGGCCGCCGGTGGCGATGATCAGGGCGTTGGCCTCGAAAGCGCCTTGTGTCGTCTCAACGCGAAAGGTGTCGCCGCGCTCGACGCGTGAGACGTGGCAGGCGATGCGGATAGCAACGCCGGCGCTGGCGCATTCGTCGAGCAACATCTGTACGATGCGCCGTGAAGACCGCGCGCCCTCGCAAAAGAGCTGGCCGAGAGTCTTTTCGTAGAACGGGATGCCGTGCTTTTCGATCAGCGCGATGAAGTCACGCTGGGTGTGACGCGCCAGCGCCGAGCGCGCGAAGTGCGGGTTGGCGGAGATGAAGCGGTCTGGCGCGGCGTGGAGATTGGTGAAGTTGCAACGCCCGCCGCCGGAGATCAGAATTTTCGCGCCGACTTCCGTGTTGTGCTCGATCACCAGTACGCGCTTGCCGCGCCGCCCGGCGTGCATGGCGCAATAGAGGCCAGCGGCGCCGCCTCCAATGATGATGGCGTCGTAGCTCAGCGCTCGAACTGCACCCACGCGCCGTTCTCTGTGTAACTCGGCTGCAGCATCTTCACGATCTCCGGCGCAACTTCGTCCGGCGCGGGCAGCGTCATCGGATCTTCGCCGGGAAAAGCTTTCGCGCGCATGGATGTGCGCGTGGGGCCAGGATTGAAGAGGTTAGCGCGCATCGGCGTGACGTTGCCGATTTCGGCCGCCCAGGAGATGACCAACGCATCGAGAGCGGCCTTCGACGCCGCATACGGCGCCCAATACGCGCGCGGGTTTTTGGAAGCGCCGGAGGTGAGGAATACGGCGCGGCCGGCGTCGGACTCACGCAGCAACGGATGCAGCGCGCGGATCAGCCGTTGGTTGGCGAGATAGTTTACCAACGTCGTCTCATCCATGATCGCGGGCGTTGCCTGATGGGCGGGCGTCAGCGAGCCAAGCGCGCCCGCGCAGGCGGCCAGACCGTCGAGCTTGCCGAAGCGTTCGAAGAGCGGCGCGGCGAGCTGATCGATCGCGGCGCCATCCCGCAAATCGAGCGGGATCAGGGTTGCTTCGCCGCCGAGATCGCGAATGTCGTCGTCGAGTTTCTCGAGCGCCTTTTGCGCCCGCGCCACGGCGATGACGCGCCAGTTTTGGCGGGCCAACTCAAGCGCAACGGCGCGGCCAATACCGCGCGACGCGCCGGTGACCAGCGCGATCCGCTTCGATTGTACGCTTGTCATTCTGCTGCGTTTTCGGTGATCAGCGGCAATTGCGCGCCGCGGCCGATGCGGCCCTTCTCTTGATCGAGAAGCGGCGTCGGGTAGTCGCCGGTGAAAGCGTGGTCGGTAAATTGCGGGTTGACGGCGTCGCGCTTCTTTTCGCCCATCGCCCAATAGAGGCCATCGACCGAAAGGAAGCCCAAACTGTCGACAGCGAGCGACTTACGCATCTCGTCGAGCGTCATTTGCGCGGCCATCAGCTCGGCGACGACAGGCATATCGATGCCGTAAAAATCTGGGAACTTGATCGGCGGCGAAGCGCTGCGGAAGTGAACTTCCTTGGCGCCAGCGTCGCGAACCATCTGCACGATCTTGCGTGATGTCGTGCCGCGGACGATGGAGTCATCGACGAGAACGACGCGCTTGCCCTTGATTACGTCGCGGTTGGCGGAGTGTTTCAGGCGCACGCCCATGTCGCGGATCGCTTGCTTCGGCTGGATGAAGGTGCGGCCGACATAGTGATTGCGGATGATGCCGAGTTCATAGGGGATGCCGCTCGCAGCGGCGAAGCCCATAGCGGCGGGCACGCCGGAGTCGGGCACCGGCACGATGACATCAGCCTCGACGCCGGTTTCTTCGGCGAGGCGGCGGCCCATGCGCTTGCGAATGTCGTAGACGCTGCGGCCGTCAATCACCGAGTCCGGACGCGAGAAGTAGACGAACTCGAAAATACAGGGCCGCGCTTTGCGGCGCGGGAACGGGAAGTGGCTATCGACGGTAACCTTGCCGTCGTTGGCGCGGGTGATGACGACGACTTCCCCTGGCTCGATCGTGCGAACGAAACTCGCGCCGATCATGTCGAGCGCGCAGGTTTCAGAGGCAAGGATCATGGCGCCGGCGCTTTCGCCGAGCACGAGCGGGCGAATGCCAATCGGATCGCGCGCGCCGATCATCATGTTTTCGGTCAGCGCCACGAGCGCGAATGCGCCCTGAATGTCGTGCAGCGCCTCAACGAAGCGCTCGACCACGCGCGGCTTCTTCGATTGCGCGATGAGTTGCAGGATGCACTCGGTGTCCGAGGTCGATTGGAAGATCGAGCCGTTCTGGACGAGGCGCGTGCGCAGATCGATGGCGTTGGTAAGGTTGCCGTTGTGGGCGACAGCAAAACCGCCCAACGCGAGATCGGCGAAGAGCGGTTGAACGTTACGGAGAATGGTGCCGCCGGCGGTGGCGTAGCGGGTGTGGCCAATGGCCATCGAGCCCGGCATCCGCTGCGGGAGATCGCCGCCGGAGAAGTGCTCGCCGACCAAGCCCAGATAGCGCTCGTGGTAGAATTGGTTGCCGTCGTAACTGACGATGCCGCAGCCTTCTTGGCCGCGATGCTGTAGCCCGTGCAGACCGAGCGCAGTCAGGACCGCCGCATCTTCCGAACCGAAAACCCCGAAGACGCCGCATTCCTCACGCGGCTTGTCGTCGAACTCCCATTTATCGACCGGGTCTCCGGGCGCCGTCTGAAAGTGGAGGGAGGGGCGCTCGGCGATCATATGGTCCTCAGGTTGCCCCCTTGGATTAAGGTTGGGCCTGGGTTGTTGCGGGCTCGGCCGGCGGAATCGGCGCCGACTCGCCCTCTCGACGGTCGATTATATCACGAGCTCGGTCCCGAGCCTGCGGCAGCACTGCCTCAAGAGCAGACGCTACGCTGTCATAGATAGGGTAGGTCCGCGCGCCGCGTATAGCATCCTGCATGGGATCTGCAGGTTGGGTGGTGTCCTCCACCGTCGTTTGACGCATCAGCAGCACGAACAGCGACACCACCAGCACGCCCCGGAGGATGCCGAAGGCGAGGCCGGCTGCGCGGTCAAAAGAGCCAATTTCCGTGGATTGGTGAGCGGTTTTCGCGACCGTCGAGGTGATCACGGTGATGACGATGAACACCACCAGAAAGATCAGGAGCCCTGCGGCGACGGATGCCAGGGGTCCGGAAAGGGGTGTGAAACTTTCGACCAGCGGTCGCAGCATCCCCGCGAAAAACACCGCCGCAATAGCCGCGCCAATGAAGGCGATAATTGAGAACACTTCGCGGATGAGGCCGCGGGCGAAAGCCATGACGCCGGAAAGGCCGAGCACGACCAAGGCGGCGAAGTCGAACCAAGTGAAGCCGAGATCCATCGCCCACTCCCATGCTGCCCGTTTCTGGGCGCGTCCCTAGGCACTGGATTAACCGTCCCGCCAGGGCTTGGGAAGGCGCCACACGCGGCAGGAGGGCAGTCGCGGGCTTTGGGCGGCTGGTCGAACTGTGAGCGTTTCGACCGTGGAATGGGGACAGGCTGCGGGACATGTTCTTGCCGCTCCTGCTGATCGCCCAACTTGCCAGCCAAAGCCCTGCCGCGCCGCCCGTGCGTGAGATCGCGCCGGGCGTGCACCTGCAGCCTGGCGGCTTCGAACCGGAGCGCGGGCCGGACGGCAACACCATCATATTCGACGCGCCGCAGGGCCTTCTGGTCGTCGATACCGGCCGCCATTCTTGGCACAGTGACGCAATCCTAGCTTACGCGCGCGAACGTGGCCGCCCAGTCGCGGCGATCGTCAACACGCACTGGCATCTCGATCATTCGAGCGGCAACGGGCGGCTGAAGGCTGCCTTTCCGAACGCACGCGTCTACACGACCGGCGCCGTCGATCGCGTCATCGCGCCGGGCGGTTTTCTTGTCCGCAACATGGATGGCGCGCGCGCGATGTTGGCGGGCAGCGAGATCACGCCGGTGCAGCGCGAGGAAGTTCAGATATTCCTCGACACGATGGCGGAGAGCGATGTGTTGCGGCCGGACGTCGTGATTGATCGTTCGCAGCGCATGCGCCTCGCCGGGCGGCGCTTTGATGTGCATGTCACGAACGGCGCTGTCACCGATGCGGATGTCTGGCTCTACGATCGGCGCACGCGTATCGCGGTGATCGGCGATTTGGTGACTTTCCCGGCGCCGTTCTTTGAAACGGCGTGCCCGCAGCGCTGGCGGGAAGCGCTGGATGACGTGTGGGCCACGCCATTCCGCATCGCGATTGCTGGGCACGGCGAACCGATGACGCGGGATCAGTTCAACACTTGGCGTGAGGCATATGGCGCTTTCATCGATTGCGTTGGCAGCACGACGGAGGCGCCGGTGTGCGCGGTCGCCTGGGCGCAGGCGACAACGGCGTTCAACACCGATGAGCTCGGCCAACGCCGCGCCGCCGGCATGGCGGAGTACTACGTCAGCTATCTGCGCGAGAATGGCGGCAAGAGCCCGGATTGTTTGACGAGCTAGTCTGTATTCGCCTCGACGCCGATCGCGGCGGCCAAATCGGCGATGTGGCCGATCTGTTTGAGTTTGACGCCGTCGCTCGATGATTTCTTCTGTGGCGGCGCCAGCGCGTTGGTGAAGCCTAGTTTCGCGGCCTCCTTCAAGCGCAAATCGCTGCGCCCCGCGGGCCGCACTTCGCCCGAGAGCGCAACCTCTCCAAACACCACGCATTGCTTCGGGAGTGATTTGTCCGCCAGCGCCGAGATCAAGGCGGCGGCCACCGCGAGATCTGCCGCAGGCTCGGTGATACGCAAGCCGCCGGCGACGGAAAGATAAACATCGCGCCCGGAGAATGAGAGTCCGCATCGAGTTTCGAGCACGGCCAAGATCATCGCGAGACGGGCGGAGTCCCAGCCGACCACGGCGCGCCTTGGCGTGCCGTACGCAGTTGGCGCCGCCAGCGCCTGGATTTCCACCAACACCGGTCGCGAGCCTTCCACGCCTGCGAAGACCGCCGCACCCGATGGCCGCTCGCCAGCGCCGCCGAGAAAGAGCGCCGAAGGGTTCGGCGTTTCCACCAATCCTTGCTCCACCATTTCGAACACGCCGATTTCGTCGGTCGGCCCGAAGCGGTTTTTCACGGCGCGCAGAATGCGGAACGGCAAGCCGCGCTCACCTTCGAAATAGATAACCGCATCGACGAGGTGTTCGACCACACGCGGCCCGGCGATCTGGCCATCCTTGGTGACATGACCAACGAGGATGACGACGGCGCCATTCTTTTTCGCGAACCGGACCAATTCGTGCGCGCAGGCGCGCACTTGCGCGACGGTGCCGGGCGCGGCCTCGACGCCATCGGCGTAGAGGGTCTGAATGGAGTCCACGATCACGACGTCAGGCTTCAGCGCCTTAAGTCCTTCGAGAATCTTCCGGAGGTCGGTCTCCGCCGCGAGGCTGACATTGGCGTCGGACGCCTTGAGCCGCCGCGCGCGCTCCTGCACCTGCGCCTCGGCTTCTTCGCCCGTCACATACGCGACCGAAGCGCCGCCGCGCGCGAGCGAGGCCGCGGCTTGCAGCAGCAATGTCGATTTGCCGACGCCCGGATCGCCGCCGATGAGCAGGGCGGAAGCGGGCACCAAGCCGCCGCCGCACACGCGATCCAGCTCGGATATGCCTGTCGCGATCCGCGCGGGCGGATCGGCGACCCCGGCGAGATCGACGAACGACACCGCCTTGCTTTTCTTGCCGCCACCGACGGGCGCCGCGAATGCGCCCGGCACAACCGGGCGCGCCGCTTCTTCAACCAGCGTGTTCCATTCTCCGCACGCGTCACACTTGCCGGCCCATTTGGGCCAGATCGCCCCGCAGGCCTGGCAGGTAAAAACGTGATCTGATTTGGCCATTCTGACCTCGATGCGAATCCTTCCAGTTGAGCTTAGCGCGGCGCGTCTGCTAACGCATTGGCCATGGCCATACGCGAACTGCATCCGCTGAAGGGCGAACGGGAATTCCGTTGGCGGGGCGAACAGCCGACCCGAATTGAAGCGCTCTCCGATATGGTCTTTGCGTTTGCGCTTACATTGCTGGTCGTGTCGAGCGCGCCGCCGGCCTCGTTTAGCGACTTGACGACATTGCTCTGGGGTTTCCCTGGATTTGCTGCAGCGTTCGCCATGCTGCTGATGATTTGGAATATGCACTACATCTTCTTCCGGCGTTACGCACTGGAAGACGGATGGATGACGACCCTGAACGCGGGGCTGCTCTTCCTCATCCTCTTCTTCGTCTATCCGCTGAAATATCTGGCGACGATGCTTTCGGCGTTTGTTCGTTCGTTGGTCGAGGGCGCGCCGCAGGCGCCGCTGTCGATTTTCGAGGCCCAGAGTGCGCTGATCGTGTTGTCGGTGGCTTATGGGGCGGTGTTTGTGATGTTTCTGGCGCTCTATGATCATGCGCTAAAGAAGGCGGATCAGCTCGATCTCACCGATCGCGAGCGGCAGCTTACGCGCTTTGCGTGCTGGCAGAATTGGGTGCACGCGGGCGTGGGTTTTGGCGTCGCCCTTGCCGCTTGGATGATCCCGCTGCCGTGGTCACCCTTTGCGGGTTTCCTCTATTTCTTCATCGGTCCGCTCATCTTGGTCGGCGGCTTGATCTTCTTGCCGACGGCGAAACAGCGTCCAACCCCGGGAATGTAATGTCTTCGATCTATGATTTCACCGCGCGCGACATCGATGGCAAGGAGCGCTCGCTCTCCGAGTTTCGCGGCAAGCTGCTGCTGATCGTCAACACCGCCAGCCAGTGCGGGTTCACCTACCAGTACAAGGGCCTGGAAGAGCTGCATCGCAAGTACGCCGCGCAAGGCGTCGAGGTCTTGGGCTTCCCCTGCAATCAGTTCGGCAAACAAGAGCCGGGCAACGCCGAGGAGATCAAGAATTTCTGTTCACTGACATATGACGTGACGTTTCCAATGTTCGCGAAGATCGACGTGAAGGGGCCCTCGGCGCATCCGCTCTACGATTATCTGACGCGCCAAAAGGGCGGCGGTTTGTTGGGCCGAAACATCAAGTGGAATTTCACCAAGTTCTTGATTGGCCGCGATGGCGAAGTGCTCGCCCGGTACGCGCCGACTGTAAAACCTGAGGCGCTGGACGCAGTGATCAAGAAGCACGTCTGACGCTAATCGTAAGTGTCTTCTAAGTCCCAATAGCCGGTGCCCTGATCGGGCGCGCCTGGGAAATCAGCGCAGCGGATCTGCAGCCAGCGTCCGCGCTTTGAGATGCGGCCAGGCGCGTCGCCCTCGGAATTGGGATTGCCGTCCGAACCGTCCGGATAAAATTCCTTTTCCTCGTATGGATCTTCTATCCAGCAGCGACAGACGAGGACGTCGACGACGAACACTTCTGCCTTCACCCAATTGCTCGGATCAACTTCCAGCTCGATCCTGCCGTTGCCCTTGTCCGAGGTGAACAGCAGCTGCGCGCGATCGGTGAAATCGCCCTCAAAGTGCCAGACGCGCCCGGTGGCGGCGCCTTTGAACTCAAGCGGCTGCCTGCACCACCAGGAGAGCGTGCTGATTAGCCCAATCGCGCAGTCGCGTACGGCCCAGCCATAAGTTTCGTTGTCGCCGTAGTGCGGTTCGCGCGACGGCGGCGCGGGCGGATTCACACCACGGCCTGGATCGGGCCATCGGCGCGACCGGCGACGAACTGATCGACCATGGCGTTGCCGCTCGCGTCGAGCGAGGCGGTGGGGCCGCGCCAGACGATCTTGCCGTTATGCAGCATGGCGATCTCGTCGGAAATTTTGCGCGCGCTTGGCATGTCGTGCGTGATCGAAACCGCGGCGCAACCGAGCTCTTTGACCATCTCGACAATTAGATCGTTGATCGCGTCGGCCGTGATCGGATCAAGGCCGGTGGTGGGCTCATCGAGAAAGAGAATGTCG
>CAYUOC010000029.1:0-2387 GCA_964446305.1 uncultured Terricaulis sp. | reverse complement strand
GCCGGCGCGCTTCTGCATGCCGCCCGAAAGTTCGATCGGGCGCACGTCCGCGAACTCAGGCGCGAGGCGGACTTTGCGCATCGTCTCGATCGCGCGGTCACGTGCCTCGCTGCGGCTCACTTTGTCGGCGTTGATCAGGCGGAAGGCGATGTTTTCCCAAACGGTCAGCGAGTCGAACAGCGCACCGCCCTGGAAGAGCATGCCGAATTTGCGCATCACGCGGGCCCGGATTTCTTCCGGCATCTTGGTGACATCGGCGCCGTCGACCAGGACCTGGCCGCTGTCAGGTTTCATCAGTCCCAACGCGCATTTCAGCGTCACCGACTTGCCTTGCCCGGAGCCGCCGATAATGACGAGCGAACGGCCTTGAGCCACATCGATGTCGACGCCGTCGAGCACTTGGCGGCCGCGGAGCATCTTCTTGATGCCGACGAGTTGGAGCTTCGCAGCCATCAGCGTCACTCCACGAAGAACGCGGTGATGAGATAGTTCACCGCCAGAATAAGCACGATGGCGACGACGACGGCGTTGGTGGTGGCGCGGCCAACACCCAGCGCGCCGCCGTTCGAGCGAAAGCCCTGATAGGCGCCGACGGTGGCGATGATGAAGCCGAACACGGCCGCCTTGATCAGGCCGAGGCCGACGTCCTGCGGCTCCATGAAGTCGAACGTGTTGCGCAGATAAGCGGCGCCGTTGAAATCGAGGCTGTTCACTGCGACGAGGTAGCCGCCCATGACGCCGATAATGTCAGCGACCAGCACCAGGACTGGCAGCGTGAGCGTCGCCGCCAATACCCGCGGCGCGATCAGATACTTGAACGGATCGGTTGAAAGCGTGGTCATCGCGTCGATCTGTTCGGTGACCCGCATGGTGCCGATCTCGGCCGCGATACCGGCGCTGACGCGACCCGCGAGCATGAGGCCAGCAAGCACTGGACCGAGTTCGCGGGTGATGCCGAGCACGACGATGTTGGGCACGAATTGCTCAGCGTTGAAGCGTGCGCCGCCGACATAGATGTTCAGCGCCAGCGCCGCGCCGATGAACACGGCTGTGACGCCGACGACTGGCAGCGAGAAATAGCCGATCTGCAGGCATTGGCGCAGAAACTGGCCGATGAACAGCGGCGGCGAGACCGCAGCTGCAACAGCACGGCTCACGAACGCGGAGAAGCGGCCGATTTCGGCCAGCATGCTCAAAAGCCCGCGTCCGATCGGGGCAAACGGATTGATCATTGAGCGCGCATCCATGCGAGGCCTGAGCTTGTCGAAGGCCGGCAGCGGCGTGCTTGTCCGCCCTTCGACAGGCTCAGGGCTCGTGAAATGTCGCTCACCCGCGCGCTCCCGTCTTGCGCACCGTGCCGGCGAACGTGGTCAGCAATTCATAAGGCGCAGTGCCGGCGAGCGCGGCGATATCATCCAGCGACGCGTTGGGACCGAGAAATTCGACCATCGCGCCGGGTTGAGCTTCGGCGCAGCCGGTGACGTCTATGATGATGAGGTCCATCGAAACGCGCCCTAGAATTGGGCGCTTTGCGCCCCCCAGAACGCCATAGCCGCGACCCGAGAGCGACCGCAAGTAGCCGTCCGCGTAACCTAGCGCGACTGTCGCGGTCCGCATCTTTTGGGCAGCAGTGGCCGTCGCGCCATAGCCAAAGGTCTCGCCGGCCTCGACATCGCGCACTTGTAGGATTGGCGCTTCGATCGTTGCGGCGGCGGAGAGTTTCGGATTGTCGGCATCGAGCCCGCCAGAGCCGTAGAGGCCAACGCCCGGGCGGATGAGGTCGAAATGATAATCGGCGCCGATGAGCGCGCCGGCCGTCGCCGCGAGCGAGAGGGGTGCGCGCGGGAACAGCATCGACGCATCGATGAAGCGGCGCAGTTGCGTTGTGTTGAACTCGTGCTTCAGGTCGGAGCCGCAGGCGAGATGGCTCATGACCAGCGCGAGTGAGGTGTCTTTGAGCGCACTCATCGCATGCGGCAATTCTTCTGGCCCGATGCCGAGACGGTTCATGCCGGTGTCGATGTGCAACGCGGCCGGACCACGCGCTTCCCAGGCCTTGATCTGCGCCAGCGAGTTCAACACCGGCGTCAGCTTGTGCGCGGTGATGAGATCGATGTCGTCCGCCGGGCCGTTGAGCACGAAGATCTGCGGGCCTTCACCAAGGGCGCGGCGAACGTAAACCGCCTCCTGCGACGTCGCCGTGAAAAACACGCGAGCGCCCGCCTGCGCCAAGGCGCGCGCGGCGCCGACAGCGCCTAATCCATACCCATCGGCTTTGACGACAGCAGCGACCGCGGCGCCCGGCGCGAGCTTCCGGAAAAAATTCCAGTTCTCGACGATGGCGGCGTGATCGACCTTGAGCCGCGCGAGCCGCGGCGGCTCACGAC
>CAYUOC010000028.1:29113-32416 GCA_964446305.1 uncultured Terricaulis sp. | reverse complement strand
AAAATCAACGGCTGCGGCGGCGAGAACTATCGCACCTTTCTCACGGCTAAGCGTGACGGCAGCTTCGATGCGCATGCGGCCCGGCTCTGGGAGGCGTCCCTGCGCTCGTGCGACATCCAAGTCGAGCTGCAAGCGGCCGGTGTAAAGGCGAACGAAATCGCGCGTGCTGTGCATCAGTATCAGGTCGATGAGGGGCTGGCCCGATACATCTACCATCGGCCCTCGCACGGACTGGCGTTCGAGGGGCACTACCCGCCCTTTATCGCGCTCGGCGACGAAACCGTGCTGCCGCTCAACTCGGCGCTCTCACAGGAGCCGGGGCTCTACGATCCGGAAACAGGCTTCGGCTTCAACTGGAGTGACACGGTCGTGACGGGTGAAGGGCGCGGGTATCGCCTCAGTTCGACGCCGTACTCGCGCGAGTGGTCGTTCATCCGGTTGTAAGCCGCGCATTAACAAACGCGAAGCAAGTGCCGCGAAAAGCGGCGCCTCTAAACAAGGCATCGCGAAGAAAACACACCGCCTTTCACTTTTTGCATTGCAAACGCGAAGAAAGTTGGTTCTAGTTTTTGCGGGAGCTAACACCGTGTCGATGTCACTGCGCATCTCTGCTCGTTCTGCCGCGACGGCTGTCGCGGTCGACGCGCGTGCGCTCAACATCGTCGTAGTAGGCCTGCTCCTTAGCGGTCTGGTGCTTATTCTTAGCACCGGAGCGGCGTGGCAGCATGTGACCTGAACCTCTAAAATCAGGATCGCTCGCGACACCCCGCTCCGAAAGGCAGCGGGGTTTTTTGTTGCGCGCGGTCCAGTGAAACCGGACCCAAATGACGCAGGAATCCCCACCAAAACCGGCAAAAACGCTGCGAAGCGCGGTCGTCACCGCTGGCGCCAATCGCGCCGCGGCCCGCTCGTATCTGCGCGCAGCGGGGCTCGAGGATGAGGACTTCGCGCGCCCGCTGATCGGCGTCGTCAACACTTGGTCTTCCGTTACGCCATGCAACATGCATCTCGGCGATCTCGCCGAGCCCGTCCGCCGCGGCATCCGCGAGGCCGGCGGTGTGCCGATCGACTTCAACACCATCGTCGTTACCGACGGCATCTCGATGGGCACGCCGGGCATGAAGGCCTCGCTGATCTCACGCGAGGTCATCGCGGATTCAATCGAGCTCGCCGTGCAGGGCCACCAGCTCGATGGCGTCATTTGTATCGTCGGTTGCGACAAGACGATCCCGGCGGCGGCAATGGCGCTGGCGCGCATGGATCTGCCGGGATGCGTGTTCTACGGCGGCACCATCATGCCGGGGCATCACGCCGGGCGTGAGATCTCGATCCAGGAAGTGTTCGAAGCCATCGGCGCGCATGGCGCCGGCGCGCTGGATGACGGCGAACTCAGGCAAATTGAACGCGCCGCCTGCCCCGCCGCAGGCGCGTGCGGCGGCCAATTCACGGCCAACACCATGGCGATGGCGCTCTCCGCGATGGGCCTCTCCCCAATGGGCGCAAACGATGTGCCTGCGGTTCACGCTAGTAAGCCTGCGGAAGCAGAACGCTGTGGCCGCATCGCGGTCGAACTGACCCGCGCCGGCCACAATGCACGCCGTTTCATCACCGCAGCGTCGCTGCGCAATGCCGCGACGGCGGTGTCCGCCAGCGGCGGCTCGACCAACGCAGTTTTACATCTCACCGCAATCGCCGCCGAAGCCGGCGTCGCGTTCGGCGTCGAGGATTGCAACCACGCCTGTGAAACGACCCCGGTGATCTGCGATCTGAAGCCGGGCGGCCAATATTTGGCGCACCACCTGTTTCAGGCCGGCGGCACGCGCCTGGTGATGCAACGCCTGATGCAGACCGGGCGGATCGCCGACACACCGACCGTGTCCGGCGCGTCGCTGTTCGAAGAGGCGCGCGAGGCAGCTGAACCCAGCGGCCAAACCGTGATCCGCAGCTTCAGCAAGCCCGTGATGGCGCGCGGCTCTTACGCCGTCATTTACGGCAACGTCGCGCCTGATGGCGCCGTGATCAAACTCGTCGGCCACAACGCCACGCACTTCGAAGGCCCAGCGCGCGTGTTCGACGGCGAAGAGGCGGCGTTCGAAGCCGTGCAAGCCGGCGCCATCAGCGAAGGCGACGTGATCGTCATTCGCTACGAAGGCCCCAAGGGCGGGCCCGGCATGCGCGAGATGCTGCAAGTCACCGCGGCGCTCAAAGGCCGCGGCATGCAGAACGTCGCGCTGATCACCGATGGCCGCTTCTCCGGCGCGTCCTACGGTTTCGTCGCCGGCCACGTTTCGCCGGAAGCCGCAAGCGGCGGCCCGATCGCATTGTTGCGCGATGGCGATGTCATTCGGATCGATGTCGCCAGCCGCAGCATCGAAACCGCCGCCGATCTGCGCGGGCGCACTGCGCAGCCGCCACAGAAAGAAGCGCCCGTTGGCGCCTTCGCCAAATACGCGGCCCTCGTCGCTTCGGCTTCGCAGGGCGCTGTCACCATTCCCAATCTACCGCCGCCGCAAACGCGCGCGCCGGCTCAGCGCGAGGCTTCGTGATGAAAGTTTACACAAATGACGACGTGCGCGCCGACGCACTGGAAGGCGGACGCATCGCCATCTTGGGCTACGGCAGCCAGGGCCGCGCTCATGCCCAAAACATGCGCGACAGCGGCTACGACGTCGTCGCCGGCGTCCGCAAAGGCGGCAAAGGCTGGACCAACGCCCGCGCTGACAAGATCGATACGGCCGAACCCGCCGATGCCGTGAAAGACGCCGACCTGATCGCGTTCCTGACGCCGGACATGGCGCAGGAAGCCGTGTTCAAGGAAGTCATCGCGCCAAACGCCAAGCATGGCTCGGCCCTGCTCTTCGCGCATGGCTTCTCAATCCACTACGGCCGCGTCCAACCGCGCAAAGACATGGACGTTGTCCTCGTCGCGCCGAAAGGGCCCGGCGATCTGGTGCGGCGTGAATTCATCCGCGGGCGCGGCGTGCCAGCCTTGTTCGCAGTGCATCAAGACGCGACCGAGACCGCACGCGCCCGCGCCATGGCGTACGCGAAAGGCATCGGCGGCGCCTCGGGCGGCCTGATCGAGACGACATTCGCGGAAGAAACCGAAACCGATCTCTTCGGCGAACAAGCCGTGCTCTGCGGCGGCGCCAAGGAATTGGTGATGGCCGGCTATCAAACCTTGGTCGACGCCGGCTACCAGCCAGAAGTTGCGTACTTCGAATGTATGCATGAGCTGAAGCTCATCGTTGACCTCTTCTATGAGGGCGGGGTTTCGAAGATGCACGACTTCATCTCCGAAAC
>CAYUOC010000028.1:0-29013 GCA_964446305.1 uncultured Terricaulis sp. | reverse complement strand
TTGACCTCTTCTATGAGGGCGGGGTTTCGAAGATGCACGACTTCATCTCCGAAACAGCAAAGTACGGCGCCGTCGTCTCCGGTCCGCGCATTATCACAGAGGAAACGCGCGGCCGCATGCGCGAGGTGCTGAAAGACATCCAGTCGGGCAATTTCGCGCGCGATTGGATCCTTGAGAACCAGGCCGGCAAGCCCCGCTACACGGCGATGCTGAACGCTGACCGCCAACATCCAATCGAAAAGACCGGCGCGGCTCTGCGGGAACGCATGAGCTGGTTGAAGTCCCCAACGAACGCTTGAGACCATGAGCGCCGCACCCTCTCTCCAAACCACCACTTCTCCCGATGCACCGCGCACGGGCGCGCGGCTTGTGGTCGAATCGCTCGACCGGCTCGGCGTGGAAGTCGTGTTTGGCTACCCGGGCGGCGCCATCATGCCGGTGTACGACGCGCTCACCGGCGCGCGCTTCCGGCACATCCTTGTGCGCCACGAACAAGGCGCGGCGTTCGCGGCTGATGCTTATGCGCGTGTCACCGGCAAACCGGGCGTATGCCTGGCGACCTCCGGCCCGGGCGCGACCAACCTCATCACCGGCATCGCCAATGCGATGATGGATTCAGTGCCCCTGGTCGCCGTCACCGGAAACGTCGCCTCGCCTTTGATGGGCACCGACGCGTTCCAAGAAATCGACATCCTCGGCGCGACACTGCCGATGGTGAAGCATTCCTGGATCGTCCGCGATCCCGCCGACATCCCTGCCATCTTCGAACAAGCCTTTCACATTGCAGCATCCGGGCGTCCCGGCCCGGTGCTCATCGACCTGCCAAAGGACGTGCAGGTCGGCGCCGCCGCTGTGTCTTCAGTGCCAAATCCCCCAAGTGGGCACGCACAACGGATCGATCCGGCGCAATTGCGGCGCGCCGCTTCCGCCATCGGCGCGTCGCAACGTCCACTGCTCTATATCGGCGGCGGTGTTCGCATCTCCGATGCGGTTGATGAAGTGCGTGCGTTCGCGCGGGCCACAGGCATACCGGCCGTGTGCACACTGCAAGGCTTGGGCGTCATCCCGCCCGCGTGGCCGACGAACCTCGGCATGATCGGCATGCACGGCTTCCGCGCCGCAAATGAAGCCGTGCAGACCTGCGACCTGCTGATCGTCCTCGGCGCCCGCTTCGACGATCGGGCCACCGGCAAGCTGGCGTCCTTCGCACCGCACGCGCGCGTCATCCATATCGACGTCGACGCGGCCGAGATCGGCAAACTGCGCGACGCACAAATCGGCATCTCGGGCGATCTGAAAGCGGTGCTGCCAAACCTGCACCCGCACGCCATCCACATCGAGGACTGGCGCGCGCAATGCGAAGCGGGCCGCCGCGAACACGCTTTCCGCTACGATGCGCCAGGCGAAGGCGTTTACGCACCTGCTCTGTTGAAGGAGTTGTCAGAGCGCGCCGGCGATAGCTTCATCGCCGCGTGCGACGTGGGTCAGCACCAGATGTGGGCAGCGCAGCACTGCCGCTTCGCCTCACCGTTCGCGCACCTTACTTCCGGCGGTTTGGGCGCCATGGGCTACGGCGTGCCCGCTGGCATCGGCGCCAAGCTGGCGCGACCGGACGCGCACGTTGTCACCATCTCCGGCGACGGCTCGTTTCTGATGAACGTCCAGGAGCTGGCGACCCTGAAGCGCTACGGCATCGCGCTGAAGATTCTGCTGCTCGACAATGCATCGCTGGGCCTCGTGCGCCAGTGGCAGGAGCTCTTCTTCGATCGCAACTTCAGCGAGATCGATCTCTCGGACAATCCGGACTTCGCCGCGGTCGCGCAGGCGTTCGGCATCGACGCCTTCCGAATTAGCAGGCGCGAGGAGGTCACCGCCGGCATCGAGCGCTTGCTCGCCGCGCCCGGCCCCTGCCTCGCGCATGTCGTGATCGACGCCAAGGAGAACGTCTGGCCGCTGGTGCCGCCAGGCAAAAGCAATTCGGAAATGATGCTCGGAGAGCCGCAATGAAGAACACATTCGTCATTCAGATCGACCACGCTGAAGGCTCGCTGCAGCGCCTCGTCGGCCTCATCGAGCGCCGCGGCTTTCACATTGACGGCATGAATGTCAGCGTTGCCGGCGCGTATCGCGAAGTGCGCATCGCCGTCCGCGAGCGTGACGCCGGCCGCTGCACCGACGTGCTTGGCCGCCAGATCGACCGTCTCATCGGCGTCCGCCGAATCGTCGCCGCGAACGCTTCACCCAATCCCGTACCGGAGGGTGTCGTATGCCCAGCGTAGACAACACCGATCCCAATCGCGTCATCGTCTTCGACACGACGCTGCGTGACGGCGAACAGGCGCCGGGATTCTCGATGTCGGTCGAGGCCAAACTGAAGATGGCGACTGCGCTGCGTGACTTGGGCGTAGATGTCATTGAGGCCGGATACGCGGCCGCATCGCCCGGTGATGCGGAGGCCGTGCGGCGTGTCGCCGGCGAGGTGGAAGGCCCAGTCTTCTGCTCGCTTTCGCGCGCCAACGAGGGCGACATCCGCGCCGCCTACGGGGCGCTGCAAAGCGCGCCCAAGCGGCGGCTGCACATCTTCCTGAGCACCAGCCCCATCCACCGCGCCGCCAAACTGGAGATGAGCGCTACGGAAGTGCTGGAAACTGCCGTGCGCGCCGTCAGCTACGCGCGGACATTGTTCGAAGATGTCGAGTTCTCGGCTGAAGACGCCATTCGAACCGAGCGGACGTTCCTCGCTGAAATCATGGAGGCCGTCGCTGACGCCGGCGCGCAGACTCTGAACATCCCGGACACGGTGGGTTACTCTACGCCCGCCGAGATCGGTTCAATCTTCACTGAGATCAAAGACCGCGTAAGCGCGCGTCATCCGAACATTGTGCTCTCCGCGCACTGCCACAACGACCTCGGCATGGCCGTCGCCAACACGCTCTCGGCGGTGGCGCACGGTGCGCGCCAGATTGAGGTCGCCGTGAACGGCATCGGCGAACGAGCAGGCAATTGCGCGCTTGAGGAAGTCGTCATGGCGCTGCGTACACGCAACGATCTCTATGGCGTCCACACGGGAATTGATACGACGAAGCTGCTCGAGACCAGCCGCACGCTGAGCGCGCTCACGCATTCGCCCGTCGTCCGCAACAAAGCGATCGTGGGGATCAACGCGTTCGCGCATGAGGCCGGCATCCATCAGCACGGCATGCTCGCGGATGCCCGCACCTACGAGATCATGCGGCCGGAAGATGTGGGCTTCACCGGAACACGCTTGGTGCTGGGCAAACACTCCGGCCGACATGCCATCGCCCAGAGGGCCGAGGCGCTCGGCTACTCGCTCAGCGGCAATCAGCTTGGGCATGTGTTCAGCAGCTTCAAGCGGCGCGCCGACGAGATCGGTGAGATCGATGATAGCGAACTCATCACGATCATCGCGACCGTCGCCGAAGAAGCCGGAGGCCGACATGCCGTCGCATCCTAGGACCATGCTCGATAAGCTCTGGAGCGATCATGTCGTCCAGGCGGAATCGGCGGACGCACCGGCGATCCTTTACGTCGACCTTCATCTCGTTCACGAGGTGACGAGCCCCCAGGCCTTCGCGGAGCTTAAAGCGCGCGGGCTCAAGGTCCGGCGGCCGGATCGAACGTACGCGACGCTCGATCACTCCACGCCGACGCTGCCGCCTACGCCTGGCGGCGCCCGCCCCTACGCAACGCCGGCTGCTGCAGCTCAAGTGGAGACGTTGCAGCGCAATTGCGCCGAGCATGGCATTCCGCTTGCGGATTGGGACAGTGCCGATCGCGGCGTCGTTCACGTCATGGCGCCAGAGCTTGGCTTGACGCAGCCCGGCATGGTCGTCGTTTGTGGCGACAGCCACACCGCGACGCACGGCGCGTTCGGCGCGCTCGCCTTCGGCATCGGCACCTCCGAAGTCGGCCATGTGCTCGCAACGCAATGCCTCCTGCAGCGCAAGCCAAAGAGCATGCGCGTCAATGTGAGCGGCGCGTTGGGCAAAGGCGTCTCCGCTAAGGATCTAACGCTGGCCGTGATCGGCAAGATCGGGTTCGGCGGCGGCTCCGGCTATGTGATCGAGTTCGGCGGCGACGCCATTCGCGCGCTCGACATGGAAGGGCGGATGACGCTCTGCAATATGTCGATCGAGGCCGGCGCCCGCGCTGGAATGGTGGCGCCGGACGAGAAGACGATCGCCTTCCTGCGTGACCGGCGCTTCGTCCCACAGGGCGAGGCTTTCGATCGCGCGTCCGCGCGCTGGCTTTCCTATACCAGCGACCCTGGCGCGGCATTCGATCATGAGATCGCGATCGATGCTGCCGCCATCACACCGATGGCCACGTTTGGCACGACACCCGATGCCTCAATTCCAATTGGCGCGCCGACACCGGCGCCGCGCAACGATAGCGAGGCCCAAGCGCTCACCTATATGGGCTTTGCCGCGAATGCCGCGACGACGGCGCACCCGGTCGATGTCGTCTTCGTCGGCTCTTGCACCAACGGCCGCATTTCGGATTTGCGCGACGCCGCAGACGTGCTGCGTGGGCGAAGAGTGAAGGACGGCGTGCGGATGCTCGTCGTGCCAGGATCGGAATCGGTCAAGCGGATGGCCGAGGCGGAGGGGCTCGATCGCGTGTTTCGCGATGCCGGCGCGGAGTGGCGTCTACCCGGGTGCTCCATGTGCATTGCCATGAATGGTGATTTCGTCGGGCCTGGCCAATTGGCGGTGTCTACCTCCAACCGCAATTTCGAAGGCCGCCAAGGCAAGGGCGCGCGCACCATCCTCGCTAGCCCCGCCACCGCCGCCGCAACCGCGGTTGCCGGCGTGCTCACCGATCCCCGCAGTTTTGCACGGGAGTCAGTCAATGCGTGAGAAATTCACAAAGCTGACGTCGTGCACGATCGTGCTGCCACAAGCGAACATCGACACTGACCAGATCATCCCGGCGCGCTTTCTCACGACGACGACGCGTGAAGGGCTCGGCGCCGCGGCCTTTTACGATTGGCGCTACAACGACGACGGCTCCCCCAAAGCCGATGCGCCCTTGAACACGATCGATCCCAAAGAGCATCGGATCTTGGTCGCCGGCGATAACTTTGCCTGTGGCTCATCGCGCGAGCACGCGCCTTGGGCGCTCACGGACTATGGCTTCAAAGCCGTTATCTCGACCAGCATCGCTGACATCTTCACTTCGAACGCGCTGAAGAACGGCCTCGTACCCATCGTGATCGACGCCGACACGCACGCGCGCCTGCTCGCCGCCCCCGGCGGGCGGGTGAGTATTGATCTCGAACGCTGCGAACTTTTCTTCGGCAACACAGCGCCGGTCAGCTTCCAGCTTGAGCCGTTCGCGCGCCGTTGCCTCATTGAGGGCGTCGACCCGCTCGGTTGGCTCCTCGACCACGTTCCCAACATCGAAGCCTTTGAAACGAGAGCCGCATGAGAACCTATACTATTGCATTGCTTCCCGGCGACGGGGTTGGCCCGGAGGTCACGCGTGTCGCCGCCGAGGTTCTGCGCGCCGTCGGCGAGCGTTATGACATTGTCTTTGCCTTCGATACCCAGCTCATCGGCGGCGCGGCGATCGATGAGGGCGGCGAGCCGCTGACGCAGGAGACGCTCGTCGCTTGCCGTGAGTCGCATGCCGTCTTCTTGGGGGCGGTGGGCGGCCCGAAATGGGAACGCGGCGCGCGACGGCCCGAACAGGGCTTGCTTGAGCTCCGCAAGGCGCTGGGCCTCTTCGCCAATATCCGTCCCGTTCGAATCTACGACGATCTCATCGATCGATCACCGCTCAAGCGAGAGATCGTCGCCGACGTTGATCTTGTGGTTTTCCGCGAACTCACGGGCGGGCTCTACTTTGGCGACAAGCGACGCGGCGCGAACTTCGCCAGCGATCAATGTATCTATACCGTTGAGGAGGTGGAGCGGATCGCCCGCCCAGCGTTCGCGGCGGCGCGCGCCCGGCGCGGCAAGCTCACCTCCATCGATAAGGCCAATGTGCTGGAGACGAGCCGCCTTTGGCGCGAGGTCGTTACTCGCGTTCACGCCGAGGAGTTTCCGGATGTGCGCCTGGAGCACGCACTGGTTGACTCAAGCGCCATGCAACTCGTGCGCAGTCCGCGCGCCTACGATGTCATTCTGACTGAGAACATGTTCGGCGATATCCTCTCGGACGAGGCCTCGGTGCTCGGCGGCTCCATCGGGCTCGCGCCCTCCGCTTCGCTCGGGTCCGGTGGGCCAGGCCTGTTCGAACCGGTCCACGGCTCGGCGCCGGACATCGCGGGACGCGACCTCTGCAATCCGATCGGCGCCGTGCTCTCGGTGGCGCTGCTCCTGCGCTACGGCTTGAAGCTGTTGGACGAGGCCAACGCTGTCGAGGCTGCGGTTGAAACAGCCCTCGCGCGTGGAGCGCGGACCGCCGATCTCAGCGGCGATCTTGGCTGCCGCGCCATGGGCGACGCCATCATCGACGAGCTGCTGCGCGCTTCCACATCGGCGCACTGCGTTCATATGCATTGGGGCTAGGCCCTCCTTAAGGATTTCACCAGTGACTTTGGTTCCCTTCAACGATCGAGATGGTTGGCTGTGGCTCGACGGCCGCTTTGTGCCTTGGCGCGACGCTAACCTGCACGTTCTCAGTCACGCGCTTCACTACGGGGGCGCGGTCTTCGAAGGCGAGCGCATGTACAACGGGCGCATATTCGCGCTCGCAGAGCACACGCGGCGCCTGTTCAGGTCCGCCGAGTTGCTCGACTTCGAAATCCCCTACACGACCGACGAGATCAACGACGCCTGCATCGAGACCTGCGCGCGCAACAATCTGCGGGACTGCTATGTGCGGCCCATCGCTTGGCGGGGCGCGGACCAATTGGGCGTGTCTACGTTGAAGACCTCGACGCATGTGGCCATCGCGGCCTGGCCGTGGCCGAAATATTTCGACGCAGAGCGCGCACGGCGCGGGATCCGGCTCTGTTGGGCCAAGTATCGCCGCCCGCACGCCGACACCGCGCCAACAGAAGCGAAGGCGGCTGGTCTCTATATGATCTGCACCATTTCAAAGAACGCCGCTGAACGAGATGGCTATGACGACGCCCTGATGCGCGATTGCACTGGCGCCATCGCGGAAACGACCGGCGCCAACATCTTCTTCGCGCGCGGCGGCGTTTTGTTCACTCCAACACCGGACTGTTTCCTCAATGGCATCACCCGCCAAACCGTCATCGCGCTCGCGCGGGAGGCCGGCATTCGCGTTATCGAACGCCGCATCCGCCCGGAAGAGCTGGCGACATTCTCAGAGTGCTTCATTGTCGGCACCGCTGCGGAAGTGACGCCGGTTGGGCAGATCGCCGAGCACCGCTTCACGCCCGGGGCGCTGACTTTCGATTTGATGGCGCGCTACGCGCGCTTAGTCGGCGCCGAACAAGAAGCGCTAGAGCCGGTTACGGCTTAGCGCTTCTGCGCGTCTCCTCTGGCGCTATCGCTGGCTGAGCACCGCCTCGAACGCCGCGCGCACTTGCGGCCAGTCGGCGTCGGCGCAGACGCTGACTCTAATGAAATCGGGCATCGCGTACGGCTCAAGCCCACGCACAAGCACGCCCCATCGCGCTAAGGCTTCGCAAGCCTGCACCGCCGACAGCGGCGAACCGGGTGGGAAGCGTGCGGTCACGAAGTTCGCGGAAGGTGGAAGCACTTCCAGCCCCAGCGCCTCAAGCAACAGTTTGAGCTTCTCCCGCCCCTTCATTGCATGAGCAACCGACGCCGCAACAAAGGCATCATCGCTGAACGCCGCCCGCGCCGACGCCAGCGCAGGTGAGGACGCATTGAACGGCAGGCGGATGCGATTGAGCACATCACTGACTGGCTTTGCCGCATAGCCCCAACCAACGCGCAACCCGGCCAGTCCGTAGAGCTTCGAAAAAGTTCGTGTAATGAGTACGTTGGGCGCGTCCGCATACGCGGAAAACTCATCTTCTTCACCGCCGAACTCGGCATAGGCGCCATCGAGCACCAGTAGAACATCAGGCCTAAGCCCGGCGTGGAGGCGGCGAATCTCACTGGCGGCAATGCGAGTTCCGGTGGGATTGGCTGGATTGGCGACGAACAGGACACGCGTTTGCGTGTCGACAGCGTCCAACAGCGCGTCGACATCGACGTGAAATGCGCGCTCCGGCGCAGACCGCACAATGGCGCCGCTTGCGCGGGCGGCGATGGCCCAGGCGGCGAACGCGAATTGCGGCTGCACCATCACGTCACCCGGCTGCAGATAGGCCTGGCACGCCATTGAGAACAATTCGTCCGAGCCTGTCCCGAAGACGATGCGCGCGGGATCCAACGAATGCTTCGCTGCGATGGCTTCGCGAAGCGCGTTGGCGCGGGGATCCGGATAGCGATTCAGCGCGTGCTGTGCCTCGGCATACGCCGCCACCGCCCGCGGACTCGCCCCAAGCGGATTTTCGTTTGCCGAGAGCTTTATCGGACGCTCAAAGCCCGGCGCCATCGCTGCGCCGGGACGATAGGGCTCGATCTCGAGGATGGTCGGCTTAGGTCTTGGCGCGCTCATCTTTTCTCTCCGCGCGCGACGCCAGAACATCCATCACGTCGGCGAAACCGAGGTCACGCGCGCGTAGCAGCACTGCCAAATGGTAGAGTAGATCGGCCGCCTCCTCTCGCAGCTCACTTGCACTCCCGGCAGCGCCAGCGAGTGCGCACTCAACACCCTCTTCGCCCACCTTCTGCGCGATTCGTTTGGGGCCATCCGCGAGCAAGCGGGCCGTCCAACTGATCTCCGGAGCCGCCTCGGCGCGCGCCGCGATTGTGCGCTCAAGCACCGCCAGCTGGCCCACACCAAGCGGCGCGCCATCTGCAAAACACGTCTGCGTTCCGAGATGACAAGCTGGCCCCCGTGGCGTCACCGCGACAAGTAACGTGTCGCCGTCGCAATCGGCCCGGATATCTCGCACGCGCATCCGATGACCTGAGGTTTCGCCCTTTCGCCAGCGCCCGCCGCGCGAGCGCGAGAAGAACGTCGCTTCGCCGCTCTCTATCGTTTCCAACAGCGCGGCGCGATCCATGTACGCCAGCATCAGCATTTGCAGCGTGTCCGCGTCCTGCACGACGGCGGGCACGAGCCCTCCGCCCTTCTCGAAGTCGATTCGCGCGATTTCCTCCGGGCTCATACTCGCACCTCGAAACCGCGCGCCGCCACGGCCGCCTTGACCGCGCCAATGCTGACCTTGCGAAAATGAAAAATGCTGGCCGCAAGCGCACCGGAGACGTCCGCGCCCGCAAACACGTCGGCGAAATCGTCTGCCTTGCCGGCGCCGCCAGAAGCGACCAGCGGGATCGAAAGCCTCTCCCGTGCGGCCGCGAGCTGAGAGAGGTCGAAACCGTCACGCGTGCCGTCACGATCCATACAATTGAGCACGATCTCGCCTGCGCCCCGCCTCTGCGCCTCGACGATCCAGTCCATTGTCTTGCGCGCGGTTTTACGCATCGTGGCTGCATCGCCGGTGTATTGGTAAGTCAGCCAATCGCCATCCACGCTCCGACTGTCTACGCCGACCACGACGCACTGCGATCCCGCCACGGCAGCTAATTCGTTGATGAAATCCGGCCGCTCCAACGCCGGGGAATTGATCGACACCTTGTCCGCGCCATGCTCCAAACACGCAATCGCCTGCTCGGCCGTTCGAATACCGCCCGCGACGCAGAGCGGCACGTCGAGGCGGCGCGCGACGTGAGCAAGCCAAGCGTAATCGACCGTCCGCCCCTGTGCGGAGGCGGCAATGTCGTAGATTACGATTTCGTCGGCGCCGTCATCGCGATAGCGCAGCGCCAGGTCGACGGGGTCGCCAGCGTCCGTGTGCCCCTCAAACCGCACGCCCTTAACGACGCGGCCGTCCTTTACATCGAGGCAGGCAATGATGCGTCTAGACGGCAAGAGCATCCTCCAGCGAAAACTTGTTCTCGTAGAGCGCGCGCCCAACGATGGCCGCGGTGGCCCCTGTGCCGCGCAGCTTTTCGATGTCCGCCAACGAAGCAACGCCGCCGGAAGCCTGGAAACTCAAATCGGGCCGCGTGGCCGCGAGATCGGCGATCAGGGAGGCATTTGGACCGCTCAGCACACCATCACGGGAAACATCCGTCACCAAGGCGTGCTTGAGCGCACCGGGAGGATAGAAAGCGAGCGCTTCCGGCAGCGTCACGCCGCCGCTCTGCGTCCATCCCTTCACGACAACGTTGAACACGCCGGCAGCCGGTTGCACGTCGAACGCACAACAGATTCGCTCCAGACCAAATGATGCAAGCCATTCGCTGACTTCTTCGGGCCGCGTTACCGCAACGGACCCGACCACGACGCGCGACACGCCGGCGTCCATCAGCGATTGGACGTGACCCCACTGCCGCACGCCGCCGCCGCACTGGATATTGACGCGTGTTTGCCGTGCGAGGCGACGCAACGTTTCGTGCTGCGCCGGCCGGCCATCGCGCGCGCCATCGAGATCGACGATATGCACCCATTGCGCCCCGCTTGCCTCAAAGGCGGCGAGTTGCTCGAGCGGATCGCCATAAGTGGTCACGTCGTCGAACTTGCCGCGTGAAAGGCGAACGCATTTGCCGCCGAGCATGTCGATGGCGGGATAGATCAACATGGCAGTGCAAGGAAGTTGCGAAGAATGCCTGCGCCCGCCGAACCCGAGCGCTCGGGATGGAACTGACAGCCAAACATATTGCCCTGCGCGACAACCGCCGAGAAACGCTGACCGTAGCTAGCGTCCGCGATTGTCTGAGGCCCGAGCGGACACACATAGGAGTGTACGAAGTAAGCGTAGGCGCCGTCAGCGACGCCTTCGAGCAGCGGGTGTGCTCCGGCGACACTTAGCCTACTCCAGCCCATGTGAGGCGCAGGCGTTTGTTGCGACGCCGGCAGGCGCTCGACCCGGCCGGGAATGACGCCAAGCCCCTCCGCATCGCCTTCTTCGCTGCTCTCGTAGAGCAGTTGCTGGCCAAGGCATATCCCCAAGAGCGGGCGAGCAAAGTGAACGAGCACATCGCGCAGACCCTTGTCGCGCAGCAGTCGCATCGCGTGCGCCGCGGCGCCGACACCAGGGAGGATCACGCGCTCCGCTTCTGCGATCTGCATCGCGTCGTCTGTCAGCACTGCGGGCGCGCCGAGCCGCTCAAGCGCGAACATCACCGACGCGGTATTGCCCACGCCAAGCTTAACGACGGCGGTCGTCATTCGATCAGGCCCTTGGTTGAGGGCAATTCAGAACCTTCGATTGCGATGGCCTGCCGCAAAGCGCGGCCAAATGCCTTGAAGCACGCTTCGGTCTTGTGGTGATTATTCTCACCCGTGACCACCACATGTAGCGAGGCGCCCATACCCTGCGCGAGCGAGCGGAAAACATGCTCGGTCATCTCCGTTGGGTATTCCCCGAGCAGAGGCGCGCTGAACTTGCCGTCGAAGACCAGATAAGGTCGCCCGCCGAGATCGATGGAGACCTTGGCTTCGCTTTCATCCATGGGTAGCAGGAACCCGAAGCGCGCAATGCCGTGGCGATCGCCCAGCGCCTGCTTCAGCGCTTGGCCCAGAGCAATGGCGCAGTCTTCGATCGTGTGGTGCGTATCGATATCGAGATCGCCCGCGCACGCGAGCTTGAGCGTGACACCGGCGTGCTGCGCGACCTGCGCCAGCATGTGGTCATAGAAGCCCACGCCCGTCGCGATCTCGGGCGGCGATTGTTTATCGAGATCGAGCGACAGCGTGATTTTGGTCTCGCGCGTCTGCCGAACGAGTTCCGCGCGGCGGCGACGGATAACCGACGCCTCCGATCGCGACTCTCTCGTCGCCAGGGCGCGCACATCCGCGGCACGCGCGTGCGCCTCCAGGCCCTCAAGGCGCGCCAGCCGCGCGGTCGGCTCGGCCAAGCGGCGCATGCCTTCGGCATCAACCTCCTGCACCGTGAAACTTGTCATGAAGGAGGCGGTCGTTACCCCCGACCACGCTCGCGCCGCGCCGTCTGTTGGCAGGACGTGGCTGGGGCCAGCGACATAGTCGCCGAACGTTTCCGCGCTATAGCGCCCGACAAACACAGCCCCGGCGTTACGAATGAGATCTATCACCTTGTTGGGCTGAGAGACCGCCAGAGACAGGTGTTCTGGCGCGTAGGCGTTTGCGATGTCGATGGCCTCATCAAGATCGCGGGCCAGAATAGAACGCGCGTCGCTCAATGAGCGACGCACGATGTCGCAACGCGGCAACGTCTGAGTTTGGCGCTCTACTTCGGCGATAACCGCTGCGATAAACTCTGCGGACGGGGAAACCAATATGACTTGCGCATCAGCATCGTGCTCGGCTTGGCTCAGCAGATCGGCCGCGACATAGCTTACGTCAGCGCCAGCTTCCGCGATCACCATGAGTTCGCTCGGCCCAGCCGGCAGATCAATCGCAGGACCACCTGGAAGACCGGCAGCGTAGCGCTTTGCTTCCGCCACATAGGCATTTCCGGGGCCGAATATTTTGTCGGCCTTGGGCAGACCGGCGCCGAATGTCAGCGCTGCAATCGCCTGCGCGCCGCCGACAAGCCAGAGACCAGCCATCCCGCTGGCGGCAGCGGCGACCTCGATTGCCGGATGGGTTTGCCCGTTCGCATCGGGCGGTGTGACCAAGATGCGATTCTGCACGCCAGCTGCGCGCGCGGGCTCAGCCAGCATGATCAGCGTTGAGACCAGCGGGGCCGTGCCCGCGGGCACATAGAGGCCGCAATCCTCAATCGGCCGCCAGAGCCGCGCGACCCGCACGCCCGGCGTCGTTTCCACTGTTTGTGTGCGCGGCGCGGTTGCCTCGTGATAAAAACGGACCTGATCGATGGCGAAATCGATGGCCTCGATATCCTTGCCGTCGAGATGGGCGCGCGCTGCTTCGACCCGCGCCGGCGTCAGCTCCAACCAAATCGGCGCGTGCCCATCAAGATCGCGCGCCCAGCGCGCGACGGCCGCCTCCCCCTCCGTCTCCACATCGGCAAAGATGCGCCGCACGATATCGCTGACAGCGGCTTCATTGCGGCGCGCAGGACGCGCCAGCGCAACTCGACGTTCGCCCGGCGTAAGGGCGCTCCACTGCAGACGCTTCATGGCCGGCTCACATCATCTTCTCGATGTTGAGCACGAGGATTGCCGAAGCGCCGGCCGCCTTGAGCTTCTCCAACGTTTCCCAGAACACGGATTCTTGACACACCGCGTGGACCGCGACCGCGTTGTCGCGCCCCGCCAGCGGCGTCACCGTCGGCGCGCCCGCGCCCGGTAAGATTGCTGAAATCTGATCGAGCGCGGCGCGTGGCGCGTTCATCATCACATACTTCGCGCCTTGGCTGGCGCTCACGCCACGAAATCTCTGGACCAGCGTCTCGGCAACATGTTCGAGATCAGCGTCGAGCTTCGTCGGCGCACGGATAAGGACGGCCTCGCTTTGGAGCACAGTATCCACAGCAACCAAGCCATTGGCCTCAAGCGTTGCCCCGGTGGAGACAAGGTCGCAGATGGCTTGCGCCAACTTCAGTCGCGGGGCCACTTCCACGGCGCCGCCGATCGAAACGATCTCAGCGCTGACACCGTATCGCTCCAGAAAGCGCGCCAGCGTGCGCGGGTAGCTCGTGGCGACACGCAAGCCCTCCAGCGAGCGCGGCCCGGAATATTTGAACGCAGGTGGCACGGCGATCTTCAAATCGCAGCGGCCATAGCCAAGCGCCATCAGCTCGACCGAGGCGCCCGCGCCTCGCTCTTCGAGCACGTTGCGGCCTACAATGCCGAAATCGGCGACGCCCTCGTCAACGAAAGTGGGGATGTCGTCATCGCGCACGCGCAGCAAGTCAATGGGCGCGTTGTCGATCCGATAGAGCAACTCGTTCGCACCTTTGGTGATGCGAAGGCCGGCATCCTTGATGAGTTCAAGACTGCGTTCAGCAAGACGCCCGCTTTTCTGGAGCGCGATCCTCAGACGGACGCTCATGCGCCCGCGCCTTGCAATCGATCAAGCACACGCCGGTAGCCTTTGTGCGGCATCTCCTTGAGGAAGCGCGCGACGCGCACGACAGTCGCGGTGCTGGACTTGGCCTCCTTCGCAATCTCTCGATACGAAAGCTCGCCTGCGTCCAACAATCTCGCCACGGTCCAGCGCTCCGAGAACGCGCGCACTTCTCCGGGCGTGCACAAGTCAGCCAGGAACGCCTCCGCTTCCGTCCTCGTCTTGAGGGCGAGCAGTGCATCGACAACGTCTGGGCGAGCGCGCATGGTCATTGTCTTGTTGTGCTACTACGCTAATACACTTGGCCGCAAGCGCCATGATGACGCAATCGCACGCCAGCGTGAGGTGAATGCCGATGTGTGAATTGGAATGGTGGGCCGCGACGATAATTGTTTGAACCCAGAATTGGCCGAATTCCGGGCCTGGGACCAGGTGTTTGGCGTGCTTCAGGACTGGAATCGAAGCTTGGTCGCCCAGGAGCCACCTAAGGACGGGCCCTGAAGGCTCAAACGCCTTTCCGGACATTTCCGGCGTGTGGCTCTCCCGTTAGAACCGATTGTGGCGACTGATCGAGATAGCGGGGAGCCCGACCCCTCGGTGCTTCCGAAGACCTCAGACCTCGCGGCACACGCGCCGGAGGCTTACGAGAAACTGATGGAGCTCGCCCAGCTGATCGGCAGGCAGCTGGAGCGCGAGGAGTTTCAGCGCCGCACCGACAAGCAACGGTGAACGGAGTTCAAGTCGGCCTCTTCATGCTCTTACCAGTCGTCGCGCTCCGCAGCCCGCATCCAACGCAGTGTGGCGAATGCCTCGAAGTCCACGTCCAAGATGCGGTCCACGGCGCATGGCTCCAACCACCATGTCGTTGCGGTCGCGTCACCGAGGCGATGATTTCCCGCCGTTTCCGACGTTTCCCGCGCGGAAAACTGCAACGGCTCGTCACGCCTTCGGCTTGCCGTCTCCCTTCCAGGGATCGCCTGGCAAGATTTCGATCAGTCGCGTGCGCACATTGTCGGCGGCCGCATCTATGTCCCACTCGTAGCCCGGCGCCAGGAGCGGGGCGATATCGGCGCGAAACACCGGATCGTCGAGCTTGCCGGCGAAAGTCTTCTCGAACATCGCGCGCGTCGTCGGATGGCCTTCCTCGTCCATGTAACGACGAAACGCCTCGACAATGCGCGCCGGATCGGCGGCGCCGCTTTTCAGGGCGAGATGAAGGTCCAGAAGATCGCGTCCCTTCCGGCGTTGGTGCAGTGCGCGCATCTTGGTGCCGAGCAGTTCGTCCAACTCGTACGTGAGAACTGCGCACTCGCCCTTGAACCAGGGCGAGTCTACGGCGAAGGGCTGCGTCGCCAGACCATAGACAGTGAAGTGCTCTCGTGTGTTGATCTCGACCTTGAGCCGGAGCTTGATCGGCGGCTGACCTTCTGACTCAAAGCGATAGAAGAAGGTGACGCGACCTTCGCTTTGCTTGAAGGTCGGCTTGCCTAGCCATGGATCAAGCACTTCGTGCAGCGCGTCCATTATGGGCCCGGCGCGTGCTGCCTCGACCTGCACGAGGTCGATGTCCTCGGAATAGCGAGCGGCCGGCTTCAGGAAGAGTTTGTAGAGCGCCGTGCCACCGCGGAAGGCGAGCGCCTTCGACAAGAGCGGATGGGAGAAGATCGCGACGAGCGCGCGACAGATGACTAGATCCTGCTCGACCTGAATGTCTTGCACCCAAGGCGCGTTTTTACGCCAAGCGGTGATGTAATCGCGCGGGATCAAACCTCAGCCTCCACGCGCTCGTTGACGAAGAGCTTCCAGTTCGTATCGCGTTTGGCATGCACAGAGTCTGCGGAGGATAGAAGCGGCGCATAATCGTGTGCGAGTGCTTTCACATAGTCGCGCAACGGCCCTGCCCGATCGCCCGCGCCGATGTGATCCAGCAAATAGCCCAGACGCTGCGCCCAAGGCAGCGGCGCCGTCCGCGCGGCGTCGACCAGCTTGGCTGCATCGATCTGTTCTGCAAGTTCGGCGAGGACCGTGGCGACGTTGTCGAAGCCGCCGACATGATGATGGTACCCGACGAGATCGATCGCGGTCGCCTCAGGCGTGGACACCGCGATCGTACCACGCGGCGTGTTGAACTTGCGCGTCGCGACGGCCGAGAGGTTGCGGCGCGTGTAGAAAGTGACGCGCACGGCGCCGCACGCGATGTTGAGACGCCGCCGCGGCAGCAGCACCTGAAACACCTGCGGCGCGTGGTGCGCCGCGCCATAATACTGAGCCGCCGACAGGAGGCCGGCATAGTAAGAGAGCCCCTGCCATTGCATGAGCGCCGGGATGAATTGGTCGCCGGGGAGGCACCCGAGCGCGCGATACTCTGGGGGCACGATCACGTAGAAGCCGCGTGCCGGAGAGGCCACAAGCTTCTGCTTGGCCAGGCGGCCCAGGGCGAGTTTTGCCGCCGCCGGCGACACGCCCAATGCGTTCTGGGCCTCAACGGACGTGAAATGGTGGCGGCCAGAGGCAGCCAGGTCGTCCATGTAGGCGCGGGCGTGCGGTGGGTGATGGTCCGGTTTCACACCGGCAATGTATCATGAAACGATACTTTATGTACCTTTTTTCGTATGAATATCGAATTAGTGTACCTAAGGTATCGCCAATCGTTACCTTAGCGACACTAATTCCAATCCCGCGTCCATTTGAAGTTATCGCCTTTTCATTCAGCCTGCCATGACCGACCCACCTCAAGCGAATTTGCAGAACTCTCCCGACACTACCGAATTCCGCGCGCGGCATATTCAACAGCAAGCACACGCATCAGTCCGACCAGGCCAGCCCTTGCTGGCGGCATAGGCGGCCATTCCAGGAAACCCGAGCGTGTGACCCACGAACGTAGACGTGAGCACCGACCCTCCGCCGCTGCGTTCGATGGCGGGGAGCTGGTCCTTCGCCGCAAGGAAAGCGCCTGTCAGATTGGTTTCCAGCGTTTCCGTCCAACCCTGCCGGCTGACAGTTGCCGCGGGCCCCATCTCTCCAAGCCAGCCAGCATTGTTGAAGGCGATGTGCAGCCCGCCAAAGCGTTCCAGCGCTTCTTTGACACATCGTTCGTGAAGCTCCTCAACACGCACGTCGCCAGCTACTGAGCACGCCTCACCGCCGGCGCGCGAGCACGCAACGCTTCAGCGCCCCTCCGCCGCTTATTGCGAATACGACCTTTCGATGCGCGCTATGCTCCCGGCCTTGTGGCGACAGCTTGGCCCAGTGGCGGCTCGATCCGCGCCAGCCGTCCGTCCTCCATGCGATAGGTCGTGTCGAAGCCGGCAATCATACGCACGTCGTGAGTGACCGCAATGATGGCTGAGTTCTTCTCCTGCGCGATCCGCTTAAGCAGCTCCATGACCTTCATCCCGCGACCTGTGTCCAGCGATGCTGTCGGTTCGTCGGCGAAGATCAGCGGCGGTTCGTTGGCGAGCGCGCGCCCGATCGACACACGCTGTTGCTCGCCGCCAGAGAGGTTCGCTGGCATGTACTCGGCACGATGTGAGATCTCTAGATAGTCAAGCAGCTCGTGCGCTCTTCGCCGTGCAATTCTGCCGTCAACTCCATTCAGCTGCATGGGTAGGGCAATGTTATCGAGCGCAGAAAGAAAAGGGATTAAGTTGTGTGCCTGGAAGATGAACCCAACCATTTCGCGCCGATAGCGGCGTGTGTCCACGCTGATCTTGCCATTCAGGTAGATATCCTTGCCATTTAGCGTGATCACGCCTGCTGTTGGTTCAAGGATCAGGCTGATGCACAAAAGCAATGTGGTTTTACCGGACCCGCTTGGACCGAGCAGCGCCACCAATTCGCCGGCGCGCACGTCGAGGTCAACATTCTGCAGTGCGGTGACCGCCAGCTCGCCGCTTCCAAACACCTTGCTGAGCCCCCGCACGCTGAGCGCCGTCATGTCAGCCCCCGAGCGCGAGCGACGGCGGCGTGCGCAGCGCCTGAATGATGCCGAGCAGGCTTGCCAGCAATCCGCCCACGAATATCACAAGGAATGTGAAGACCGTCTCGGCAGGTATGAGCACCAGAGTGCGAGGAAACCGCTCGTAGGTGAGCATGACGAGGGCATAAGCGAAAATGAAACCCGCAATCGTGATCACCAGAGATTGTTCGAGGATCAGACGCACGATCACCCAATTGGATGCCCCCATCAGCTTAAGCGTGGCGATCGATTTTATTTTTTCCATCGTGAGCACGTAAATCAGCAAGGCGATGATGATGATCGACACAACCACGAGCAGCGCACGGAAAAGCCCGAGAATGGCGCTCATCCTCTTAAGCCGGCCGGCGACCATGAGGTCGATCTCCTCCGCGCTGGTGTAGACGTTGAAGTAGAGCCAATCGCGAATGTGTTGGGACACCTCCCTCGGGTCCGCGCCAGGGCGCAAACGCACGAGCACCGCATTAATCGTGTCCGTATTTCCGGACAGAAGTGGCAATAGCCTCCGCGCCTGTTGGGGCGTATTGCCTGCCGCCTCAAGGCGCCTCAGGGTCGCGGCGCTCGCTGCCTCGAGCGCTCTGTTGTCCTGTTGGTATTGTGCTTCCTGCGCGTCTGGCAGGGAGAGATAGACGAGGGGATTGCCCCCAGCATCAACGGCCCCGTTGGTGAGGCCCACGACCGTATACTCATGCCGGCCAAGGCGGACGCGCTCGCCAAGAGCGACGCCAATCTTTCGATCCGCAACCATCTCGTAGTGCGCGCGTTCGATGGACCTACCTGCGACGATGCGCCCGGGCCCACCCAAGCCGCCAAACACGTCATAACCAATAATAGTGTATTGCTGCTCGCGGCCGCGTATCTCTCGTTGCACTCCGTAGGTGATGTACGGTGAGGCTCGCGCCACACCCGGCGTGGCGGCGACGCTTCTGTAGGCGTCCTCGGGCAAGCGCGAAGACTCATTGAAGGGACCACCACGGTCACGCTCGACCACCCACAGATCGGTGTCGGTATTCTCGATAAGCCACACGCCATCCGCGACATTGCCAGCAAAAATACCATTCATGATGAGCACAATGGCGAACAACAGCCCCACGCCGAAAATTGTGGCGGTAAACTTCCCCAAATGCCGACGCACATCTTTGACGGCGAGGTCCATCTAACTATCGCCTCCGAGGACAGCGGTAACGCGAGCGCCCGCGCGGGTTTGGTCGGGTGCGCCGACCACCAAGTCTCCTGAGTTTATTCCGCTGTGGGCGATGACGCGCTCGCCGTCGGCAACACCGGTCTCCACTGATCTGAATTGAGCGCGGCCCTCAACCACGACCAACACGCCGCGCTCTCGGCCCAATTGAAACACGGCGGACGCGGGAATAGTGATGCCACGTGCTTCCCCAGCATGGATGAGCACTTCGGCCTCCTCGCCAATGGCGAACCGCCTCGGCGGTTCGTCGAAGGTAATGTCAATCTCCAGCTCTCGCGCAGCTGCGTCTGACTCAAGACCGATGCGCGCGACGGTCCCCGCATAACGTCCGCCGCTGCGCAATTCGATACTGGCGGGCTGGCCGACGCTCACATTCCCCACTTCGGACTCGTCCATGCGCGCGACCACCCAAAGCGCCCTCGGATTAACGAGCCGGAACAATGAATCACCAGGCCCCGCAATGTGGCCCAGCTCCGCAGTGCGCGCAGTGATTACGCCGTCGAATGGCGCCGCAATTTGAGCGTAGGATAAGGCAGCCGCGGCCTCGCGTTCAGACGCCTCAGCCGCGCGCAATGCCGCACTTGCAACGTCCAACGCCGCTTGAGAGAGAAAGCCCCGCTCGAACAACACGCGATTTCGATGATAGCTCGCTCGTGCAAGCGTCAAAGACGCGCGCGCCGTAGCCATTCGAGCCGCGAGGTCGCGGTCATCGAGCCGGGCGAGAATTTGACCCCGCCTTACCGCGTCACCCTGATCGGCGTAGAGTTCCGTCACGGCTGCGGTGATGCGCGGACTCACAGTGACCGGAAACCGCGATTGGACTGTGCCGGGACCATGGATCGTGCGGATCACCCCGCCGTCAGTTGCCGCCACCACGACCACGTCCGGCGAATAAAAGACGAGTCGATAGAGGACGAGGACGGCGAGTATCGCAAGCGCCACACTCGCCAAGACAGCCTTAGGACGCGCCCGGATCATACTTACGGCCTGCTCACCGAGGCGCGTTGGAAGGTGCAACGGCTCTAACTTCATCACGGCTTCGTTTCTTTCCTCAGCGCCCAGACGGCAGAGCCTAGCCATGCCATCGCGACGATCATGCTGACGCCGCCGACGATGACGAGCAAAGGCGGCAGTCCGAACAACACCTCCGATAGAATGCCCAAGGGCATCAGCATGCCAGCCAGCGCAAGCGCCGATATCCAGCGGCCGCTGGCGCCATGAATCGGCATACGAAGCAGGAGATAACCCACGAGCACATTGAGAAGCGCAAACAGATTTCCGTGCACGTGCGCGAGGCGCGATTCGAAATGCTTGCCCACCGCATAGTCCGCGACCCATTGTTCCTTGCCGGGCGCAAAGTCGCGCAGATAAATGAGGACGAAGCCGTAGACCATGAAACCGGCGAGAAACCATAGTCCCGCCGCGATGTTGATCTTTCCACTCACGAGAGCCTCCTACTTCTGCAACACGTATGTTCCTGGGGCGACGTCTAACGGCGCGTGTACTTTGTTCTCATCGCCCGGATGCGGCGAGTCGGCGTCCTTTGCGGAACTGCGCGCGAGCCAAGCCTGCCATTCTGGCCACCATGAGCCCTCTATCCGTGGGGCTTTCGCCTGCCACGCGTCGGGATCCAGGTATTCGTCGCGCGCGTGCAGCGTACAAACCTGATAGCCGCCGCGCGGATCGCCGGGCGCACTGACAATGCCAGTGTTGTGCCCCCCGCTCGCCAGAAGAAACGTCACTTCGGTCGCCGCGCAATACGTGATCTTATGCACCGACCGCCAGGGCGCGACGTGATCGCGCTCGGCGCCGACAGCAAAGATCGGGACGCGAATGTCGGTGAGGCGGACGGGGCGGCCATCAACCAGAAAGCGGCCGGCTGCGAGTTCGTTGTTGAGATAAAGTTGACGCAAATATTGCGAATGCATGCGGTAAGGCATTCGCGTCGTGTCGGCGTTCCAGGCCATCAAATCGGTCATCTCGGCGCGCTTGCCGAGCAAATATTCGCGAACCATCCGCGACCATACGAGATCATTGGACCGAAGCATCTGAAATGCGCCAGCCATCTGACGCCCGCTCAAATAGCCTTGGCTCCACATCAGGTTTTCCAGATAAGCGACCTCGCTCTCGCGCATGAAAAGCGTGAGTTCGCCGGCCTCCGTGAAGTCGGTTTGCGCGGCCAGCAGCGACAATGACGCCAGCCGATCATCGCCGCGCCCCGCCATCGCGGCGGCGGCGATCGCCAACAAGGTGCCGCCGAGACAATAGCCCACGGCGTGGATCTTCCGGTCGGGCATGATTTCGGCGACAGCGTCGAGCGCAACGGCGACGCCGAGCCGGCGATAATCGTCGAGACTGAGGTCGCGGTCGCTTTCGTCTGGATTGCGCCAAGAGACCATGAACACGGTATGGCCGTGATCGACCAGATGTTTGACGAGCGAATTGTGCGGCGAAAGATCGAGAATGTAGTATTTCATGATCCACGCCGGCACGATGAGAACGGGCTCTGCGTAGACGTGCGGCGTCGTCGGCGCGTATTGGATTAGTTCGATGAGGTGGTTTCGGTAGACGACCTTGCCAGGCGTGATCGCTACGTCGCGGCCCACTTTGAACAGCTCAGCGCCGGCAGGCGCATCTCTGGCGATGGCGCGCCGCACATCGTCGGCGAAATAGCGTCCGCCCCGGACCAGATTGGCGCCGCGTTCATCAAGCGTCGCGGCGAGCGCTGCCGGGTTGGTGGCGAGGAAGTTGGATGGCGCCGCGCGGTCAAGCGCCTGGCGCGCCAGAAACGACATCGCCTGGGCGTCTTGGGGCGCGAGGCCATCGATCCCGGAGGTGGCGTTCTTCCACCATTCTTGCGTCAGGAGGAAGGACTGGCGCCAGAGGTTGAAGGGCCATTGCGACCACGCCTCATCCTTGAACCGCTTGTCCCCAGCAGCGGGGGCAATGCAGTCCGGCGTCGTGGGATCGAGCGCCGCGCGCGGCGCATATCGGGAGAGAGCCGCCGCCATAGCAGACGCCTGTTGCACGAGTTCGAGCTGCTTGCCCGGGGACAACCAGAGATGACCCAACCAATTTGCGTAAACGCTGGCGAGGCCCGCCGGTGAAACGCCTTGGGTTAGGCGCGCCAAGCCTCCCTTGAAGCGCCTGTCGATCGCTTCCGGGACAGAGACGCGCTCTACTTGTGAGGCTGCTGGAAGCGCCAGCTGCGCGCTCTGGCGCGGTGCGCGGGCCTTGGGTGGTTTCACCATTGAACTCATTCCGGCGCCCTGCCGCCGTAGAAGTCGCACACCGCGGCGAGCGCATCTTCGGCTGTCTCGACAATGGTGATGAGGTTCACATCCTCCGCGCTGATCATGCCCTCCGCTTCGAGGAATACGAAATCGATCGCGCGGCGCCAGAACTCAGCGCCGACCAGCACGATCGGGAGTCGCCTCGACTTTCCAGTCTGCACGAGCGTCAACACCTCGAACACTTCGTCGAACGTGCCGAAACCGCCTGGGAAGGCCACCAAGGCGCGCGCACGCAGAAGGAAATGCAGCTTGCGCAGCGCGAAATAATGGAAGCGAAAGCACAAGGCAGGCGTGACATATGTGTTCGGTTGTTGCTCGCGCGGCAGCGCAATATTGAAGCCGATGCTGCGTAACCCCGCTTCATGAGCGCCGCGATTTGCCGCCTCCATCGCGCCGGGGCCGCCGCCGGTGCAGACCACAAGGTCGAGCCTCCCCTCGCGCTGAAAGCGCGCCGACACCAGCGCCGCGAAGCGGCGCGCCTCCTCGTAATAGCGCGCGTAGGCCAATTGCCGGCGCGCGCGAGCAAGCTCGGCGGCGAGCAAGGTATTGTCGGGATCTTCGTGCATGCGCCGGTCCAGGTCGGCGCATCTGGTGCGGGCTGCGTCTTCCGGCAGCAGCCGCGCGCTGCCGAATACAACGATGGTGGAGGCGATACCCTCTTGTCGCAGTGCGCGTTCGGGTTTCATGAACTCCAACTGCAGGCGAACGGCGCGCAATTCCTCCGAAGCGAGGAAGTCTCGATCTTCAAACGCCAAGCTCAAACAAGCGCTCTCGTCGACACTCCCATACGCAGCGTCTGCGCTCTTGAGGCTCTGCTCCGGATTCATCACGGTTGCTCCTTCGACAACGAGATGACTTCGCCGCGTTCGGGTGCATGAACGAACCAGCCAAGCTCTGCCTTCAGGCTATCGACCATCGCCTGCGCCGCGGCGTCTTCACCATGAACCACAAAGGCTCGCTCCGGCTTTTGCGTAAAACCGCGCGTCCAAGCGAGCAGCGCCGTGCGATCCGCATGCGCGGACAGACCATTCAGAACCGCAATCTCGGCCCGCACCGGGACGGGATCGCCGAAAACGCGCACCTCCGCGGCGGCGTCAACCAGCCGTCGGCCAAGGGTTCCGCGCGCCTGAAATCCAACGATCAGAATGGTATCGGCGGGGTTGGGAAGGCGGTGGCGGAGATGGTGCTTGATGCGGCCCGCTTCGCACATCCCGCTTGCCGAGATGATGATGGCCCCGGACTGAATTCGATTGAGCGCGATCGATTCCTCGACGCTGCGCGTGAAATGCATGCCCGGCAGGCCGACGCCGGCCGTGCGCCACGCAGCCAGACGCGCCGCCTGCTCGTCGAACAGCTCGAGATGTCGCATGGTCAGCTGCGTCACCTCCGTCGCCATCGGCGAATCCAAAAAGATCTTAAGTCCGCTGAGCCGGCCCTGTCGCGTGAGGTCGTGGAGATAATAGATGATCTCCTGGGTGCGCCCGACGGCGAACGCGGGGATGACGACGCAGCCCCGCTTTTCGTGCAGGGTCCGCTCAATCACCGCGACCAGTTGGTCGAGCGTGTCGTCCAGGCGATCGTGAACCCGGTCGCCATAGGTCGATTCCACAAACAAAAAGTCCGCGTCCTCGATACGCTGAGGCTCACGCAGGATCGGACGTCCAGGCTGTCCAAGATCGCCTGAGAAGACGAGCTTCTTGCTGACCCCGCCCTCCTCGATCCAGAGTTCGAGGATCGATGAGCCCAGGATATGCCCCGCATCGCGAAACCTGCAGCGCACCCGCGGGTCGAGCATCAGATCTTGATCATAGGCGTGTCGCGAAACCTGCGTCAGGCAAGCGTGCGCGTCGGCCACGGTATAGAGAGGCTTGACTGCGGATTGCGCGCGCTCACGGCGATCGCGCGGGCGCCGTCGCGCATCGCTTTCCTGAATATGCCCGCTGTCAGGCAGCATCACCGCCAACAGATCGGCGGTCGCCTCGGTGCAGTGGATCGGCCCCGAGAACCCAGCTCGGGTCAGTTTGGGCAAAAGACCGCTATGGTCGATATGCGCGTGGGTGACGATCACGAAGTCGATGTCTGCGGGACGAAAGCCAAACTCGCCGCGGTTGCGTTCCTGAACGTCCCGCCCGCCCTGGAACATCCCGCAATCCACCAGAAACCGGACTTCAGCCGTCTCGACGAGATAGCAGGAGCCGGTGACTTCGCGCGCGGCGCCGAGAAATGTGACGCGCATCGGCTCAACTCCCGCTTGGCGCTGAACGCGCGCCGCCAGCGCGCAGCAGGCTGCGCGCGGCGAGAAAGATAAAGCCCCAGACCAAAGCGCGGATGCTCATGGCGACGAGCGTCCGCAGCTCATGGGCGCCGCCGAGCGCAATGTGGAGCGCAAACGCTGCAAACGTCGCCAGCGTGGCAATGAGGATTGCTGCTGAAAGCCACAAACTCCAAACCTGGCGTAGCCAAAGGCCCAATCCCGCCGCCACGTAGGCGAAGCCCAAGAGAAAGTTCGACCAGAGGACGAACGGGACGTAATCGCCCGCCGCAGCGCGCTCCGCATCCGGACCGAACAGCACGCCACCCCCTTCCTTTATCGTCAACGCGCCGAACGCGATGGCGAGCAACGCCAAGCCGCGTAGACCCATCGCGCGGTTGAGAAATCGTGGCATCGGCCAACTCCCGGGGACCGCGTCGGCAGGGCCAGACCGCGGCTGCTACAAACGTCTCTAGTCGTGCGCCTCCACGCGATAGGTCGCGTGGCAGCTCGTGCATTGGTGCAGTGTCTCACTCAATCTCATCGTCACCGCGTCGGCGCCCGCGCCCTCGCGCGCCAAACGCGCGATGTCATCGAAACCGCCGTGTGCGGCCGCGCCCATATGCATGAACTCTTCAGGCAGATTGCCATGCAGCGCCTGATCGACGGTTCCGGGCGCGCGTTGGCCCGAGCGTGCGGCCGCTTGCTCGATCGCGCGCATATCGCGCGCGGCCAGTCCAGCGACCACGCCTTCGGTCGATTCCAGCATCAGACGCATTTCGGCGAGCACGAGGTCGCGCTCAGCGTCGCTGAGAACGATCGCCTCGCGCGCGTCGCTCACCGCCCGCGCGGCCTCCGGGTGAGCGCCGCGCGGCGGCTCAGTACACCCTTGCAAGGCGCACACGGCCAGGAAAGCCGCGGCCACGGCGGGAAACGGTCGAGCCATGCTTCATCCTCCGCCTTCCACATAGCATCCCGGAATCATTCAGTCAATCGATTGACTTATACGAGACGAGCGGTTAGGTAGGCTCGCAAACAAAGGGTCGGCATGAGCAAGTCACCGTCAAAACCAGGCGCGACCGGCACGCTTAGCGCGGGCAAGGCCCGCGACAGGGCGCGGACCGCCGAACACGGCGGCCCAAAGCGCGGCCAATTGCGCCCAACCCCAGAGGCGCCGGCGCCGGAAGACACCCGCAGCAAGCTGGTGCGCGCTGCGATGCGGGTGTTCGCGCGCGAGGGCTTCGCCGCAGCGAGCACGCGCATGATCGCCGCCGAGAGCGGCGTCAATCTGCAGGCGATCACCTACCATTTCGGCGGCAAGGCTGAACTCTACCGCGGCGTGGTCCAACACATTGCCGACGCCATGAGCGCCATCGTCGGGCCCGCCGCCGCCGCGATCGAAGCGCGCCTGAACGCCGGCGCCGTCCCGCCTGAGGACGCGCGCCAGATGGTGCATCTGGCGCTCGCCAATATCGCACGCGCATTGCTCTTAGAAGTCTCCGACGATTGGGCGCGCATCATCCTGCGCGAGCAGATGCAGCCCGGACCTGAGTTCGAAATTCTGTTCTCAAGCGGCATGGGGCGCATGCTGGCCATGTTGGTGCGGTTGACCGCGATCGCGTTTGAGTCCGATCCGGCGGACGCCGAAACGCGCGCGCGCGCGCTAGCCTTGCTCGGCCAAGTGCTCGTTTTCCGCATGGCGCGCGCGGCCGCCCTGCGCACGCTCGGTTGGGACAGGATCGGTCCGGACGAATTCGCGGTTCTTGAGCGCGCCATTCGCGCGAACACAAGTGCGATCCTGTCGAGCAATGCCTATGGAGAGAAGACGCCATGATCCGCCAGCGCATCATCAAGCTCGCGGCTGCGTTTTCTGCCGTTCCCCGCCAGCGCATCGTCAGGCTCGCGGCGGTCGGCGCGGCGGCGGTGGCCGTCCTGTTCGCGCTCTGGAGCTTCGCAGTCCAGCCAATGCTGCGCCGTCAGGCGCAACAATACGTAGTCCTGCAAGGCAATATCGACATTCGCCAAGTGCAGATCGGCTTTCGTGTCAACGGACGCATCGCCGAAGTGCTCGTCGACGAAGGCGACAGGGTCGAAGCGGGCGCGGTGTTGGCGCAGCTCGATCCTTCGTCGCTCGACAACGAGCGCGCCGCGGCGGCGGCGGAATTGGCCATGCGGCAGGCCGACCTGAATCGGCTGGAGGCCGGCATGCGTCCAGCCGAGATACGCCGCGCCGAGGCGCGCGTGGTCGAGGCCAACGCCTCGCAGCGCAGCGCCGAAGAGACCGCGCGCCGGCGAGAGACCTTGTTGGCCCAAGGGGCCGTCTCGCAACAAGCGGCCACCGAATCGCGCGCCCGCGCCGAGGAAACCAGAGCGCGCCTGCGCGTCGCCGAAGCTGAGCTCCGGCTCGCACGAGACGGTTTTCGGACCGAGGATGTCGATGCGGGCCGCGCCGCGTTCGCGGCCGCCGAAGCGCGTCTGCGCAACGCCGAAACAAGATTTGCCGATGCGACGTTGACGGCGCCTTCGGCGGGCGTCGTGCTCAGCCGCATACGCGAGGCTGGCGCAATCGTGCAGCCGGGCGAGTCTGTGCTCTCGCTGGCCTTGGATCGTCCTCTCTGGGTGCGCGCTTACGTTCAGGGCGAGGATCTGGCCCGCGTCGCCCCGGGCGCCGAGGCCGAGGTCTGGACCGACGCGGCGCCCGATCGGCGCTATCGCGGCCAAGTCGGCTTTGTCTCGCCGACCGCGGAGTTCACGCCGCGAACAGTCCAGACAGAAAACTTGCGTAGCGGCCTCGTCTACCAGGTCCGCATCATCGTCGCCGAGCCCGACGCACTCCTGCGCCAGGGCATGCCAGCGAGCGTGCGCATTCAAGCGCAGCCTATTCAGCGTGCGCAACGTGCGGATCGGGCGCGACCGTGACGGCGCCGCTAGCCATCCTCCGCGACGCCACCAAGTCGTTTGCGGGATTGGACCGCCCTGCGCTCGACGCCATCACTGCCTCGATCGCGCCCGGCCGGCTCACCGGCATTGTCGGCCCTGACGCTGCCGGCAAGACAACCTTGATCCGCCTGATGACGGGCCTTGTCCTACCTGACCGCGGCGATGTCAGCATCCTCGGCGCCGACACCCGGCACGACCCGGGCGCGGCCCAAGCTGGCATCGGCTACATGCCGCAGCGCTTCGGGCTCTATGAGGATCTGAGCGTCCAGGAGAACCTCGATCTCTACGCCGACCTGCAGGGGCTCTCGGAAGCAGAACGCAACAGCGCCTTCGATCGCCTGCTCGACTTCACCGACCTTGGCCCGTTCCGCGAGCGGCTGGCGGGCAAACTCTCCGGCGGCATGAAGCAGAAGCTTGGGCTCGCCTGCGCGTTGCTGCGCCGTCCGCGCCTCTTGCTGCTCGATGAGCCCTCAGTCGGGGTCGATCCCGCGTCCCGGCGTGAGTTGTGGGCGATGGTGCGCGCGCTCGTCGATCCCGAAACGGCGGTCGTCTGGTCGACCTCTTATCTCGACGAAGCGGAACGCTGCGACGAGGTCCTGCTACTGAGCGAGGGGCGCCTGCTCTATGCCGGGACGCCGCAGGGGCTGACCGCGCGCGTGGAGGGGCGGGTCTTCCGCGTCCGCCCCGAGGCGAGCGCCAAGCGCACCCTGCTGCAGCGGTTCGAGAGCGACCCTGCAATCGCCGACGCCGTGCTACAGGGCGACTCGATCCGCGTGATGACGCGCACGCGCGAACACGCCGCCGCGCTTGGATCGGCAACGGCTGCGCCGCCGCGCTTTGAAGACGCTTTCGTCGATCTCCTGGGCGGGTCGCATTTTCAGGATTCTCCGCTCGCCGCCGCCATGCGCACAATTCCCCCAAGCGATGCGCCGGTGATCGAAGCGCGCGGACTGACCAAAAAGTTCGGGGACTTCACCGCCGCCGAGAACATCACCTTTCAGGTCCGGCCCGGCGAGATCTTCGGCCTGCTCGGCCCCAATGGCGCGGGCAAGTCGACCACGTTCAAGATGCTGTGCGGCCTGCTGCGGCCGACCAGCGGCGAGGGCCAAGTGGCGGGCATCGATCTTCGCCGCGCCGCGCCCAAGGCGCGTGCGCGGCTGGGCTACATGGCGCAGAAATTCTCGCTCTATGGCGAATTGTCGGTGCGCCAGAACCTTGAGTTCTTCGCCGGCGTCTACGGTCTCACCGGCGCGCGCCGCGCCGACCGGGTCGCCGCCATGATCGACGTGTTCGAGCTCGGCCCCCACGCCGCGGC
>CAYUOC010000027.1:18017-32659 GCA_964446305.1 uncultured Terricaulis sp. | reverse complement strand
AAGCCGGCACCCCGATCGTGGTCCCGCCGGACAGCGACTTCTTCCGCTACATGCAACGCCGCCGGGGCGGCAACTAAGCGGCGAAAACCCCGTGGCGTGCGGCCCATGCTCGAAAGAGCATAGGCCATGCGCCGGCGGGTTTATCGCGCACGAAGCGCAGCCCAAAGCCGTGGCCGCCTTCCTCGAAGACATGCAGTTCGCTGCGAACGCGCTGCGCTAGCAACGCTTGGTGCATGGCGAGCGTGTTTGAGAGCGGCACTGCGTCGTCGTCAGCCGCATGCACCAGCATCGTCGGCGTCATGTCGGGCCGCGCGTGCCGCTCCATCGAGTATCGCGCCACCGCTTCCGCCGGGGGCGCCGCGCCCAGCAGGAAATCACGCGACCCTGGGTGCGTGCCGGCGCCCATCGTGATCACCGGATACATCAGGCAACTCACCGTCGGCTGTGCAGGGCGCGTGTCACCATCCGGCGCCAACGCCGCGTCGAAGCGCGTCGCCAGCATGGCGCCGACATGCCCGCCGGCCGAAAATCCAACCGATGCGACGCGGCTAGCGTCGACGCCAGGTTGCGCGCGAATGATCCGCATTGCGCGCTGCGCGTCCTGAAGCGCCACGTCGTGGCCCGCCGCCCAATTGTCTGCTGGAAGCCTGTAGCGGAGCACAAAGGCGGCGGCGCCCCGAGCCGCGAACCATCGCGCCGCCTCAAAGCCCTCTTTATCCACAACCACATGGCGATACCCGCCGCCTGGAATGATCAGCACCGCTGAACCGTCGGCGCGCGTCGGCCGAAACAGTGAGAGTGTCGGCGTACGCACGCCGCGCACGATCCGGTCGCGCAATCCGAGACCGTTCGGGCGCTCGATCAGTTCCTCCGCCACCGTGACGTGCTGACCACCCGGCGCGCCAGCTGGCCAGAGGTCAATGACGTCGTCGGGAGGCGTATCACGCAATTCTTCGCTGAACGCCGCTTCGGGTGCTGGGATCGTGGCGCACGCCGATAGGGCGAGCGTGGCGAGCAAGGCACGGCGGTCTGGTGCGATTTTCATAAGCGCACTGTCTCATCGCGATTTGGCTGACGCCAGCGATTGCGCGCCCGGCGCTCTAAGCTAGTGTCCTGCCATGTTTCGCATGCGTTCGATTGTTTCGGCTTTCGTCCTTTTCGCACTCGCCGCCCCGGCGCTTGCGCAGTCGCGCCTGCCGGCGGAGGGGTTTGCCGATCTCAACGAACGCCTCTCACCTGCGGTGGTGAACATCGCCACCAGCCAGCGCGTGGCAGGGGTTGAGGATCTGCCGCGCTTTCCGCCGGGCTCGCCAATGGAGCGCCTGAACGAAGGGTTGGGCGAGGGCGGCGCACAGATCACCTCGCTTGGCTCTGGCTTTATCATTTCGCCGGATGGCGTCGTCGTCACCAACAACCACGTTATCGAATCCGCCGACGCGATCGAAGTCATTCTGCAGAACGGCCAGCGCCTGGAAGCCACCGTCGTCGGCCGCGATCCCGCCACTGACATTGCCGTGCTTCGCGTCCACGCGCGCACGCCGCTCCCGTACGTTGAGATGGGCGATAGCGACACCGCCCGCGTCGGCGACATCGTGCTCGCCATCGGCAATCCGTTCGGCCTCGGCGGTTCGCTCAGCGTCGGCGTTGTGTCCGCGCGCAACCGCAACATCGATGCCGGCCGCTACGACGATTTCATCCAGACCGACGCCGCCATCAATCGAGGCAACTCGGGCGGCCCATTGTTCAACACCGATGGCGAAGTCATCGGCGTCAACACCGCCATCGTTTCGCCGACCGGCGCCAGCGTCGGTGTCGGCTTCGCGACTCCGACTTCGATCGTGCGGCCTGTCGTCGAACAAATCACGCGCTACGGCGAAACCCGCCGCGGGTGGCTCGGTGTGCGGCTGGCCAATATCACCCGCGCCATCGCCGATCGCGCGGGTTATGACGGTTCGACTGGCGCCGTCGTCACGCGCATCACGCCGAACGGCCCCGCCGCGAGCGCCGGCCTGCGCACGGGCGATATCGTTCTGCGCTTCAACGGCCGTGATATTCCCGATAGCCGCGCGCTAACGCGCCTCGTCGGCGAAGCGCAAGTCGGCACGGCCGCGACCATTGACATCATCCGCGAGGGCCGCCGCCTGCAGATCACCGCCAACATCGAGCGCCTCGAAGAAACCACCGGCGGCGCCCGCGTCGCGCGCGGCGAGGGCGGCGGCGAAACACCGCGCCGCGATGGTGGCCCGCGTGGCGGGCGCATTTTCGGCATCGCGCTTTCAGAACTCGACGCCAGTTTGCGCGAAGAATTTCAGATCGAACCGACCGTGCAGGGTCTCGTCGTGCTCACCGTCGATGTCGGCGCTGTGAACGCAGGCGTGCTCCGCCCGGGCGACGTGATTGAGGCCATCGGTCCAGAAAAGACCGACACCATCACAGCTGCCCGCGCCATCGCCGGCCGCGCCGCCATCGGCGAACACGCCATCGTCGCCCGCATCAACCGCGACGGCGCCGTGACGTATCGCAGGCTGCAAGCGCGGAGCTGAACACCACGTTTCCCGGCCAAGTGACCGCGCTTCAAAGAAGCGGGCGAACGCCGAGCCGGGACCCATGGGCCGCTAAAGCTCAGTATATTGGCCCATGGATCCCGGGTCTCGCTGCGCTCGCCCGGGAAGCGTGATTTAGAGTAGTGTTCGAACGTCGTTCAGCGACGTTACAACCAATGCCTTCGCCCGCATCTCATCCGTCGGCGGCAACAAGTCCGGCGTCATCACCGTCATGCATCCAGCCGCGTGGGCTGAACTCACGCCTGCGTAAGAATCCTCAAGCGCCAGCACCTCGCCAGGTTCAAATCCAAGCAGCTTCGAGGCATGCAGATACGGCTCCGGATGCGGCTTGCCTTCCACCACATCCTGCCGCGTCACCACCGCGCGAAAGCGCGGCGCCAGCGCATGCGCCGCAAAATGTTTTTCCACCCAAGGCCGCCGCGATGACGTCGCCAAGCCAAAGGGTAGCGCGAGGTCATCCAACGCGTCCATCAGCTCTAGCGCGCCCATTTTCAGCGGCGCGACACGATCGCCCACATGCGCGCGCGTTAGCGCGATGAATGTCTCCAGCGGAAAATCTTCGCCGTAATAGCCCTTGAGCTGCAGATCGTTCGCCTCGCGATGCATCCCCACCAGCGCCAGAAACTGCGCATCCGTCATCGTGACGCCGATCTCGGCGCACGCCGCGAAATGCGCTTCCTTCACCAGCGCTTCGGAATCGATCAGCGTGCCATCGAGATCAAACACGACGGCGCGCGGCTTACGCGGCAGCTTCAATTACGGCTCCAGATAATCCGCGCACGCTGGCAGCGGTTGATCCGGGCTATATAGGCCGTCGGCCCCCCGCGAATAAGTGCGGCGGAATGAACATGCCTCATCCCGCGTCCATTGCAGATCGGCCTGTTGCAGCGGCGGGTCTTCCTCTGAATCACGGTTCAATGCCGCGCTGCGTGGATAGGCCCCCGCCGCCGTCTCCAGCATGATCCGCGGCGCGCCTTCGGCAACGCCTTCGTCCAGGCTGATGCGCGTCACGAAGGCGTACTCATCATGGCACGCGCCGGCGCGCCGCTCGCCGTCCGCCTCGTCGAAGCAAGCGCGGATCATTTTCGACGCGCCAATCGGCATCCGCACCACTTCATTCGCCGCGCCGCCGCTGACATTGTAGAGATAAAGCTCGGTCGCTTCTCCGCCGCCGCCGGAATACATCTGACGCGTGGTCATCGCGACGCCAACAAGCACGCTGTCATCGTTGCGCCCGGCCCGAACGATCACCGGCCAGACAGTCCACGCATTGCCTTCACCGGCTTCGCCCACCGCGATTGAGCCGGCGCTCGCGCCGCCGCGCGTCACTTGAACGCCCGCGCCATCCTGCGTCGCGCACCAAACGCCGTCGCCCGTGCACCACGCTTCGCCGTTTTGCGTCAAAGCTTCCATGCGATTGCCGGCTTGGTCGGCCATCGGCAGCGTGACGCCGGGCAGGGAGGGCTCGGCGGTGTTGGTCGCCGCTTCTTCCGTAGCCGGCGGCGTACAGGCGCTCGCCAACAACGCCGCAGCCGCAATCATCAAACGCTTCATGTGACAAACTCCGCCCGCCGGTATCCCTGGAAGAACAACGCTGCTTCTAAATTCATGTAATCGATCTTCGCATCCGCCTCAGCCGCCACCAGCGGCTTGGCGCGATAGGCAATACCGAGCCCCGCGGCCTTGATCATATCCAGATCGTTGGCGCCGTCGCCGATGGCGAGAGCATCCTTGTCATTGATCCGCAGCGCCGCCGCCTCGGCGCGCATCGCTTCGAGCTTGGCTTTGCGCCCCAAGATGGGCTCTTGCACTGCGCCCGTCAGCGCCGCGCCATCATCGATCAGCACATTCGCTCGGTTCGCATGAAACCCAACCGCATCGGCCACGCGCGAGGTAAAGAACGTGAACCCGCCCGAAACCAAAACGCAGCGCGCGCCATGCGCCGCCATCGTTTTCACAAACGTCGCCGCGCCAGGGTTCAGCCGCACGCGCTCGTCATACGTCTTCTGCAACGCATCCAGCGCCAGGCCCTTCAGTTTGCTCACGCGTTCGCGCAATGCCGGTTCGAACTCCAACTCGCCGCGCATCGCGCGCTCAGTGATGGCTGCGATCTCCGCCTTGATGCCGGCGAAATCCGCCAGCTCGTCGAGGCATTCTACATTGATGATTGTCGAATCCATGTCGGCGACGAGGAGCTTTTTGCGCCGTCCTTCGACCGGCACCAGCGCCCAATCGACCGGCATCTCCGCCACCGCCGCCGCAGCCTCCTGCCGCAACTCGCTATCGACGCTCTCATAAATCCACTGCGCGCTTTCCCAGCCCGAAAGCACCTCTGGCGGCGGCAGTTTCCGGTTCAGCGCCACCCGCCCCAGCATCAATAACGCCTCGCGATAGGCGGCCTTATCCTCCAGCGAGGCGACGAAAACGAGAGCGTGAGCGGTCATTGCGCTAACCCTCTAGGGCAGGGCCCGCGCTTGCGCTACTGGATCGCGGATGAAGCCGGCGCTCCTCATCATGGCCCCCACCGCCAGCGGCAAGTCCGCCTTGGCGCTGGCGCTTGCTGAGCGTATCGGCGGCGAAATCATCAATGCCGATAGCATGCAGGTTTATCGCGATTTCCGCGTTCTCACCGCGCGCCCGACGGTAGAAGAGGAAGCCCAAGCGCCGCATCACCTCTACGGCCACATTGACGCCGCCGAGCGCTACTCCACCGGTCGTTGGCTGACAGATGCACTCGCAGCGATTGCAGACATACGCGCGCGCAACAAAACCCCGATCCTCGTCGGCGGCACAGGACTCTACTTCAGAGCGCTGACACAAGGCCTGGCGGAGACGCCAAGCATCGATCCCGAACTTCGCGCCACGCTCACCGAGCGTGCCGCGACCGAAGGCGCACCCGCGCTCCACGCCGAACTTGCGAAGCTCGATCCGCAAACCGCCGCGCGCCTCGAACCAAACGACACGCCGCGCATCATCCGCGCCCTCGAAGTGATCGAAACCACAGGCGAGAGCATCACGTTATTCCAGGCCAACACCAAGCCAGCGCTCGCTGACCACGAATGGCGGGGTCTCGCACTCACGCCAAATCGCGAAGCGCTCTACGCCGCCATCAACGCGCGTTTCGATAAAATGCTGGAGCAGGGCGCCCTCGATGAAGTCCGCGCCTTCGCCGCGCGGAATCTCGATCCCACGCTCCCCGCCGTCAAAGCGCACGGCGCGCCCGCACTTAGCGCTTACCTGCGCGGCGAGATCACGCTCGCCGCCGCAACCGAAATCGGTCAGCGCGACACCCGCCGCTACGCCAAACGCCAGTTCACCTGGATCGCCAACCAAATGCCAGACTGGCCGCGTGTCGCTGCGCCGGCCTTGCGCGACCGCATCGCCATGTCCGAAGCGCTCCTGCGCTGACGACCTCGCAACGCGCCCGTTTTCGAAACGCCGCGTGCCGTGCTACCACCCAGAAAAAGTGGGGAAGCCATGAGTGTGGGCGTGAACGAACTCGTAGCGATCGTTTCGGCAATTATCGCCGTCGTCTCGCTCGGCTTGAATTGGCTTATCGTGCGCCGCCAGCTCGAGCTGCAAGTCGAGACCCTCAAGACAAAAATGGACTCCGAGGTGTTCGGATGGTCGCAGGACGCCATCAGCGTCGTGTCGCACGGCGTTGCGTTGATCCGTAGCGCGGAGCTTTACCAACCTGACGAGTTCCGGCGCCTGGCCATCCAGAGCCAGCACGATCTCGCCGCCATCGCCGATCGCGGCCGCTTGTTCTTCCCGAATGAACTCGCCCATCAGCACGGCGAACACAATGAGCGCGCCTTCCAGGGCATCCGTCCACCCATTCTGGACGCGATCGTGTTCGCCAGTTGCCAGATGGGGCAGGTTGCGGCCCAATCGCGCGATGAGCCGTTCGCGCCGGCGGCGCAGTTCCTTGTTAAATGCCGCCGTCTCTTGGTTTCGGAGGCGCAGAATGCCGTCGATCCGCGCCGCCGTGAGGCCATCATGAAGCGCCTGGCGATTGGTCGAATGGATGACACAAAGTCCAACTTTGATGTCGCCTATGAACTGGGTACAGCGCTGGACGCGCGTTACCCCGGCCTCCCGGTCATGGCCGCATGGACTGCTGCGCAAGAGCGCATACGCAACGGAGTGAAGGCATGAACACCGCCCGGAGATTTGTGCTTGGTTTGGGCGCCTTGTTGCTTGCCGCCTGCGCGCCCGTGGAAACGACAGCGGAGCAACCGATGAACAATGTTGAGATCCGCCTCAATCGCGGCGTGTGCTACGGCTTCTGCCCGGACTACACCGTCACCATCAATGGCGATGGCCAAGTCCGCTACGAAGGCCGCCGCTTCGTCGATGCCGTCGGTGAGCGTACATCGACGATTCCGCGCGAAGATGTCGCCCGCCTCGTCGCGCGTTTCGATGAAATCAACTTCGATCAGCTGCAGGACGCCTATCGCGCCCGCGTGACTGATCTGCCAACCTACACCGTCACGCTCACCCGCGATGGCCGCACCAAAACCGTCGTGGACTACGGTGGCACAGGCGCCGGCATGCCCGAAACCGTGCGCGAGCTCCAGGACGAGATCGATCGGGTTGCGGGAACCGCACAATGGGTGCTGCGCGACGGCCAACCCGTGCGCACGCCGCCGGCCCACTAAGGCTTCCGCGCCAGCACGCGGCGCCCTAAGCTCCCTCGAAAGAAGAGATGCTCGGGGGAGATCATGACGACGCTTCGCGTCTTGGCTGCATGCGGCTTGGCGCTCCTGCTGGCCACGCCCGCCGTCGCGCAAAATCTTTCGCTGCGCGCGCCGCAATGGGCGCAGGCCATGCTCTCCGCCGACGTGACGCCGACCACCGGCGGCCGCGCCATGATCACCGCTGAAGGCATCGACACCGCCGTCCGCGTGACAATCTCATCACCCAATGGCGGCGTCGGGCGCGTCATCCGCTACGATCTGCGCGGCGAAGAGGGGAGCCTCGCGCTTCGCCGCTTCACCGGCCATCCCTCGACCGGCTGGTGGCTCTGGGGCGGCGACGCCCCGCGCATCACGCAAGTGTCGGCCGCGCAACGCACGGAAATCGCGACACTTGTTCGCGCCGTCACGGGTGTTAGCGGTTCGCTCGGCGGCGACACCGAAGATGCCTGCGGAAATGGCGAGCGCGCCTACATCGAAGTTTCATCAGGCGGCCGCGCCATAAGCCTTTCGCGCAACTGCGTCGCGACCACCGATCCGGCCGGCCGGCTTGCTTTGCGTCTCTCCGAGATCGCAGGCTCACGCACGGAGGAAGAACTCGCGCGCGCGGCGACCGCCGAACTGATCGAGGCCGACCGGGCCTTCAACACCATGGCGCAGTCCGAAGGCGTGCGCGCCGCCTTCAATCACTATGCCGCCGAAGATGCGCTGATCGTGACGAGCAGCGAAACGCTCACCGGCCGCGCCGGGATTGCAGCTGGGTATCAAACCTGGCCGGAAAACGCGCGTCTCGAATGGGCGCCGCAAACCGGCCGCGTCTCGGCGCGTGGCGATATGGGCTGGACCTGGGGCACATCCACCTACACCGCGCCTGACGGCACGCGCACGCCGGGCCGCTACGTCTCGATCTGGACCCGCGATGCCGAAGGCAACTGGCGCTATTCCTTCGACGCGCCGATCCGCTAACCCGCAAACCCACCGTCCGCCAAGAACTGCAACTCCTCGGCCGTGCTCTTTCGTCCGAGGATGGCGTTGCGGTGCGGAAAGCGGCCGAAGCGCGCGATGATGTCGCGATGCACGATGGCGTGCTTCAGATAGTTGGCGTCACCCAAGTTCGTGAACAGCTGCACGCAGCGCTCCTGCAACGCCAGATCCTCCGCATGCTCAAACGGCATGTAGAAGAGGAAGCGCAAATCCGAATCCGTCGCCGCATCGAATTGGCGCTCGATCGCGCGCGCCGCCGCCGCCTGCGCCAGCCCGTCCGTAGCGAACGCGTGCGGCGAGCCACGGAAGATATTCCGCGGCAGCTGATCGAGCAGGATCATCAGCGCCAGCGCGCTTTCCGCATCCTGCTCCCATTGGGCCAGCTCGCCCCGCGCCGCGGCGTGGTGCTCGGCCTCGAAGCCGCGGCAGCGGCCATCGAAGGTCTCGTCCTTGGTGAACCAGGCCTTGTAGCCCGCATCGCGCCAGAATCTGACAATTTCCGCCGCCGTCGCCATCACGCTTCCTTCTCTGGTACAACTCTCCCTTGAACATGATGAGGAAAATGTCCGGCGCAAGAGCAGCGCAGGGATCACCATAATCGATTCAGTGGCTTGAAGCCGAGTTTGAGGCCGTGAACGCGGCGCGGGCTGCGATGTTGGCGAAACGAGACGAAGCGCGCGGCTGAGCCAATCGGAGTCTAATTGATGGACGCTGAGCAACTGCCGGTTAGTATGACGTCATCCGTCCCGACGGCCAGGGCTGCGTCTTCAAGGATTGGACGAAGATACCGGAAGGTCCCGCAGCACAGCGCCGACACGCCCGCCGAGGCCGTGCAATGGCTGGTCACGCTTCACCAGCCGGCGGCATCGCTGGAGAAGGAGTGAACATGCTGGACCGCCTATGGACCAGGCTAACAGGGTGGGCGGAAAACCACCTGCGTTGGAATCCTTGGAACCGGGAGTTTCAGCGCCAGAGGAAACGTTCACCCACTTCGACGAACGAGGAGTTGGCGCTGCGGACGACGCTGCGCCTGAATACGTCGAAGTATTCGACGTTAGCTTCGATGTCGTCGATTCCGGATCGTGGGCAGGGGAGCTAAGCGGCGACTCCGAGCCCTTTGGAAGGCGCGGTCTGAGCAGGGCGGCGCGTTCATCATCCCAGCCTGATGACCATCAAGATCGCAACGCCCGCACCCTCCGCCGGTGGCGTGTGAGCAAGGCATCGTCTAAAGCTCCTCTCAGCACGTCGCGCGTCGCGCGGTACAAGGACTTTCGATGCAGGTTTACTACGAGCGTGACGCCGACCTTTCGCTCATCCGCGGCAAACGTGTCGCCGTCATCGGTTACGGCGCCCAAGGTCACGCACATGCGCTCAATTTGCGCGACAGCGGCGTTGACGTCACCGTTGCTCTGCACGCCGCCGCCCGTCGCGCCGAACAAGCACGCGCCGACGGTTTCGCGCCGGTCACCGTCGTCGAAGCCGTACGCTCCGCCGATGTACTCGTCATGTGCGCGCCCGACGAAGTGATGCCCGATCTCTACGCCGCCGAGATCGCGCCGCATCTGCGCGCCGGCCAAACCTTGGTGTTTGTCCACGGCTTTGCGTATCACTACGGCTTCATCAAGCCGGCGGCAGGCATCAATGTCGTCATGGTCGCGCCCAAGGGGCCGGGCAAAGCCTTGCGCGAAGCGTTCAGCAAGGGCGGCGGCTTGCCCGCCATTGTCGCCGTCGCCAACGACACCGGCGGCGCCGAAGCGCTCGCTTACTCGTACGCCGCCGCCATCGGCTGTGGCCGCGCCGGCATGATCCCATCAAGCTTCAAGATCGAAACCGAAGGCGATCTCTACGGCGAACAAGTCGTGCTCTGCGGCGGTCTCACGCATCTCATCCGCACGGCCTGGGAAGTGCAGGTGGAATCCGGCACGCCGCCCGAACTCGCCTACTTCGATTGCCTGCACGAAGTGAAACTGCTCTCCGATCTCATCCATGCGCGCGGCATCGCCAGCATGCACCTCGCCATCTCCAACACGGCGGAGTACGGCGAATACGTGACTGGGCCGCGGATCATCGATGCACGCGTCAAGGATGCGATGCGCGCCGTGATGGCCGATGTTCAGTCTGGCAAGTTCGCCGAGCGCTGGATGGCCGAACACCGCGCTGGCGCGCCGAACCTCACAAAGCTGCGCGAAGCCGCCGCCGCGCATCCAATCGAAGACGCCGGACGCACCGTGCGCGCCTTGCTAGGAAAAGAATCATGAGCACCCGCATCGGCACGCCGCTTTCACCTACCGCCATCAAAGTCATGTTCCTCGGCGGCGGTGAGCTTGGCAAGGAAGTCGTCATCGAGCTTCAGCGCCTCGGCATCGAGACCATCGTCGTCGATCGCTACATCAACGCGCCGGCTCAGCAGGTCGCCCACCATTTCTACGTCATCGACATGACGGACGCGAAAGCGCTTCGTGAACTGGTGGAGCGCGAGCGGCCGCATCTGATCGTCCCCGAGATCGAAGCCATCGCCACCGACGAGCTCGTCCGCATCGAAGCCGATAAGCTCGCCGTCGTGATCCCAACCGCAAAAGCTGCGCACTACACGATGAACCGCGAGCGCATTCGCGTCCTCGCCGCCGAAGATCTGAAATTGCCTACGTCGCCTTATGCCTTCGCCTCATCACTTGAGGAGCTGCAAGCCGCGGTCGAGAAGATTGGTTTCCCGAATTTCGTAAAGCCGGTGATGTCATCCTCCGGCAAAGGCCAGAGCCGTCTCAAAGCCCAAGCCGACGTCGCCCCCGCTTGGGACTACGCCATGAGCGCCGGCCGTGTGAAGCAGCCGCGTGTGATCGTGGAAGGGCAGGTGATGTTCGACTTCGAGATCACGCTGCTCACCGTGCGCAGCGCGTCAGGCACGCACTTCTGCGAGCCTATCGGCCACGTCCAAGTCGATGGCGATTACGTCGAAAGCTGGCAGCCGCAAGCGATGAGCGCGAAAGCGCTCGCCAGCGCGCGCGACATCGCTGGAAAAGTCACCGAAGCTCTCGGCGGCTATGGCATCTTCGGCGTCGAACTCTTCGTCAAAGGTGACGACGTGTGGTTCAGCGAAGTCTCGCCACGTCCGCACGACACCGGCCTCGTGACGCTCGTCTCCCAAGTGCTAAGCGAATTCGCGCTGCACGCCCGCGCCATCCTGGGGTTGCCTGTCGACACCTCGCTCCGAGCCCCCGGCGCCAGCGCTGTGATTTATGGCGGCTTGGAAGCCGAAGGCATCGCCTTCGATGGCGTCGCCGAAGCGCTGGCCATTCCCGAAACCGAAGTGCGCCTGTTCGGCAAGCCGGAGAGCTTCAAGAAGCGCCGCATGGGCGTCGCCGTCTCGCGCGGCAAAGACACGAACGAAGCCCGCGCGCGTGCGAAGCAGGCGGCGAGCGCAGTGAAACCAGTCCAAGCGTGAGCGCCAAACCGAAAACTACCGACCCCGAAGTTCGCGCCGCCTTCGCGCAAATCGTCAACATGACGCCGCGCGAAATAGAGGATTGGCACAAGACCGCAGCGTCCGCATCAGTCGGCCAAGATTCGGGCGATGGCATTTCTGTCGGCGTCAAGGCCGGTCAGCGCACGTTGCAGCTGCTGCGCATCAAGCGTGCCCCCAACACCGATGACCTCAAGCACATGCGCCGCGTGGTCAATTTCATTCGCCGCCAAGTCATGCTCGCCCCGCGTAAGGATCGCGAAACCTCGCGCTGGCGCTACGCGCTCATGAATTGGGGGCACGACCCGCTGAAGATCACCGACGCCGACAGCCCCTGGCGCTGACGCGCGCGCAGCGCTAGCCTCACTCAAAAGGGGAGAGACGCGCGATGCCGACCGAACAGAAGCCCATCAACTCCGGCTATGGCATGCGCACCGAAGCGCGTGACGCAACGGGAGGCCGTGATCTCACCGGCAAAGTGGCCATCGTCACCGGCGGCTATTCGGGCTTGGGCCTCGAGACCACCAAAGCACTCGCCGCCGCCGGCGCGATCGTCATCGTTCCCGCTCGCACGCCCGAAAAAGCGCAAGCTGCGCTCGCCGGCATCGCCAACGTCGAACAAGCCGCGCTCGATCTCGCCGACCCCAAGAGTATCGACGCGTTCGCCGGCGGTTTCCTTTCGCGCACCAAGAAGCTCGACATCCTGATCAACAACGCCGCCATCATGGCATCGCCTCTCATGCGCGATGCGCGCGGCTACGAAGCGCAGTTCGCCACCAACCATCTCGGTCACTTCCAGCTCACCGCGCGTCTCTGGCCCGCGCTCAAAGCCGCCAATGGCGCGCGCGTGGTTTCGCTCAGCTCCATCGGGCACCGCATCTGCCCGCCCGATCTGGAAGACCCAAATTTCGAGCGCACCGAATACAACAAGTGGATGTCCTACGGCCGCGCCAAGTCGGCCAATTCACTCTTCGCCATAGGCCTCGACAAGCGAGGCGAACCACACAATGTCCGCGCCTTCGCCGTCCATCCCGGCGGCATCATGACTGACCTTCAGCGCTTCATGCCCGAAGAAGAGAAGCGCGCCATGGGCTGGATCGACGAGCACGGCAACGTCAACGAGCGCTTCAAGACGCCGTCGCAAGGCGCGGCCACCAGCGTCTGGTGCGCCACCAATGCGCAGCTCGACGGCAAGGGCGGCGTCTATTGCGAAGATTGCGACATCGCCAAGCTCGTGCCGCCCGATCACAAGGAGTTCGATGGCGTGCGCCCGTGGGCGATCGATCCCGTGCTGGCGGACAAGCTCTGGGACCTCAGCGAGAGAATGACGGGCATAAAGTTCGAAGCGATCTAGGCCGTCTGGCCTACCGGAAAATTGCAGTTGCATTAGCGCCGAATAACCGTGTGGCGTCGTACGAGTGGGGCATGATCAATTCACTGCCGCTCAATGTGCTGGTTCAGATCGTAGACACGCTGCCCGCGCGTATATTCTGGAAGGACCGGGACTCGCGCTTCCTTGGGTGCAACCAGCTCTTCGCGCAAGACGCGGGGATCGCCGATCCGCACGAGTTTGTCGGCAAGTCGGATTACTTCTTTTACCATCCCGATCAGGCCAAAGTCTTTCGCGACGACGATGCCGAGGTCATGTTCTCCGGCGTCCCCAAGCTCGGGATATTGGAGAAGCTTACGCGCGCAAACGGCCAAATCGTCTGGCTGGAAACCAACAAATGGCCGTTGCAAGATGACGAAGGCGAAATTATTGGCGTCATCGGCATGTATGTGGACATTAGTGAGAAGAAGCAGAGCGACGACGAGCGTTGTCGCGCCTGCTTAAGCGTTCTCTCTGCGCTTTAGCAGCGACGGATCACGCGTGTTGTGCGCTAATGGCGTGTCATGGCTATAAACCGTCGCTCTTTCCTCGCCGCCGGCGCCGCTGCGTGCTTCGTAACGCCCGCCGCCGCGCAAACCGCTGACTTCACCGCTGCCGCAGCATATTCGGCCGAACGTCGCGGCGTTTCGATGCTGGTGATGCGTCGTGGCGAGATCATCTTTGAAGACTATCCCAACGAGGGAGGCGCCGCGCGTGGCTGGGAGCTGGCCAGCGGCACAAAAAGCTTCACCGGCGTCATGTGCGCCGCCGCCATCCAGGACGGCCTCGTATCCTCGTGGGATGAGGCCGCCGCCGATACGCTCACCGAATGGCGCGGCGATGATCGCCGCTTCATCACCATCCGCCACATTCTCTCGCTTACCAGCGGCATAACCGGTGGCCCAATCGCGCGCCCGCCCACTTACGCCGACGCCATCGCCGAGCGCCCACAAGCCGCGCCGGGCGAACGGTTTGCCTACGGTCCGACGCCGTTCCAGATCTTCGGCGAGATCATCCGCCGCAAAACCAGCGGCGATCCGCTTACCTATCTCACCGATCGCATTCTCTCGCCGCTTGGCATCGCGCCGACGCATTGGCGCCGAGGCGCCGATGGCATGCCGCACATGCCCTCTGGCGCCGGCCTCACCGCACGTGATTGGGCGCGCTTCGGCCATTTCGTTCAGCGAGACGGCGAGGGGAGAGTGGACGCCGCCGCGCTGCGTGAGTGCTTCAATGGTTCGCGCGCCAACCCCGGCTATGGGCTGTCGTTCTGGCTCCTGCGCGAAGGCCTGGTCCCGCCCGGCCGCAATGCCGGCATAGAGATCGACTCCAGCCTCTCGGAGCGCTTCGGCGGCATCTCCATGGCCGCCGGCGCCGGCAATCAGCGCCTCTACCTAATTCCCGCGCTCGATCTCGTCATCGCTCGTCAAGCCACCGGCATCCTGCAAGCGCTCATGCGCCGCCGCCGCGGCCTCGAGTGGTCTGACGCCGAGTTCCTTCGGCTCGCGCTGACTTAGTATCCAGCCGCCGCAGCCAACAGCCGCGACGTGATCCCGTACGCATAGGAG
>CAYUOC010000027.1:10368-17917 GCA_964446305.1 uncultured Terricaulis sp. | reverse complement strand
TTAGTATCCAGCCGCCGCAGCCAACAGCCGCGACGTGATCCCGTACGCATAGGAGCGTGCGCCGATCGGCCGGCATGTGCCGGAAAAGTCGTGATACTCCACGCATCCCAAGCGGCCGTCGAAGATGTGAAGCCTCACCCAGCCCTGCGCCCCGCCATTGTAGGAGTAGGTGCTGTAAACGACGCGATCGCGCCCGCTGCGATGCTCAACGCGCGTGTTGCGCACGCTGCCGCGATCGTAGCGATTGAACATCCAGCCCCAGGAATCGCGCGTGACGATGCGGTCCATCACCGCATCGAGCTCGGTCATTGGCGTCGCCGCCCGAAACACCACCGGCCCCACATACGCCTCGCGCACCCGAATGCGCGCCGCCGGCTCGATCTTCACCTGCAGCTCGGAAATCTCGGTCTGGAGTTCACGCGCGATGCAGGCGAACTCGCCGTCACAGCGTTCGCGCCGGTTGAAGAAGTAGTCATAGTCGGCCTGCGGCTGACGTGCAGCGCCGCGCCAGTATTTCACCTGATCATCGAGATCGTCGATTTCCGCCTCGGCGCAAATCTCGCGCTGCTCCGGCGTGATCTGCTGGCGGCATTGGAGCGATTGCGCGCGCGCCTCGCCAGCAAAAGCAAAGCCGGCAAACACCATCGCCGCCGCGATCAGTACAACACGCATCTGAACCTCCCCAGGCCCCTAACGCTAATCCGCGCTAACCACAAAAGCTAGCGTTGTTGAGGTTTCATCAACCTCGTTGTGCGCAGCGCCATCAACGGTTCTGCAACAAGAATGCTGTTAACTTCGGAGAAACGCTCGAATTAGGGGTGTGTGGGCCGCCAATGTCGAAGACCGCAACCAACGCCGCACTCGGTGTGCGCCGCGCCTGGCTAGGCGTCGGTGCGCCGATTGTTGCGCTCGTTGCGGCCACCATAGCGCTGGCTGTCGCCGTGTTTTTGTCCTTCGCGCATGATCAGGACCGCGCCTTTGAGCGCAACAGCGCCACGCTGGTCTCGAATGGCCTTGAGGGCAGGGCGCGCATGATGGGCGCGGTGGGACTCGATTACGCCAACTGGGAAGCGGCGTTCGAGAACATCAGCGCGCGCTGGGATCAACAATGGGTGGATGAGAACATCTATTCCAGCGTCGCCGACGCGATGGTGCTGTTCCGGCAAAACGGCGCCGTTCGCTATTCCTGGGCAAACGAGACTTACGCGGATCAGACGAGCGCCATCGCCGAACTCGTCGCCGAAACTGGAGCGCAACTGCCAAATCTACGCCGGCTCGCGCGGACGCCGACGCCCGCGGACACCGTAGCGCATAGCTACGCGCGTCTCGGCGATCAGCTCCTTATCATCGCTGTCTCGCCAATTACACGCGAGGACAACCAAGCGCGCATCGCTTACAATCCGCTGCGCGGTTACGACTATCTTGCGACCGTCAAAATCATAGATGCAGCTGGCTTTGTGCAGGCCGGACGCTCGATGTCGCTCGAGGACTTTCATTTCGCGGCGCCGGGCGAGCCGGTGGGCGCGGACATGATCGCGCTGCCGGTGACATCACCGGACGGCGCAATTGTCGGCAATCTCGTGTGGCGCAATACGCATCCTGGCGCCGCTGCGTTTCAAGCGCGTGTCTGGCCTGTCGTGCTTGGTCTGCTCGGTATTGGCGTGCTGACACTGCTGATCACGCGCTATCTTGTCGTCGGCCAGATCAGGGCGATGGCCGGCGCCGAAGCCGCGCACGAAGCTAGCCGCGTGAAGTCCGAATTTCTGGCCAAGGTCGGCCACGAGCTGCGCACGCCGCTCAACGGCATTATCGGCTATGCCGAGATCATCCAGGAAGAGACTGACTCGCCGGCCGCGCGCAGCGATGCTGATCGCATTCTCTCCGCCGCACGCCACCTCAACGATCTTCTCGTAGATATTCTCGATCAGTCGCGCCTCGATGCCGGCCGCATCACTGTGAAGCGCGAAGTGCTTCCGGTTGTTGGCATGGTCGCTGAAGTGCACGGGCTTATGCGTCCGTCCGCGCGCACCGCTGGCGTCTCGCTGACCGTGCAGCCGAGCGCCGCCGCAAACTATGTCGTCGCCGACCATGTGCGTTTGCGCCAATGCCTGCTTAACCTGATCGGCAACGCCATCAAGTTCACGCCGCGCGGCAACGTCACCATCAAGACGCGGCTTGAGCATCGCGAAGCCGGCGATGTCGTCGTGTTCGATGTCGTTGATGATGGCATCGGCATCTCCAAGGCCGACCAGGAAAACTTGTTCAAACCCTTCAGCCAGGCCAACGCTCAGATCGGCGAAATCTATGGCGGCGCGGGGCTCGGTCTTTCCATCGCCCGCGACCTCGCCCGCGCCATGGGCGGCGACGTTAACGTGAGCAGCGAGCTCGGGCAGGGGGCGACGTTCAGCCTCTCGGTACCAGTCGCGAGCCCGAAGGCCCTCAACGTCGCCTAACCGGCTTTGTTGACATACCTCGAATACCGAGGTAACTCATCCCCCATGGTGGATGAGATTGTCCGGGACTGGGAGAAGCGGTGGCGGAAGGCGGTTTTGCCCTTCGCGGTCCTCGCCGTTCTCCGGGAGAGCCCAAAGCACGGCTACGCCCTGGCCAGCGCACTCCGCGATCTCCTGGGCGCGGCTGCCCCGGAGGGCACGCTCTACCCCTTGCTCAATGGCTTCGAACGCGACGGCCTCACCGTGGCCGAGTGGGCGATCCAGGAAACCGGCCCCGCCCGGAAAACCTATGCGCTCACCGAAAAGGGCCGCGCCGTGCTCAGCAAAGGCGTCGAGCGCTGGTCTGTGTTCAACGCGAGTCTGGAAGGGCTGACCCAATGAGCCGCTGGACCGAACTCACCGACGCCAACGCCCGCGCCGCCTTCGCTGCTTATTTCGCCAAGGTCGACCGCGCGCTCGCCGCGCTGCCGCGCGTCGAAGCCGAAGAGATCAAGCGCGAACTCGAACAGCATGCGCTCGACGCCGTCAGTGAAGCGGGCGACGCGCAAACCGCGCTCGCGCAGCTGGGCGATCCCGACGATTTCCTCTCCGATCTCGTCGCCGATAAACTCCGCCAACGCGCCGCGCGCACCTTTTCACCGGCCGATGTTGCGAGCGCACTCGCGCGCAACGCCGGAGCAGGGCTGGCCGGCCTCGCCGTCTCGACACTCGTCGGCATCGGCTACGTCATCGCCGCGCTCGCCATCCTCATGGGCGTCACCAAAATCTTCGATCCAGACGGCGCGGGCGTCTATCGGCTGCCGGACGGGCGCGTCTTTATCGGCTTCGGCGAAACGCTTGGCGGCGCCGATATCATGGGAATGTGGTTCTCGCCGCTCGCGATCGCGGCGGGCGCGCTGCTCTACTTCGCTCTGACCTGGGCGTTCGGGCGCGCGACATGGCGCAAACGCGAGGTCGCACAAAAACGATGACGGAATAGTCCCCAAGGAGATTTGAAATGAAACGCTTTTGGCTCGCGGCCTGCGCCGCGGGGATGCTGACGGCTGCCCCGGCGCACGCGCTCGATATTCGCGTCGATCCCGCGCCGCTTTATGTGTTCGACCAAGCCAACGAGCGCGGCGTCTACGATGTCGTGCTGCAGAATGTCTTGGTCGTGAACGATGAGCGCCGCGCCCGCGACATTCGCGGCCTGCGCATCGAACTGCGCGCAAACGGCGAAATCATCTCCACCGGCCGCGCGCCTGCCGCCACGGTCGCGCGCCGCGCGCAACAAATGTCGCAACTCTCAGAGGCAGGCGTGCTGCAGATGCTGGACTTCCAATTCCATCTCTCGCGCATCATGCACGAAGGCGAGCGCCTGAGCGCCGACGCGACACTCGATCCCGGCGAAGCCTATCTCAACCCAAGCTTCTACATCTCCGCCACTGCGCTGCCGGACACCGCGCGCGTCATCGTCGAAGGCCCACGCGGCGATCTCGGCCACGTCGATATCCCCGTGTCGCGTTACGTCTCGCCAATCACCTATCGCGCGCCCGTCAACGGCCGCTGGTTCGTCGTCGCCTCCGGCGATGTTTCGCAACATCACCGCTGGGTCGTCTCATCCGAATACGCGCTCGATCTCGCGCGCACGAATGCCGACATGCGCACCTACACCGGCGATGGCGCGCGTCTCACCGATTACGTCACCTTCGGCCAGCCCATCGTCGCCGCCGCGGATGGCGTCGTTGTTGCTGCGCGCAGTGATCGCCCGGACCATGAAGCCATGCTCCGCCAACCCGGCGAAGCCTTTGGCGCGTACATGCAACGCGTCGCCGAGCTGCAGCAGGCCATCATCATGCAAAGCGGTTTCGAAGGCGCCGCCGGCAATTACGTTCTCATCCGCCACGCCAACGGCGAACACTCGCTCTACGCACACCTGAAGCAGGGCAGTGTGCGCGTGAACGTTGGCGACGCCGTCTCCGCTGGCGCGCAAATCGCGGAAACCGGCAGCTCCGGCAATTCCACCGAACCGCATCTGCATTTCCAAGTGATCGACGGTCCCGACCTCAACAGCGCCCGCGGCCTGCCGGTCACCTTCACCGGCCTCCGCCCCGAATGGGTCCCCATCGCCAACCGCCACCTCCGCAGCGGCGACCTGATGGAGCAGGAGTGATCTAAGCCAACCTAATTTCCCGCAACCGCTCATACAAAAAATCCTGAGCCGTGATCGGTTCAGGATAGCGGTTCGGGTTTTCGGCGCTCACGCAGCTCGGTAGCGTTTCGATCAGATAGTCGGGCGCGAAGTGCAGGAAGAACGGGATCGAATAGCGCGGCAGGTGCGCGCGCTCCGGCGCCGGGTTGACGACGCGATGCGTGGTTGAGCGCAAGCGATGGTTCGTCAGTCGCTGCAGCATATCGCCGACATTCACCACCAGCGCCCCTTCAGGCGGATTGACGTCCAGCCATTCGCCTTCCGCCGTGAGCAGCTGAAGCCCCGCTTCCTCGGCGCCAAGCAAGAGCGTGATGACATTGATGTCCTCGTGCGCCTCAGCCCGCACGCCTTCAGGCTTCGGCGGCGTCGGCGGATAGTGCAGCAGCCGCAACACCGAATTGCCGTCACGCACCGGCGCGCGGAAAAAGTCGCGCGGTAAATCGAGAAACAAGGCGATCGATTCCAGCAGCTCCAGCCCCAGCGCATCGAGCGCCGCGTAGAGTCCGTACACGTCCTCACGAAACGTCGCGATCTCACCCGGCCACGCATTGTGCGGCATGTACTTTCGATAGCGATGGCCTTCGCCAAGCTCGCGCCCGACATGCCAAAACTCTTTCAGATCGACCTTGTCCGCGCCCTTCGCCGCTTCAACACCAAACGGCGTGTAGCCGCGCTGCCCACCGCCGCCGGCGATGTGATAGCGGCGCTTCACGTCCTCCGGCAGCGCAAACAAATCCTTCGTGGCCCGCACGGCGCGTTCGATCACGTCCGCGTCAAGCCCGTGATCGCGCACGATGGCGAAGCCAAAACGCGCGTAGCTCTCACCCATGGCGCGCGCGAAACCCTCCGGATCCGTGCGCCGGTCGCGCATCGACAAAGCGGGCAGGGCGGGAAGCGCCATGGCCGACAAACTGCGCCGCTTCGCGTCCGCGCTCAATGTCTTAACGCTGCGTTTACGATTCGAGGCCGAGCGTCGCGCTTCAATCGGAGGCGCGACCCATGTTCTTCTTCGGACCGCATTCCTGGCGCGGCGAAAGCGGCCGCCGCTATCGTTTCAAGTGCGTTCTGACCAAGCAGGGGCTGCCGCCGGATGGCGTTGGCGGGATTTATGTTTTCGTCCGCCGCCGCTGGGCCTTCTTCATGGAGCCGCTCTATGTCGGCAAGGCTGCCGACCTGCGCTCGCGGCTGCTCGGTCACGAAAAGTGGGCCCGCGCCTATTGGTATTACGGCGCGACCGAGCGTTACGTCCTCGGCCCGATCCGCGACGAGGTCGACCGCCGCCGCATCGAGGAAGACCTGATCCGCGGCCTGAAGCCCCGCATGAACGACATGGAAATCCCGCAGGCCAACGCAGCCAAGTCCAAGCGCAAGGCCGCCGCGGCCCATGCCTTCGACCTTTCTGCGCTCCTCGGCCGCCGCCCCCAACGGGCTTGATTGCTTGACCCAAACGGCCCGCCGCGTCACAGGGCGGGCCGATGAGTGAAGACGCCGCCCAACAAGAGCCGCCGCGCGAGGACGGCGCTAGCGAAGCCGGGGGGCTGCGCGACTTCGTCAGCAGCATGGACGCGCGCGCCTGGCGCGCCGTGATCCTCTCTGTGCTCAGCGTTGTTCTTGTTCTCGTCTTGCTGGTCGCCGGCCGCTTTATGTTCGGCGATGAGATCGAGCGCTTCATCGATGAAACCCTTGGTGAGGCCAATCGCGGCCACTGGGGTCTTCTCGCCACCATCCTTGTCTTCACGCTGACGGCCTATGTCGGCGCGCCGCAAGTTGCGCTGATCGCCGCTTGTGTCGTGGCGTTCGGGGCAGAGGTGGGTTTCTGGAACGCCTGGATTGCGACAATTGTCTCGGGCGTCGCCACGTACTTTACGGGTCGGCTCACCAGCGCACATACGCAGCGGCGGTTCGGCGGCGCCACGGGCGGGCGGTTCACGCGCTTCATGGGCAAGAACACGTTACTCGCCAGCTTCGTGGTGCGCTTCATTCCAACCGGCCCGTTCATTGTCGCCAACATGGCCTTCGGCGCCATGCGCGCAAACTTCTGGGCCTACATTGTTGGCCTGACGGTTGGGGTGCTGCCAAAGACGATGATGGTCGCCTTCTTTGGCAACAGCATCATGAACGCCTTTCAAGGCGAGTTCGTCACCGCTGCTGTGATGGCAGTGCTCGCTATTGTGGTTGCTGTAGCGATTGCTCTGGTTGTGCGCAGATTTGCGCGTCGCGATGGCATAGACGTCAAAAGCGATGAGTAACGCGGCGGCGCCCATAATATGACACGCGACGCGCCGGCTATTCGGCGCTAGCGTTCGATCATGAAAAAGCTCGTTCTCGCGGCCGCGCTCGCGCTCGTTGCCTGCGGCCAGCCTGCGCCGCCGCCTGAACACGGCTACGGCGCCGACCCGCAATTGCCCGAACCGCAATCTGGCATGCTGCCCACGGTGAACACCGCCCAAGCGATCGGTTGGCCCGAGGGTGCGGCGCCCACCGCGCCTGAAGGCTTCACCGTTACGCGGTTTGCGGAGAATCTCGATCACCCGCGTTGGGCTTACTTGCTGCCGAACGGCGACGTGCTGGTCGCTGAAAGTTCGACCAAGGCGCAAGAGGGCGGCGGCTTCATGGGCTGGATCCGCAATCGCATCCAGCGCGGCGCCGGCGCACTCGGCGAAAGCGCCGATCGCATAACGCTCTTGCGCGATAGCGATGGTGACGGCGATGTCGATGCGCGGCATGTCTTCGCTGAAAATTTGAACCAGCCGTTCGGCATCGTTCTCGTCGGCGATTATCTCTACATCGGTAACACCGACGCCGTCGTCCGCTTCCGCTACACGCCCAACTCCGTGCGCGCGCCCGGCCAACCGGACACCGTGCTGCAACTGCCGTATCGAGCGGGCGACAACGGCCACTGGAC
>CAYUOC010000027.1:0-10268 GCA_964446305.1 uncultured Terricaulis sp. | reverse complement strand
AACCGGACACCGTGCTGCAACTGCCGTATCGAGCGGGCGACAACGGCCACTGGACGCGCAACCTCATCGCCAGCCCTGATGGCTCGAAAATCTACATCGCCGTTGGCAGCGCTTCGAACATCGCCGACCACGGCATGGAGGCGGAGGAGGGCCGCGCCGCCATCTGGGAATACGACATCGCCGCAAACCAATCGCGCGTCTTCGCCACGGGCTTGCGCAATCCCGTCGGCATGAGCTGGGAGCCGAGCACCGGCGCGCTGTGGACCGCCGTCAATGAGCGCGACATGCTCGGCGACAATCTCGTTCCCGATTACATCACCAGCGTGCGCGACGGCGGCTTCTATGGCTGGCCCTATTACTATTGGGGCGATCATCGCGACGAACGCGTCGAAATCCCCGCCAACGTCCGCCTGCAAGCGCCCACCGCGCCGGACTTTGCACTCGGCGCGCACACTGCGTCACTCGGCCTGTATTTCTACACCGGCACAGCTTTGCCCGAACGCTATCGCGGCGGCGCCTTCATCGGCCAGCACGGTTCATGGAATCGCAGCGAACTCGTCGGCTATCGCGTCGCCTACGTCCCGTTCGCCAACGGCCAGCCGAGCGGGGAGGTCGAAGACTTCCTCTCCGGTTTCCTCAACAGCGAAAACCAAGCGCAAGGCCGCCCCGTCGGCGTCGCCACAGATCGCACTGGCGCAATCCTCGTCGCAGACGACGTCGGCAACATCATCTGGCGGGTGGCGCCGAACGCTACGCCTTAGGCGGCGCTGGTGGTCGTAAGGCGAAGCCCAATCGCGCCCGCGAGCACGAGGCCGATAAAGAGCAATTGCAAGGCGCCGAGTTTTTCGTTGAACGCGAAGAGGCCGATCACTGCCGCTGCAACGATACCGAGGCCGGCCCAGATCGCGTAGGCGACGCCAACCGGGATGACCTTCAGCGCCGGCGCCAGCACCCAAAAGCAAGCCGAGTAGCAAAGGATCGAGAGCGTGCCCCAATGCCATTTCTCGAATCCGTTCGAGAGCTTGAGCAAGAATGTGCCCGCCACCTCAAGCGCGATTGCGCCCAACAGATAATACCAACCGCTCATGCGTCCTCCATTCGCTAACTTTGAAATGCAAAGTGAAAGAATGCAAGCGCGCTCACTCGATGTTTGCGTGGAAGGTGAGTGTTAGTTCCGCGCCTCGCAGCGCCACACGAGCCGCTGCCGTGGCGTGCCCTGTGCGAACGGCGTCAGCGCTTCGTTTCTCCGCGCAACCGCAGCCGGATCGCCGTCACACCCTCGGCCGACGCCGCTGTCAGCGACAGCCTGGTTCGCCGCCGCGAAATCCTCTTCGTTGAGCGGATAGCGCTCGCGGCGGAATTCGCCGGTGCTTGGATCGATCGTCAGCACGTCCATCACCCGCGCTTCGCCCAGCACGATCACGCGCCGGAAGCGGGGCGTGTCATCGCCAAGCGGCGCATAGAGCGTGCGTTCGTTCACGCAAAGCTGGCCCGACGCCGTGAAGCTCATGTCGGCCACACCTTGCGCGCCAACACTAGCTTCGCGATCCAACGTGCACGCGATCGAACCGCTGAACTCCGGCGCGTCCGGAATTTCCGCGACCTGGCTGCCTTGCGCCCGCAGCAACGCCACGCCCGCCGCGACAATCAGAATTGCCGCGATGCCTGCGCCCGCGACAATCGTCATCACGCCGACGCGCCGCCGCGGTTGATCGAATGGCTCAGCTTCGTGCGGCGTCTGCACCCGCACATGGCCGTTGGCGTGTGCTTCGTGGTGGCGCTCACGCCGGCGCGACAGCACCACCGCGCCCAGCACGCACACCGCCACGAACAGCGCCAGCGTGCCGCCGATCAGGATCACCACCGCGATCCGCGTCAGCCGGTCCGCGGTTTCCAGCTTCGAAGCGAGTTCTTCGTTCTGTGTCTGCAGCGCAGAAATCGTTTGCGCTCGCTCGCTTTCAATGCGCTCGGCGAAGGAGAGGCAGCGTTCGTCGCTCAGCGTCGGTGAGACGCCGGCTTCATCCAGAAATTCAAGTAGCTGCCCAGCGCGCGTCGAAACCCCGCGCGTCTCGCGCGTATCCGCGCCGGAGACGTGCCAAGAGTTCACGCCGATCACCCGGCCGCACTCATCCAAAAGCGGGCCGCCAGAAGAGCCTGAGGAGATCACCGCCTGGTGGTTGATCGAGGGGATCGGCTCGCCCGTCGGCGCGGTGTCCCGCAATGAGGAAATCTGACCGGACGTCCGCGAGGCCGGGGCAGGGCGGAGCAAGTCCGCGCCGGTTGCGCCCTGATAGTCCACATCCGGATACCCAAGCGCGACGACGCCATCGCCCGCATGGGGTTCAACTGTGGATATCGTCAGCGCCGGCAGGTCCGGCCCGCCGACGAACTCCAGCAGCGCCAGTTCCGAATTCGGTGAGTAACGGATGATGCGCGCTGGGATCAGGCCTTCGCCTTCGGGCGGTACGACCGCGAGTTCAAACTCGGAGCGTTGCCGCGCCGGCGCGACAACGTGTGCATTGGTCACCACGAGGTTCGGCGCGACCACAAACCCCGAACCTGAGCCGTAAAGCATACGCCCATCGGCGCTTTCGAGGATCACGACGATGCGCACAATGCCGCGCTCGGCCTCGTCGACGCTTGTTTGCGCCGCCGCGGGCCCAGCGAGCGCTACAAAGAGCGCCGCCGCCAAGAACCTTAACGCCTTGCCGACCAAGCTTTTCCCCGCCCAGTTCGTGGAAATTTCCACCTGCAATAATCGGGCGCCACACCGGCCCCCGCAAGCGCGCGCCCCAGTCGGCGGCGTTGTGTGTCTTTCAGAACAATTGCGGCAACGGAACGGCCTTATGCGGTCCGCCCCTTGCATCCCGCGTCGCAATCACGGCAAGTCCATCTCGTCGGCGAACGGGGGCGGTCGGTCGGCATGAGCGCGAACTTTGCAGAAAGTTCCCGCGCACGCGCCCCCAACGCCCCTGTCCCGCCTCGAGCGGGCGCCTTCCGGATTGTTAAGAAAGGCTGCGTTAAGCCCGTCAAAGGGCCTGATTCGGCGGCGAGGGTTGTCATAGAATGCTCGGCAATATGTTCGGTCTAGTTGCGCCAGATCTCGCCATCGATCTCGGCACCGCGAACACGCTTATTCACGTCAAAGGCCGCGGCATCGTTCTCGATGAGCCGTCCGTCGTCGCGTACGTCAACGAAGGCGGCCGCAAGGTCGTCTACGCTGTCGGCGCCGAAGCCAAGACGATGCTCGGCAAGACCCACCGCAACATGGAAGTCATCCGCCCGCTGCGCGACGGCGTCATCGCCGATTTCGACGTCGCCGAGGAGATGATCAAGCAATTCATCCGCAAGGTGCTGCCGCGCCCTGCGTTGATCTCGCCGCAAATCGTCATCTGCGTGCCGACTGGCGCAACCCCGGTTGAACGCCGCACCATTCTCGAAAGCGCGCAAGCCTCCGGCGCGCGCCGGGTGAAGCTGATCGAAGAGCCTGTTGCCGCGGCCCTCGGCGCCGGTCTGCAGATCGACGATCCGTCAGGCTGCATGGTCGTCGACATCGGCGGCGGCACCACGGAAATCGCCGTGCTCTCGCTCGGCGGCCTCGTCTGGTCGCGCTCGCTCCGCGAAGCCGGCGACAAGATGGACGAAGCCATCATCCAATACCTGCGCCGTCAGGAAAACCTGATGATCGGCGATTCAACCGCCGAGCGTATCAAGAAGGAAATCGGCACCGCCAAAGCCCCCGACCACGGGCAGGGCATGTCGCTCCCGATCAAGGGCCGCGACAATCTCTCCGGCGTGCCGAAGGAAATCACCGTCACCGAAGCGATGGTCGCCGACGCGCTCGCGGAGCCGGTTACGCGCATCGTCGACGCCGTGCGCCAAGCGTTCGAGCAAATGCCGCCGGAATTGGCTGCCGATATCTACGACCACGGCCTCATGATGACGGGCGGCGGTGCGCTGCTCCGCAATCTCGACACGGTTTTGCAGGAACGTATCTCGATCCGCGTGTCGGTGGCGGACGATCCGCTGCGTTGCGTCGTCAAAGGCTGCGGTATCGCGCTCGACACCATCAATTCGCAGGAAGCGCGCCGTCTGTTGACGGAAGAAGTCTGATCAAGCGCGGCAAAGAGGCGGCATAAGTGGCCAGACGCAGAAGCAGTGTGCGTCGCGCAGGCGGCGGGAGACGGGTCCCCGCCGGCGTTGCGTTGGGCATCGTGCTTGCTATCGGCGCGGTCGTACTCATCGGCACGCAGGCCGGCCGCACGCCGCAAACCGAAGCCGTCATGCAAACCGGCGATGACGGCGCAGCCGCTGCGGGCCGCGTCGCTACTGGCCCGGCGCGCGCCGGCGAGGGCTTCTTCGATCGCCTGTTCGCCGGCTGGAACTCCGCCGACCGCATCCAAGAGCTCGAAGCCGAGAACCGCGAGCTGCAAGCCTGGCGCGATCTCGCCGAGCGCCTGGCCGAACGCAACCGGCGCTACGAGTCGCTGCTGCGCATGCCGGAAGACGGCTTCGGCGAAGGCGCCGACATCGAAAACTCCATCGCCGCACAACTCGTGCTCGATAGCGGCGGCCCGTTCATGCGGACGCTCGTCGCCAATGCCGGGGCGCTGCACGGTGTTCAGGTCGGCTTCATCGCCGTGAATGAGAACGGCCTCGTCGGCCGGGTCGTCTCTGTCGGCCAGCACTCATCACGCGTGCTGATGCTGGACGACTACAACTCCCGCATCCCGGTGATGGGCGAAGCTTCGCGCGTGCGCGCCGTGCTCGCAGGGCAGGCGACGCGCCGCCCCGAGCTTTCGCTCTACCCATACCAACTCCAAGCGCCACGAATGGATTTCATCGTCGGCGCGCAAAGCCTGCGCGAAGGCGAGCGCGTCATCACCTCCGGCGACGGCGGCCTCTATCCGCGCGGCATCTCTGTTGGTGTCGCCCGGCGCGAGCGCGACGGCTCCTGGCGCGTGTCGCTCTCTGCCTCGCAGCAGCCGATCGATTTCGTCCGCATCATTCCGTTCATTCCGGTCGAGCCGCCGGAAGAAACCGCCGATCCGAACGCGACGCCGCCGCTCGGCTCTTCGTCATCGGTCGCGGTGATCGGCACGCAAACCATGGCGCCGCCGCCAAACGTGCCTGCCGCCACCCCCGCGCAGCGTCCAGCGCCGCAGCCGCCGCGCCAACGCACTGCCCAAAACGAAACGCCGGCGCAAACGCCGCCCGCTCAACCGCAACAGGAAGCGCCGCCGCCCGCTGAGCAGCCGGCGACGCCGCCGCAATGAACGCGTTCACATCGCGCGCGCCGTCCCGGAGCGTCTTGCGCGCATGGGGCCTCGCGCTTGCGGTGCTCAGCGTCATCCTTCCGGCGTTGCCGCTTGGTCCGCTTTTTTCGCAACCGCCGCTACCGCTCGCCGTGCTGTGGGCGGCGTACGGCTGGGCCGCCGAAGATGAAAGCGGCTGGCGCGCGCCGTTGACGCTCGCCATTCTCGGCCTCGTGCACGATCAACTTGCTGGCGGCCCGTACGGGCTCTTCGCCGCGATCTACCTCTCGGCTTACCTCGTCGGCCGCGTGCTCGCCGTGCTGATGTCGGCGCCGAACTTGGTCTCGCTCTGGGGCGGCTTCATAGGCACCGCGCTCTTCACCATCGGCGTCGCCTATGTGCTTGCGCGCTTGGGTCTTGGCCGCAACGTCTCGGTGCTGCCGTACGCTGAGGCCGCCATCATCACCGCCATCGCCTTCCCGCTGGTGCGGCCGCTCTACATGAGCAACTCGCCAGCGCTCCGTCAGGGAGGCCGCCGATGAAGGGCAAGAAGGTCGGCTCCACGCTGCCGAAGCGCGACGCAACGGTGATCTTCAACCGCCGCGCGACATTGCTGTCGTTCGTCGGTGTTGGCGTGCTCGGCACGATCCTGTTCCGTATGGGCCAGCTCCAGGCCACCAACTTGATCAGCCGCGAATACTCCAACGCCGCTGACGAAAACCGCTTCGACACCCGCATCATCGCTCCGCCGCGCGGCATCATCTACGATCGCTTCGGCACTGTGCTGGCGCAAACCTCGAAGGACTACCAGGTCGCCGTCGTCCAGAACGACGTCGAGAACATGGAAGAGGTGGTCGGCCGCGTCGCGCAAATCCTCGGACTCGACGCTGAATGGGTGCGGCGCGTCATCATCCGCGTCCGCGGCGGCTCACGCTACGAACCGCAGCCGCTGAAAGACGGCCTGACCTGGGAGCAGTTCAACGCCATCAACGTGCGCCTGCCAGAGCTTCGCGGCATTGTCGCTCAATCGGTGGACGTGCGCGCTTATCCGTACGACGTCGTCTACGGCCACCCGATCGGCTACGTCCAAAAGCCGACACAACGCGATCTCGATCGCGTCATCGAAACCGAAGGCGAGGGCTCTTCCCGCGCCACCTATCTGCGCAACCCGCACGTTCGCGTCGGGAAGGCAGGCCTAGAAGCGTCGATGGAAGACGCGCTGCATGGCACAGCCGGTTATCGCAAAGTCATCGTCAATGCGCGTGGCGTCGAGCAGGGCGAGGATGAAAGCGAGCGCCGCGAACCGATCCGCGGATCGGGTCTCGTGCTCACGCTCGATCACGATCTGCAGCGCATCGCGATGCAGAACTTTGGCGAACAGTCCGGCTCTGCCGTCGTGATGGACATCCATACCGGCGATCTCTTGGTCATGGCCTCGGCGCCGGGCTTCGATCCGAACCTTTTCGTCAACGGCATCGGCCAGAGCGATTTCGACGCTTACAATCTCGACGAGAAAAAGCCGCTCTACCACAAGACGGTGACCGGTGTTTACGCGCCAGGCTCAACGTTCAAGATGATTGTCGGCATCGCCGCCAAACAAGCCGGCATGGAAGACAATTGGTCCACCAGTTGCGGCGGCGGATTCTTCTACGGCGGCCGCACCTTCCATTGCTGGAGCCGACACGGCCGCGTGAACTTGCACGACGCCATCAAGCATTCGTGCGACGTCTTCTTCTATCAAGCCGCTCTGCGCGCGGGGCCTGAGCGCATCGCCGCCGTCTCGCGCCAGTTCGGCCTCGGCCAAACCTACAACGTCAATGTGCCGAACGTGCGCGCGGGTCTCATTCCCGATCCAGTTTGGTGGCGCGAAAACCGCAACGAAGGTTGGACGGGCGGTCTCACCGTCAACTACGGCATCGGGCAGGGCGCCATGGGCGTCACGCCGCTGCAGCTCGCTGTCATGGCAGCGCGCCTCGGCAATAACGGATACGCCGTTGAGCCGCGTCTCATCCGCGAAGGCCCGAACATTTCCGATCCGCCGTCGCCGCCGCACATGGCCGGCATCGAAGCCGATCACCTCGCGCGCGTCCGCGACGGCATGTTCGGCGTCTGTAACGAGCCCGGCGGCACCGCCATGCGCGCCGGCAATCTCGAACTCGTGCTTCACCCGGAAACCGGCGCAGCCGTACCGCGCACGCCGGAAAACAGCCGCTGGGCGCCCGTGCAGATCGCCGGCAAAACTGGGACCGCGCAAGTCCGCGCGCTCGGCAACAACCGTGGCCGTCACTGGTCGACGATCGAGTGGCGCTTCCGCGACAACGCACTTTTCTGCTGCTTCGGCCCATGGCACGAGCCACGCTATGCGTGCGCCGTCGTCGTCGAGCACGGCGGCGCGGGCTCCGGCGTCGCGGGTCCGATCGCGCGCGAGATCATGCGCGCAACGCTGCTGCGCGATCCCTCGCGGCGCACGCCCGCCAACCTGGCGCAGCTCGAACAAAATCTGGCGAGGAACGCATGACAACGCTTTCTCTCTCCGGCAGCGGCCCCAACACGGTGTTCGACCGTTTCGCCAAGCTCAATTGGGGCATCATCACCATTCTCATCGCGCTCGCCTTTATCGGCGTGCTGATGCACTTCTCGGTGTCCTCGGGCGCCTGGACCGACATGCCGCTCACGCACGGCATCCGTTTCGCCGTGCTGCTGGTCGTGATGGTGGTCTCGGCGCTCTTTCTCGACACGCGCTTTTGGCTCGCCATCGCGTACCCGCTCTACGCAGTCGCGCTCATCTTGCTCGTCGGCGTCGAACTCTTCGGCGCCACGCGGATGGGCGCGCAGCGTTGGCTCGATATCGGCCCGATGTCGCTGCAGCCGTCAGAGCTTATGAAGGTCGGCATCGTGCTGGCGCTGGCGCGCTATTATCACCAGCTCGATCCGCGCAAGACCGGCACTGTGCTCTGGATCGTTCCGCCGTTTCTGATGATCGTCGCGCCCGTCGCCCTCGTCATGCACCAGCCTGACCTCGGCACGTCGCTGATGATCCTCTTCGCCGGCGTCTGCATCATGTTCCTCGGCGGCTTGCTCTGGCGTATCATCGCGGCAGGGGCGATCGTCGCCGTCGGCGGCGCGATTTTCGCGTATTTCGGCGTCCTTCATGAGTATCAGCGCCAGCGCGTCGACGTCTTCCTCGGTATCACCCAGGACCCGCTCGGCGCCGGCTATCACGTTCTGCAATCGAAAATCGCCATCGGCTCCGCCGGTTTGCTCGGCCGCGGCTGGATGCAAGGCACGCAAAGTCAGCTCGACTTCCTGCCCGAAAAGCACACCGACTTCATCTTCACGATGATCGTCGAGGAATTCGGCTTGCTCGGCGGCGCGCTCGTGCTCGGGCTCTTCGGCGCACTCATGGCGCTGACCATGCAGGTCGCCTACAAAGCCCGCTCGCTCTTCGGCAAACTCGCCGCTGGCGGCATCGCCGCGACGCTCGCGTGCTACGTCTTCATCAACACCGCCATGGTGATCGGCCTCGTCCCCGTGGTCGGCATCCCGCTCCCCATCATCAGCTTCGGCGGCACCGCCATGGTCACGCTGATGGCCGGCTACGCCATCGTCCTCTCGGTCGATCTGCACCGCGACCAACACGGCGCCCGTGGTTGGCTGTGGTGATGTAATCTGGGAGGAGGCTACGCCTCCACCCATTCCCGGGGCTTCGCGAAGCGAAGAGCCCGGGACCCATAACCCCAACTTTGAATCGTTAGAGCGCTAACGTCTGCCCATTCGTGTCTATGGGTCTCGGACTGAACGCTACGCGTTCATCCGGGAAAGGGTGAGCACTACCAATTCGCGCGATCCGCCATCCAGTCCGTCGCGCGCACCAGCGCATCTACGATCCCCGGCTCCAAGCTCGAGTGACCCGCATCATGGATCACCTCCAGCTCAGCCTCCGGCCAACGCTGCTTCAAATCCCAAGCACTCCGCATCGGCGTGCACATGTCATAGCGGCCTTGGGCAATGCGGCACGGAATCCCGCGCATCCGCGGCGCTTGCTCCAGCAACCAGCCGTCGCTCTCGAAGAAGCCGCCGTTCACAAAATAATGGTTCTCGATCCGCGCGAACGCCTCAACGAAGCGATCCTCATTGAACCGTGACGGCAACGCGCTTGGGCCCGCGATCGAAATCGTTTCACCTTCCCAGCGCGCCCAGGCCCGCGCCGCGCGCACGCGTTCAGCCCAATCCGGTGACGTCAGCCGCCGATGATAGGCGCCCAGAAAATCACCGCGCTCACTTGGCGGGATCGCCTGCGCGTAGCGTTCGAACGCATCCGGATAAACGTGGCTAGCGCCTTCCTGATAGAACCAGTCGATCTCGCTCTTCCGCAGCAGGAAGATGCCGCGCAGCACCAAGCCCGCCACGCGCTCCGGGTGCTTGGCCGCATACGCCAGCGCCAACGTCGAACCCCACGAGCCGCCGAACACGACCCACTTGTCGATCCCGAACTTCTCGCGCACCCGCTCGATGTCGGCGACCAGATCCCAAGTCGTGTTCTCACGCAGCTCCGCATGCGGCGTCGAACGCCCGCAGCCGCGCTGATCCATCGCCAGCACCCGAAAGCGCTTCGGGTCGAAGAACCGGCGCATCTCCGGCGACAAGCCCCCGCCGGGCCCGCCATGCAGCGCCACCGCCGGGCGCCCCTGTGGGTTGCCGGATTGCTCCACATAGATCGTGTGCAGGTCCGAAACCTTCATCATCTCTGTCGCGTAGGTTTCGATCGCCGGATAAAGGTCGCGGCGGGGCGGGGGTGTCTGTCCGTACATGGCCAGCAGGGTTACGGGCGTGAGGCGCGCGGTGCAAGGCTGGCGCTGCGAGCATTGCATTTCCGCCGTCTCGCGGCAGTTCAAAAGCAATGCTAGGCGGGGCGCGTGAGCGCTGAGTCGCCCCCGCCATCGATTTTTTCCACGCCGGCCGCGCGCGTGACCATGGTGATGTCGGCGCTCTTCAGCACGACCGGCGTTCTTC
>CAYUOC010000026.1:19070-32820 GCA_964446305.1 uncultured Terricaulis sp. | reverse complement strand
CTTCAAGCAGTGTTGGAACAAATCGCGGCTGGTGATGCGGTTGCGGGTCCATTTGTGTAATTATTCGTGGCCGATCTCGGCCTCGATCGCCTCGAAGTCCGCATCTGTCGCCGTGTCGGCGTCAGCGAGGATCAGCGACGAGTTGAAGATGTTAAGCCCCTTGTTCTCCATCGCGCCGAAATTGAAGTCCCGTACGGCGACAATGTTGAACACGTCGAGATCGTACTCGCGCTTGAACGTCTCCTCGTCCCATTTCATCGAACGCTTCAGCGCATCCATGGCGTAGTGCGCGCGCGGCGAGTCACCTGGGTCGACATAGATTCCGAGCGCCACCTTGCGGCTGCTCTGCGTCACGAATTCATCGTGGATCGACTCGTATTTGCCGGCGCAGAGCGCAAACAGATACGCGGGCTTCGGATGTGGATCGACCCACACGGCGAAGTGCTTGCCATCCGGCAGATCGCCGCTCTCAGTTAGGTTGCCGTTTGAGAGCAACGTCGGGTAGGCGGCTTTGTCCGCTTCGATACGCACGGCGAAGCGCGCCATCACGTCCGGCCGATCCAGATAATAGGTGATCGTCCGGAAGCCTTCGGCCTCGCACTGCGTGCAGAAGCGGCCGCCCGACATGTAGAGGCCTTCGAGGTGCGTGTTCGTCGCCGGCGAAATGCGCGTGACGATATCGAGCAGGAACGAGGCTGGCGGATTATCGATGACCAAGCGGCCGGGTTCGACGCGATACTTGTTCTCGCTCAGCTTCTGCCCATCGATGGCGACGCTCTGAAGCTCGAGCCGCTCACCGTTCAGCACCAGTGGCGCGCCGTCCGCGCCTGTGCGCCGCACATGGCTGCGCGCGGCGACGAGCGTCGCCTCTGGTTCCAACGAGAACACGAGCGCGATTTCGTCGATCAGATAGTCGGGCGGTTGGTAATCCGACAGACGGACAGTGACGTTCTCGGCGTCGCGCATTCAGGCCTCCAGGGAAGGCCTGACATGAGCTTGGCGCGCCTAGAAATCAATGCGCCTTATTCAGCCGCGACGACGGCTTCTTGGCGCGGCGTCGGTTCATGATAGACCGCCGCCAGCGTCATCTCCGCCTGCTGCGCCAGCTCCATCAATTGGCCCGGCGTTTCGTGGGGGTAATCTTGCGCGAACTCGATCAGTTCACGCGCCACCCGCATCAGCCGGAGCGCATTGGCGAAGACGCGCGATTGATGCTCGATGCGCTGCGGATCGCGGTCGTATTCCGCCATCGGCACACGCCAGCCGCCCCAGTCCTTCTCGTCGGTAACGACGACAGGGTAGGTGCCAGGATAAGGATGGCGCGGATCGCGCGCATCTTGGCTGAGCCGGTTGACGGCGCGCAGGATGCGCCAGTTCTCGGTCTCGATCAGATCCGGCTTGTGCGGGTCCTTTTCTTCGGCCGCCAGTTCGTGCGCGTGGAAGTCGCGCCCGAGCCCGGTATCGTAGGTGACGCGCAAAGGCTCCTCGACGCCCTTCACCCATTGCGGGTTGACGTTTTCGACCACGGCCCACGTCGCCACCGGCTTAACGTAGACGCGCTGGCCCTTATGGAAGACCGCCTTCGCCATTGGTACTCACCCCAAATCTGAGCGGAGAGCTTAGCGCACTGCGATTGAGCCTTCGTGAACAGACGTTGACGCCAAGACACTCTTTCGGGCTTTGCAGTGACAGCGTTAGTATGGCGGCAACCATAAGCCCGGGAGGAAACGGGGTGAATTTCGATTTTTCTGACGATCAGAAGGCGCTGAAGGACCAGGCGCGCAAGTTTCTGGCTGATAAGTCCGCTATCAAGGTCGTGCGCGGCGTGTTGGACGATGACGCGAGGTCTTACGACGAAGCGCTATGGCGTGGCGTTGCCGAAATGGGCTGGCTGGGCGCCGCGATCCCCGAAGAATACGGCGGCCTGGGGCTTGGGCGTTTGGAGCTCTGCGTTCTGGCCGAGGAAATCGGCCGCGCGGTCGCGCCGATCCCGTTTTCATCGACCGTCTATTTCTTCGCGGAAGCGTTGCTGATTGCCGGCAGTGAAGCCCAGAAGAGCGCCTACCTAGCGAAAGTCGCAGGTGGCGAAGCGATCGGTTGCTTCGCACTAAGCGAGGGCCCCGGTGCGCCGGCGGCTTCGAGCATCAGCGCCAAGTTCGATGGCTCGACGCTCACCGGCGTGAAGATCCCGGTGACCGACGGCGATTGCGCCACGCACGCGGTTGTCGTCGCCAAGGAAGGCAGTGGTGTTTCGCTGGTGCTCGTCGATCTCAATCAGACGGGCGTGACGCGCACGACGTTGAAGACGCTTGATCCAACGCGCGGTCACGCCAAGCTCGACTTCAAGGGCGCGAAGGCCGAGCGCCTCGGCGCAGCTGGCCAAGGCTGGGAACTGGCCGAGCAAGTTCTGGATCGCGCCGCGGTGCTGATTGCGTTCGAGCAAGTCGGTGGTTCGCAGGTCTGTCTTGAGATGGCGACAGAGTACGCAAAGTCGCGCTACGCGTTCTCGCGTCCGATCGGTTCGTTCCAGGCAATCAAGCACAAGCTTGCTGATATGTACGTCAACATCGAGGTCGCGCGCTCGAACGCCTATTACGGCGCCTGGGCGCTGTCGACGGAAGCGGCGGAGCTTCCGTTCGCCGCCGCCGCGTCGCGCGCGGCCGCGAGCGATGCGTACTATCTCTGCGCCAAGGAGAACATCCAGACGCACGGCGGCATGGGCTTCACCTGGGAAGTCGACTGCCACCTCTTCTATCGCCGCGCCAAGTTGCTGGCGGTGCAAGCTGGAAGTCCTGCGGTTTGGAAAGAGAAACTCGTGAAGCGGCTCGAACAACGCAACGCGGCGTGAGGAGATACGACAATGGATTTCAACGACACGCCCGAAGAAGCCAAGTTCCGCGCCGAAGCCCGCGCGTTCCTGGAAGCGAACGTGCAGCCGAAGAGCAATGATAAGGAGCGTCTGCAGCGGCGCTTGAAGCCGGCCGAATATCTCAAGGCCGCGAAGGAATATCAGAGGCGCAAAGCCGAAGCCGGTTTTGCCGGCATCACCTGGGCCAAGGAGCAAGGCGGTCGCGGTCTGCCGCCGATCTACGCCGTTATCTTCAATCAGGAAGAGGCGAAGTTCGACGCGCCAAGCGCGCCGTTCTCGATCGGCCTCGGCATGTGCGTGCCGACAGTGATCGCGTTCTCCGATGACGCGACGAAGGATCGCTATGTCGCCAAGGCGCTGCGCGGCGAGGAGATCTGGTGCCAGCTCTTCTCCGAGCCAAGCGCAGGCTCGGACGTCGCCGCCGGCAAGACCAAGGCGGTGCGCGATGGCGACGATTGGGTCATCAATGGCCAAAAGGTCTGGACCACTGGCGCGCAATTCTCCGATTTCGGCATTCTGCTCACGCGCACGAATCCGGACGTCGAGAAGCACAAGGGTCTGACGATGTTCATCGTCGACATGAAGCAGAAGGGCGTTGAAGTGCGTCCGATCCACCAGGCATCCGGGGGGCGCGAATTCAACGAAGTCTATTTCACCGACGTGCGCATTCCGGACTCGTGGCGCCTCGGCGATCCCGGCATGGGCTGGAATGTCGCGCTCGTCACTTTGATGAATGAACGTCTCGCAGTCGGCGGTTCGTACGGCCCCGACTACAAGGAGATTTTCGATTTCGCCAAGGGCATCAATTCGCCATCTGGCGATGGTACGCTCATTCAAGATGAGAGCTTCCGCCAGAAGCTCGCCGATTGGATCGTCCGCGCTGAAGGCTACAAGCTGGCAAAATTCCGGACCATGACGGCGCTGTCGAAAGGCCAGACGCCTGGCCCGGAATCGTCGATCGGCAAGGTGATCAACGCCAATCAAATGATGGACATCGCCAACACCGCGATCGAAGCGCAAGATCACTACGGCATCATCAACGATCCCGATCTCGCTCCGCTCGAAGGCGCGTTCCACCAGAGCTACATGTTCGCGCCGGGCCTGCGCATCGCCGGCGGCACCGATGAGATTCTGAAGAACATCATCGCCGAACGCGTGCTCGGCCTGCCCCAAGATGTGCGTGTCGATAAGGGCGTCGCGTTCAAAGATTTGCCGTCAGGGCGCTGATCCCCACTGTCACCATCGACCACGCGTTCGATCTGCTGGCCATGTTTGTTGTGTTGCTGAGAACGCTTCAGCTGCGCGAACGTAAGTTCGTCAGCGGTGGTCTTGGCCCAATGACCGCCGCGGCGATCCTCGTCGGCACGGGCGAGGGTCTGATTCTGGCCGTCGGCCAGTCGGGCCAAGCGTTCGCGCTGGTGACGATTGCGGGTTTTGTCGCCGTGACATTGTGGTTGATCGCAACCGGCATCGGCACGATCCGTGGCGCGCGCTAGGAGATCCTCATGTTTACGAGACGCGATTTTTCTCTGGCTGCCAGCGCCGTAGCGCTCGCTGGTTGCGCGACGCCCGGTAGCCGGGCCGACATGCCGGCGGCGCCGCAAGCCACATCGCCGTTGAGCGAAGCCATGGTCGGGACCGCCGTGCCGGGCATGGCGGCGATCGTCATCCGCAATTTCAGCATTGAGACAGAGTATTTCTCCGGCATCCGCGCTTTGGGTTCGCCCGCCATGGTCGCTCCGAACGATCGCTGGCATCAGGGCTCCAACGGCAAAGCCATGACCGCAACTTTGGTTGCGAAACTCGTCGATGCCGGCGTGTTGTCGTGGGAGCGGCCGCTGGCGGAGATGCTGCCCGATCTCGCAGCAACCATGCAGCCTGCCTATCGCACGGCAACTTTGCCCGATCTCCTCTCGCACCGCGCCGGTCTGCCCGAGAATGTCTCGGACATGGACTTCTTCCTCACCTTCCACACCGATACAGCGCCGCTGCGGGATCAGCGCACGCGTTACATTGCGCGCTGCCTGCAAGAAGCAGCCGCGGGTCCCGCGCGTGGCGAGAGCTCCTATTCAAACACCGGCTTCCTCATTGCCGCTGCGTGCGCAGAGCAGGCGGCGGGTCAAGCGTTCGACACGCTCATTGTACGCGAGGTATTTGAGCCGCTTGGCATTCAGTCGATCAGCTTTGATCAATTCGGCGCCGCGAATGAACCGCAGGGCCATGTTGACGGCCGCATCGCCAACCAACAGAACGACGTCAATCCGCGTATGTTCGCACCCGCTGGTGCGATGCGCATGACGCTCCGCGATTGGGCGCGGTTTTGCATCGATCAGATGCAAGGCGAGCATGGGCGTGGGCGCGTGCTCAGCACAGGCAGCTATCGATTCCTTCACGCGCCGCAGGGCGACACGCGCACGGCGCTTGGCTGGGGTGCTGCGCCACATCCGATGAATTTACGCGGCCCTGCGCTCACTCACTCGGGCTCTGATGGCAATTGGTTTGCGCTGGTGTGCTTGTTTCCCGAAACCGGCAACGGCGTGCTGGTCGCGGCGAACGCGGCCGAAAGCATGCAAGGCGATCGAGCGTCGGTCGCTGCATTACGCGCGCTCGCAGCGACCGTGGCCGAACCATACCAAGCCTAAGCCGGCCCGCTTAATCCGCCGGGTCCCAGGTCTTTTTCTTATATGGCTTGGACTTGTGTGGCTTGTCGGCGGCGTGCTTTTTCTTCAGCGTCTTGCCGCTGCGCGCTTCTTGTGTGGGGCGCTCGCCGCGCGCAGGGCGTTCGTTGCGCTCCTGCCGCTGCGGACGGTCCGGTCGCTCCGAGCGCTCCGGCTTGCGCGGGCGTTCGCGCTGCTCGGCTTGCCCGCGCTCGCGCATCGGCATCACGGCGATGTTCTTTTCCAGATGCCGATCTTGGCCGACATGCGCGAAGAATCTGTCGGCGACGGCCGCGTTGAGTTCGACGTGCGTCTCGCGGTTCTCGATGCGGATCGTGCCGATGTCGCGCTTGGTGATGCCGCCGGCTTTGCAGAGCATCGGAATAAGCCAGCGCGGCTCAGCTTTCTGCGCGTAGCCGACAGTGAGCGTGATCCAGACGCTTTGTTCGAAGCCTTGCGGGCGTGGCGCGGGCCGGTTGGGATGTTGCGCTTCGGCGGGCGGCGCCATGAGATCTTCTGGCGCCGGTTGGCCCTTGCGATAGAGGCGCGCGAAGGCCGCGGCGATCTGATCGACGTCGTGGCGTTCGAGCAGCGCGGAGATAATGGCGCGTTCTTCGCTGGTGATCGGATCGCTGAGCACCGCGTCATCGAGTAGGCGTTGCTGATCGCGTTGCTTCACGTCATCGGCGGAAGGCGGTTCGCTCCAGCGCGCTTCGATCTTGGCTTCGCGCAACAGGCGTTCGGTGCGGCGGCGTGCGGGATAGGGTACGATCAGGACGCTGGTGCCTTTGCGGCCGGCGCGACCGGTGCGGCCGCTGCGGTGGAGGAGCGCTTCCGGGTTCTTCGGTAGATCCGCGTGGATGACGAGATCGAGGTCCGGCAGATCGAGCCCGCGGGCGGCGACATCGGTGGCGATGCAGACATTGGCGCGGTGATCACGGAGCGCCTGCAGCGCGTAGGTGCGCTCCTTCTGGCTGAGTTCGCCTGAGAGCGCGACGACCGAGAAGCCGCGATTGCTGAACCGGCTCTGCAGGTGCGTCACCGCTGCGCGCGTGCCGCAGAAGACCAGCGCGTTGGCCGCATCGTGGTAGCGCAGCACGTTGAAGATGGCGTTTTCGGTGTCGTGGGCGCCGACGGTGAGCGCGAGGTATTCGATGTCGGCGTGTTGCTTTGCCGTGCTGATGGTGTTCACGCGCTGGGCGTCGCGCTGATATTTCGCCGCGAGCGCCGCCATCGAGCGCGGCATGGTGGCCGAGAACATCAGCGTGCGGCGTTCGGCCGGCGCGGTGTCGAGGATGAATTCCAGCTCTTCGCGGAAGCCGAGATTGAGCATCTCGTCTGCTTCATCGAGCACGACGGCTTTCAAGCTATCGAGCACGAGTGAACCGCGGTGCAGGTGATCCACCAGGCGCCCTGGCGTGCCGACGACGATGTGCGCGCCGCGATCGAGGGCGCGGCGTTCGTCGCGCGCGTCCATGCCGCCGACGCATGAGGCGACGACGCCGCCGGCTTCAGCGTAGAGCCACTGAATCTCGGCTTTCACCTGCATCGCCAGTTCGCGTGTTGGTGCGATGATCAACGCCAGCGGATCGCGCGCTTGTTCGAAGCGGTCCGCCTTGCCGAGCAGCGTGTGGGCGAGCGCGAGGCCGAAGGCGACGGTTTTACCTGAGCCTGTTTGGGCCGAGACCAGCAAGTCCGCATCGCGCAACTCGCCTGCGAGGATGGCGGACTGGACCGGCGTTAACGTTTCATAGCCGCGCTTTTCGATGGCGCGCGCGAGGGCGGGGACGGTGATTTGCGATAAGGGCATGAGTGCTTTTCTGGCCTGGATGCGTATCCCCGCATTCAGGAACAGTGGCAACTTTAGACACTCTAGCAGATTGCACGCGCTCCCGCTCCGGCAAATCAGCCGTGCTGCAATGCCGGACAGCGTGACCGCTTCCGGGTTCAGGGCTCTCGTAAAGCGGGAGAGCAGGACGCGCTTCAGCTGAAGCTTCAAGAGACAAAAGTTGGGGTTTGCCGAAGCGCGCCCTGCGCGGTTTGTTTGGCGGCCGGCGGATGGCTGAGGCGTTCATGTGCTCCCGGGTGGCCATGCGTCAGAGACGCTGGGTATCCGGCCAAGCCTTAGCGCCTGACATCCGTCCCGGCCGACGTGCGGGCGAGAGCCAATATCTCTCGCGTCCGGACCTCCGCTTTCTGACTTACGGAGCAGCGGCTTCCATCCTCGCGGACTTCCATCGCATCACGTTCAAACCGCATCTCCAACGCTACAGGCTTTGGTACCGGAGCCTCCCGTGTTGGAGATGAGGGAAGTATCTCATGGGTTCGGAAGTGTAGGATAGATTTTCGCAAAGAGTTTTGCGGGCGCGTGCGGCGTTCGTATTCGTCTTTGAAGTTTGTCGAGGCTGAGCTTGCGGAACGCTGCGCCTAGGTTGGTATGCTCCACCCTGGCGCTACTCCGTCGTCCAAACCGCGAGGTCGTTGCCGTTGGGGTCGATGAAGTGGAAGCGGCGTCCGCCGGGAAAGCTGAATGGCTCTTTGCTGATCGGCGCGCCGGCTTCACGGACCGCTTTGAGCGTGGCTTCGAGATCGCGTGAATAGAGAACGACGAGCGTGCCGTTACCAGGCGCCGAGGCAACCGCCTCGGCGCTGAAGCCGCCATCGACGGCTGCGCCGGTGAAGCTCTGATAGTCAGGTCCGTAGTCCTGAAAGCTCCATCCAAAGACGCGGCTGTAAAACGCTTTGGTTGCTTCGACGTCTTTCAGGGGCAGTTCGATATAGTTGATTGAATGATGCTGTGGCGCGTCAGTCATTGGACTCTCCCTAAGCCAATTCCTCGAACAAGCTCGGCTCGTTTTCGCGCCAGCCTTCGATCTTTAGCATTTTAAGTTTGGTCTTGATGCCGCCATTGGCGGAAAAGCCGACGAGTTTGTCGTTGGCGCCGACGACGCGGTGGCAAGGGACGACGATGGCGAACGGATTGCGGCCGAGCGCTTGGCCGACAGCGCGCGCGCCGTCCGGCTCGCCGATGGCGCGGGCGATTTCGCCGTAGGTGCGCGTGGCGCCGGGGGCGATGGCGCGGGTGGTTTCGTAGACGCGAGCGTTGAAGGCCGGCACGCGTGAGAGATCGAGCTGCACCGCGCGGAGCGATTTCTTCTCGCCGCGCAGTAGTGCTGCGATGTCTTCGATGGCGCGGGCGATGTGCTTCGGCGGTTCGAGTTCTTCGGCATTGGGGCAGAGGCGCATCAGGCGGATGCGTGTCGATTCAGGGCTGCGCTCCGGAAGCTGCACGCCGATGATGCCGCGCGGGCCCCAAGCCAATGCGCAGCGGCCGATGGCCGTGTCGAACAGGGCGTAGGCGAACATCTGCGGCGGCCTCCAATTTCATTCCGCGTCCGCCTTGCCGGGGAGGACTCAGGGGTGTAGAACATATAGAGAACATGAGTCCGCGTCCAGCCTCCTTTGGCCTCTTGGAGGGGCAGCCCCAAAATCATGGGTTCGCGGGAAAGCTCGCCACCATGGCTGGTCAGCCGTTGCATGAGATCGGGCCGGCGGGAGCGGGGTTCGAGGCGGCGGCCTTGGGGTTCACACTCGCGCTGGCGGCCAGGTGGACAGGGCCCGCTGGCGTGTTCTGGGCCGGTGAAGACGCCGCGTTCGCCGAAGAGGGCGCGCCTTATCCGGTTGGGCTCGCGCACTATGGATTGCCGCTCGATCGGCTGATCGTGGCGCGGGCTAAGAAACGCGAAGATGCGCTGTGGGCGGCCGAGCAAGCGCTGGCGGCGACGGGCGCGATCGTGATTTGCGCGCTCGGCGCCCAAGGCAAGCCGCTCGATCTGAAAGCGAGCAGGCGGTTGCTCTTGTTTGCCGAGCGCTATGCGTCGCGCTGTTTGCTGCTGATGCCGGAGAACGGCCCGAGCGCGGCGTGGACGCGTTGGCGCGTGGCGCCGGCGGAGAGTGATGCGGCGCCGGATGAGCTTGGGCTGCCGGCGTTTCGCGCCGAGCTGACACGCAATCGCGGCGGGCCGGCGGGCGCTTCTTTTATTTTGGATTGGAACGCGCATGAGCGCAGCTTTGCCGAACGCGAGGTGGCTCGCGCTTTATCTGCCGCGGATACGCACGGACCGGTTGATCCGCTCTGGGCGCGGGCCATCTGACGATCGCCCGCTTGCGGTCTATTCGAAAGAAAGCGGCGCCTATCAGCTCAAGGGCATCGATGCGCGCGCGAGTGCGCTCGGGCTAACGCTCGCCATGTCGCTCGCCGATGCGCGCGCGATGCAGCCGAAGCTGGAAGCGGTGGAGGCCGAGCCTGAAGAAGATGCGCGCGCGCTCGATAATATCGCGGCGTGGTGTGAGCGGTTTACGCCGATCGTGGTGGTTGATCCGCCCGAAGGGTTGTTTCTCGATATTAGCGGCTGCGCGCATTTGTTTGGCGGCGAGGAGAAATTGCGCGCCGAGATCGTGACGCGGTTGCAGGCGCAGGGGTTCGGGGCGCGCGCCGCGATTGCGCCAACGCCAGGCTCGGCCTGGGCGTTTGCGCGCTACCGAACCCTCTCGCCCTCTCCGCGAGGGAGAGGGGGAGAGGAGGATTGGCAAGCTGAGCTAGCCGCTCTGCCGGTCGAAGCCTTACGTCTTGACCCGAATGCCGCTGCATTGTTGCGGCGGCTAGGGCTGAAAACGATCGCGCAAATTTTGCACGCGCCGCGTTCTTCGTTCACGGCGCGCGCGGGCGAGAATGCGATGCTGCGGCTCGACCAGGCGCTGGGGCGTACGCGTGAAGCGCTGACGCCGCGTCGTCCCGCGCCGCCGGTGTTCGCGTTGCGGCGGTTTCTTGAGCCGATCTTTACTGCGGACGCTGTGCTGCAGGTGGCGCAGGATTTGTGCGGCGATGCGATCGAGAAGCTGGACGTGCGCGGCGCGGGCGTATTGCGGGCGGAGCTGGTGCTGTTCGGTGTCGATGGCCGCGATCGTGTGATTGGCGTGAACGTCTCGAAGCCGCTGCGCGAAGTGAAGCCGCTGATGCGGCTCTTTCGCGAAAAGCTCAACATCGTCGGAGAAAATCTCGATGCGCAGTTTGGCTTTGAAGCGGCGCGGCTCGACGTTGTGCGGTTGGCGGCGCTGAATGAGCGATCGCGGCAGCTCGTTTCAGGTGAGGCGGCCGCGGCGAATGCCGATGCGATTAGCGCTGTCGTCGATGTTTTGAGCTCGCGTCTGGGCGCCAAGCGCGTCGTACGCCCGCAGCTGCATGATGAGCATGCGCCGGAGCGCGCCGCCGGCTGGCGCGCAGCTTTGGCCGAGAACAAAGCGTCGAAGCTTGTGGAGCCGCCTGCCGATGGCGTGCAGCGGCGGCCGGTGCGGTTGTTTTCGCCGGGACAGCAGATCGAAGTGATGGCGAGCGTGCCGGATGGTCCGCCGATCCGCTTTCGCTGGCGGCGGGTGATGCGCGAGGTCGTGCGCGCGGAAGGGCCGGAGCGGATCAGCGGTGATTGGCAGAGGCGTGAGCGAACGCGCGACTATTATCGCGTCGAAGATAAGCAGGGGCGGCGGTACTGGCTTTATCGTGAAGGCTTTTACGGCGAAACCGAAACGCAGCCGCGCTGGTACGTCCACGGGCTCTTCGCATGAGCGGCTTTGCTGAACTTTGCGTAACGACCAACTTCTCGTTCCTGCGTTCGGGATCGCATCCTGAAGAGATGGTCGAGCAGGCGGTCGCGCTTGGTTTGACAGGATTGGGCATCGCTGACCGCAACACGCTGGCTGGCGTCGTGCGCGCCTATATCAAAGCCAAGACGATGCGTGAGGAAGGCAAGGGCGATCTTCATGTGATCGTCGGCTCGCGGCTCGTGTTTCGCGACGGAACGCCCGATCTCATTGTCTATCCGAAGGATCGCGCAGGCTATGCGAACCTCACGCGGTTGCTGACCGTTGGAAACCGGCGCGCGCCGAAGGGCGAGTGCTGGCTGGATTTTGCCGATTATCTTGCGCACGCGCAGGGGCTGCAGGCGATCCTTATTCCAGCGTTCGAACTCGGCGATGAACCGTTTTCTCTGGGTGATTATCTGCAGAAGATCAAGCAGAGCGCGGGTGAAGCTTGGCTTGCCGCGCCCTTCCAGTTCAATGGCGAAGACCGCCGGCGCATCCGGCGGCTGAAGCAGCTCGCTGCGCAGACGGGCGCGCGCTTGTTGGCGACGACAGAACCGCTCATGCACCACGGCGATCGCCGGCCGCTGCTTGATGTCGTGACCTGCATTCGTGAAAAGAAGAAACTGAGCGAGGCGGGCGCGTTGCTTGCTAAGAACGCGGAGCGCCAGCTCAAGCCGATCAAAGAGATCGCGCGCATTTTCAAGGATGCGCCGGAAGCTGTAGCGGAGAGCTTGCGCTTCCTCGATGGCATTAGCTTTTCCATGGAGCAGCTTCGCTACGAATATCCCGAAGAGGTAGCGGAGGGATATTCCACGCCGCAGGAGGCGCTCATCGCGTTGTCGTGGAAGGGGGCGCACGAGCGCTATCCGGAAGGCATTCCGGAGAAGGTTTCGAGCGCTCTCACCCGTGAACTCGAGATCGTCGGGCGCATGCGCTACGCGCCGTACTTTCTCACCGTCGCTGATATTGTGCGCTTTGCCCGATCCGGGTTCGATAAGGATGGAAAGCCGGTCGACAAAATCTTGTGCCAAGGGCGCGGTTCGGCCGCCAATTCCACGATCTGTTATTGTCTAGGCGTCACCGCGGTAAATCCGGCGAAGAGCGAACTGCTATTTGAACGCTTCGTTTCCGAAGAACGCGGCGAGCCGCCGGATATCGATATCGATTTCGAGCACGAGCGGCGTGAAGAAGTCATTCAGTACGTTTACAAGAAGTATGGCCGCGATCGCGCTGGGCTGGCGGCGACGTTGATCTGCTATCGCGGACGCAGTGCTATTCGCGAAGTGGCGAAGACGTTCGGCTATTCCGAGGATCAGGTCGGCAATCTGGCCAAGATGCTGCATTGGTGGTCGCGCGGCGTCGAAGAGAAGGACCTGAAGGAGCAAGGGCTCGATACGAGCGATGAAAGGCTGATGCAGTGCGTTGAGCTGGCGAACGCGCTGCAAGGCTTTCCGCGGCACTTGTCGCAGCATGTCGGCGGCTTCGTCATCACGCGCGAGAAGCTGCATGACGTGGTGCCGGTGCAGAACGCGGCGATGGAAGATCGCACTGTTGTCGAGTGGAATAAGGACGATCTGGAAGATCTCGGTATTCTCAAGGTCGATCTGCTCGGTCTCGGCATGCTGACATGCCTGAAGAAGGCATTCGATCTCTGCGCCGAGCACTACCCGAATGACACGCTGGTGAAGCTGGATTCATCCGACGCCAGCGACGAGCGCGTTTATAAAATGCTGCATCGGGCCGATTCAGTTGGCGTGTTTCAGGTCGAAAGCCGGGCGCAGATGTCGATGCTGCCGCGGCTTAAGCCGAAGGATTTCTATGACATCGTGATCGAGGTCGCGATTGTCCGCCCTGGCCCCATCCAAGGCGGCATGGTGCATCCTTATTTGAAGCGGCGGCAGGGCTTGGAGAAAGCGTCCGCGCCGAAGCCTGAGCTGTGGGATGTGCTGAAGCGCACGCTCGGCGTACCGCTCTTTCAAGAACAGGCGATGCAAATCGCGATTGTCGCGGCGGGGTTCACGCCATCGGAGGCGGACAAGCTTCGCCGCGCGATGGCGACGTTCAAGCGCGTCGGCACGATCGGCACGCTGAAAGACAAGTTCATCAACGGCATGATCGCGAACGGTTACGACAAGAACTTTGCTGAAGCGTCGTTCGCTCAGATTGAGGGCTTTGGCGAATACGGGTTTCCCGAAAGCCATGCGGCGAGCTTCGCGATCCTCGTCTACGCATCATCTTGGTTGAAGTGCTATTACCCTGATGTGTTCGCGGCGGCGCTGCTGAATTCTCAACCGATGGGGTTTTACGCGCCGGCGCAGATCGTGCGCGACGCCGCCGATCATGGCGTCGAGATCAGGCCGATCGATGTGAACCATTCGGCATGGGACAACACGCTTGAGCCTGGGCCGGTCGCATCGACGCGGCTGCATAAGCGCCACACTGAGATGACGCCGGATATTCGCTCAACCCATGCGATGCGCTTGGGCTATCGCCAGGCGCAAGGGTTGAAAGAGGCGGAGATGCTGCAGCTCGTCGCCAATCGCGGAGCCGGTTACGATTCCGTGCGCGATGTGTGGTTGCGCAG
>CAYUOC010000026.1:0-18970 GCA_964446305.1 uncultured Terricaulis sp. | reverse complement strand
CGTGTGCGGGTTTCGGGACTGGTGCTGGTGCGCCAGCGCCCGGGGACGGCGTCGGGCGTGATCTTCATGACGCTCGAGGATGAGACCGGCATCGCCAACATCGTGGTGTGGCCGAAATTGTTCGAGCAATACCGGCGCGAGGTATTGGGCGGGCGCCTGGTGACGATCGATGGGCCGGTGCAGAGCGAAAGCGGCGTCATCCATGTGGTCGCGGAGCGCGTGCATGATTATACGCCGCTCTTGGCCAAGCTCTCCGCGCAAGCGGCGCCGATCGACGCCAGTGGGCCAACAGATGAGCCGAAGAAGGCGACGTACGAGGATTCACGCCAGCGCCATCCGCGCAATGTGCGGATCGATCTCGATGTGGCGAAAGCCGCGAACGTGATGCCGAAAGGGCGGAATTTTCACTAGCCGCGCCAGCGCGCGAAAATCGCCGTTGGCAGAAGTTCGCTGCGGCCTTCATGCGGCAGGCACATTTCGCCCGCCTGCCATTCGCCGCCTTCAAACATCTGTTGCGCAGTCTGCGCGAGCGCCAAGTAGGAGAGGCGCACCGCGTACACCGTGGCGATCATGAAGCCCTTGGCGCTGGCGCGGTTCGTAGGATCGGTGCGGAGCAGCGTTTGGCATGCGTCGAGCAGTTCGGGGAGATCGGTTTCGAGGCGCCAGGTTTCGCCATCGGGGCCGCGCCCGAACTTGGGCGGATCGAGGATGATGCCGTCATAGCGGCGGCCACGCCGAATCTCGCGCTTTACGAAGGTGAGCGCGTCGTCGCAGATCCAACGGATCGGCGCTTCGCCTAAGCCTGCGGCTTGTTGATTGTCGCGCGCGAAGCCGATCGCCTTTTTCGACGCGTCAACATGCGTGACCTTTGCGCCAGCTTTCGCGCAGACCAGCGAAGCGAGACCAGTGTAACCGAACAGGTTCAGCACTTCCGGCTGCGGGCCGCGATGCGCTTTCAGATAGTCGCGCGCGTAGCGCCAATGCACGGAGTGTTCGGGAAAGAACGCCAAGTGACGGAAAGGCGTCGGGCGCGAGACGAACGAGATATCGTCCCATTTCAACGTCCAACTCTGCGGCAGTTCGCGGTTGAAACGCCAGCGGCCGCTGTCTTCATCGTCGCCGGATGAGCCTGCGAAGATCGCGTCAGCGGAATCCCAATCGTGAGCCGGACGCAGCGGCGCCCAGAGCGCTTGTGGCTCGGGGCGCACGAAGCGGTAGGGGCCGACTTGTTCGAGCTTGCCGCCATTGCCGGAATCCAGCAGGCGATAGTCGCTCCAGTCGTCAGCAATCAGAAGCTCAGGCGCGCGCGCCGTCATATCCGCGTCTCCGCCAAAGATCGTAGAGCATTACGCCCGTTGCGATCGCAAGATTCAAACTATCGGCGCGGCCGCGCATTGGCAGCTTCACCAGCGAGTCGCACGCCTCTTCCATGTGCGCGGGCAGGCCAGATTGCTCGTTGCCCATGAACACGATGGCGCGCGCCGGCGCCGGGCGGTCGGCGTCAAACGCCGCGCCTTTGAGCGAGAGCCCCATCATGTGCGCGCCGCGTTCCTTCTTGAAACGAAGCAACTCCTCGAATGAAGCGCGCGCAAGCTTCATCGCGAACAGCGAGCCCATGCTAGCGCGCACGGCTTCGACCGAGAACGGATCGCAGGTCTCGCCCACCAAGATCACACCGCCGGCGCCCGTTGAGTCGGACGTGCGCAGGATGGTGCCGAGATTGCCGGGGTCGCGGATGGCTTCGAGCGCGACGACGGTGTCGCCGCTGATCTCCGCCAACGGCGTCAGGCGCTGCTTGTAGGCGCCGATGACCGTCTGCGGATTGTCGCGCTTGCTGATCTGGGCGAGCACGCTCTCGCTGGTCTCGATCAAGCGCACGCGCCGCGCCTCGGCGTTTTCGATCAGCGCGCGAACCTGATCGCGCTGTAACGCTGCCGGCGAGAATACGAGAATCTCCGGCCACACGCCCAAGTCCGCCGCCTCGACAGCCAGGCGCGCGCCCTCGGCCAGGAACAAGCCGGTTTCGGCGCGTCCCTTCTTCAGATGCAGGCTCTTCAGCGTCTTGATCTGCGGATTGGAGGTGCTGGTGATGTGGTGGGCCATATGTCCTTGAGGCGCCCGCGAGGTTCGCTCTGTGGGGTTTTCCGGTTTTCGCTTAGTTCGCTGGGCATTAGAAGGGCGTTAAGGCGTTAACGGGTGCGCGCGACGCGGGAAAAATGATCGGCCTTATCCTCTCCGAGGTGATCCTCTTCGCTGTGGCGGCGCTGATTGGCTTCGCCATCGGCTGGCGTGCGTTCGTCATGCTGGCGGCGCAACGCCGCGCGGCCGAAGCGCAAGAGACTGAACAGCTCCGTACCGCGTTGACTGAAGCGCAGGTGCGCCGGGCGCGCGTATCGTGATCCCCATGGGCGATCCTCCGGCGCGGCGGCGACTGCTGCTGATCAGTGGCCTGATCGGCGCGGGAGTGGCAGCGTTTCTCGGCATGCTGGCGCCGCATGATGGCGCATTGTGGCGGGTCGAGAGCGTGCTGAAGGAGCGTGTTTCAACCGCGCTGTCGGCTGAAGGTTTTCCGGGTCTCGATGTCGAGATGAGCGGCCAGCGCGTGATCTTGCGCGGCATCGTTGAGCAAGAGGCGGACATTGTTGCGGCGCGGCGCGCTGCGCTTACGGCTGCCGGCGCTGGCGGCATGTGGGCCGGCGGCGTCACCAGCGTCAACGCGTCGAGCTTGGTTGTTGGCGCGATCGAGCGACCGTTTGCGTGGAGCGTGCGGCGCGATGCATCGCGGGTGGTGCTGAGCGGCGCGGCGCCAAGCGAAAATGCGCGGGTCGAACTCATGAGCACGGCGGCGCAGGCATTTCAAAACCTTGAGGCCGTCGACGATATGCACGTTGCTGGCGGCGCGGCGTCGCCACGGTTTACGGACCTCGCGAAAGACGCGGTGCGCGCGGTGGCGCAACTCACCACGGGCGAGGTGCGGATCATCGACAATCAGATCATCGTTATCGGCGATGGCGGCGAGGCCGGGGTCGCGCGGGCGCGCGATGCGCTGGAGGACCCGCCTGCGCCGTTCCGCTCGCGTGTGGAGGTCACGATCGACGGACTGAATGTCGATCATCCCGAACTGCAGGGGCTGAACCTCAGCGATGGTGATGCGGAAACGTGCGAGCGCGCGTTCGATCGTTTGATGGAGCGCAATGTCATCACGTTTGCCGAGGGCTCGGCAGCTTTGGCGCCGGCGAGCCGGGGGGTGCTCAACGCGTTGGCGTCGGTCGCGCTGCGCTGCGACCGCTTCTCGATCGAGGTGGCGGGGCATACCGACAACACCGGCGATCGCGCCATGAACATGGAATTGTCGCGCCGCCGCGCTGACGCGGTAGCTTCCTATCTGGCCGGACAAGGCGTCGCGCGCGCGCGTCTCAGCGCGCACGGCTACGGCCCCGAACGTCCGCGCGCCAGCAACGCAACGCCGGCGGGCCAAGCGGCCAACCGGCGCATCGAATTTTATGTGAGCGGCTGATGATCTACCTGATCGCACAATTGGCCCCGTGGCTTTTGTTGACGGCGATGTTCGCGGCGCTGGCAGGTTGGATGTATGCGGCCGAACGTGCGGCGCCGGGGGAAGCCGCAGCGCGCCGCGAGCGCGAGCATCTGCTGCGTGACCTCGTGCGCTTCACCGGCGATGGGCCGATCGATCAGCCGGTTGAACTCGATGGCGCGCCGACGCAGCGTTTGCTGGAAATTCGCGACGGGCGCATTGCTGAATTGGAGCGGGCGCTTGAAACCGCGCGTAGCCGCAACGACGAACTAAGTAGTGAATTGGCGGTGCTTCAGCGTGGCGGCCAGTTGAATGATCTCGACGCCGAAGAGCTGGCGCGGCTGCGGGCGGCGGAAGCCGAACGCGCGCGCACGGTGGATGCCGAAGTCGAGCCCGTTGAAGACGAGAACGTCGCGCTACAGGCGTGGCGGCTCCGCTATTTCGAACAGCGGGTGAACTATCTCGAAGGACAGACGCGCGCTCTTGTCAGCACCGAACCCGAAGCGCCGGTGGAGGCGCCCGTGGAACAGGCCGCGCCGCCGGTGCTGGAGTGGACAGCGCGCGAAGCTTCAGCGCGGGCTGCATTTCTTGAGGACGAGTTGCGCGCCGCGCGTTCGACCGAGACGGACGCGGAGAGTCCAGCAGCGCCGGAACCGGAGCCGTTCGCGGCTGACGCCGACGTGGACATGCTGTTGCGTTGGCGTTTGCTCTATCTGGAGCGGCGTGTTGCGCACCTGCAGGCGCAGAATACCGAGGTGGCGCCTCCCGCACCGGCGGCGCCGGACCCGGATCGTTGGAAGTGGCGCGCGCGTTATCTGGAGGCGCGCGTGCGCCATCTGGAGGAACGGCCCGTGCAAGCGATTGCCGCGCCGATCGAAGCAATCCCGCAAGCGCCGGTTGAGCGAGAAGCTACGCCGGTTCGCGCCGCCGCACCGGCGCCGAGCCGCAGGGCGAAGCCGCCCGTACTGCCGTCAGCGCGCAATGGCGCGCCCGACGACCTGACGCTGATCGAAGGTGTGAGCCTGCTGCAGCAAACGACACTCTACTCGCTTGGCATCTTCCATTTCGAGCAGATCGCGGCGTGGAGCGAAGAGAACGTCGCGTGGGTTGATCAATATCTCCGCCTGCAAGGCCGCATTTCTGATGAGGAATGGCTGGAGCAGGCGCGCGAACTCGCCGCGCATGGCCCCGCAGCCGCGCGCCGCGCGCTCGAGAGCGAAGACGCCTAAGCGATTAGTGCGGGCGCGTGTCGAGGCGCACCGTTTCGCGCGTGCCGTCGCGGCGTTCGATGAACACCTTGCTGAAATCGGGGCTGGCGTGCGCGCGAGAGCCAGTCGCCTCTGCTAAGGCAATCTCGCGCTCGGCGCGCTCGCGCAGCTTTTCGATGTCGAGACGTTGCTCAGCCATTGTTTCCTCCGTTGAGAGGAAACTGGGGCGTGCGCGTGCAGGGTCAACTAGCCCTTATAGTAGGCGCAGAACTTGTTCCCTTCGGGATCGCGCACATAAGCGCCGTAAAAGGGCGGATCGCTTTCGCCGCGCACGCCCGGCGCACCTTCATCCTTACCGCCAGCCGCGAGTGCGGCGGCGTGAAATGCTTCGACGGCGGCGCGTGACGGCGCCTTGAAGGCCAGCATCGAGCCGTTGCCGAGGGTGGCGGCTTGGCCGTTTTCCGGCGTTGCCAAATAGATCTCGAAGCCTTCTTTTTTGCCGTCCGGCCCGTAGCCGGCCCAGCCGCCGCCCTCAAAGGTGCGCTTGTAGTTGAGCGGTTCGAACGCCGCATCGAAGAAGGCGCAGGAGCGCGCGATGTCGTTCGAGCCGATGGTGACGTAGCCGATCATGTGAATCTCCCTAGCGCCGCCATTCAATTCGGGTTTGTCCGAAAACGCAAGAACAAACAGAGAACATAAACGTTGGGACTCAAACCCCCGCGATCAGCACCGCCAGCACCTCGGTCCCGTATTTCTTGAGCTTCGCCTCGCCGATCCCGGAGATGCGGCCGAGGCCGACGAGATCGGCCGGCTTGGTGCGGACCATCTCCGCCAAAGTCGCGTCGTGGAAGATCACATAGGGCGGGACGCCGTTGGCGTTGGCGGTTTCCCGCCGCCAGCCCTTCAACGCTTCGAACAGCTTAGCGTCGGCGCCATCGAAGCCCGCCTTCGCCGCGCCTTTCGCGTCGCGCGCGCCGCGGCGCTCCTCCTTGCTGCGGCGTGTCGGTTTCGCTGCTTCGCGTATCCGAACCGTGCGCTCTTTGCGGAAGATGGCGCGCACGGCGTCGTCATCGCCGATCGAGAGTGTGGGGCGTTGGTCATCGCCTTCGCTCAGCACGCCTTCGAACAGAAGATGCTCGATGACGTTGCGCCACATCGGTTCGCCCTGGTCGGCGCCAATGCCGAACGTGGTGCGTGAGGCGTATTGTTCGTCGAGGCCATCGCCGGTGCGGCCGAGCAGATGGTTCACAACGCGACCGCGGCCGACGCGTTGATCCATGCGCATGACGGCGGAGATGGCTTTGGCGGCCAGCTCGGTGGCGTCAATCGACGTTGGGGGATCGGTGCAGATATCGCAGACGCCGCACGGCTCTGCGTTTTCTTCGCCGAAATAGCGGCGCACGCCGGCGCGTCGGCAAGTGAGACCGTCGAGATAGGCGAAGAGTTGGCGCGCTTTTTTGATCTGCACGGCTTTGACTTGGTCGGTGGCGTTCGATTGGTTGGCGAACATGATCGAGCGGCGCAGATCGCTGGCGCTGTAGATGCAAAAGCCTTCCGCCGTTTCGCCGTCGCGGCCGCCGCGGCCGACTTCTTGCCAATACGCCTCGATGCTTTTGGGCGAGTCCGCGTGGATGACGTAGCGCACGTTCGGTTTGTCGACGCCCATGCCGAAGGCGATGGTGGCGACCATGACGACGTCGTCTTCTTCTTGGAATTTGTGTTGGCGATCGGCGCGGAGGTTTGCGTCGAGGCCGGCGTGGTAAGCGAGCGCTGGGATTTTGAGCGCTTGCAGGTTGGCGGCGGTCTTTTCGACGTTGTCGCGCGTCGCCGCATAGATGATGCCCGACTTACCGCGCCGCGCGCGCACAAGATCGAAGATGCGCTCTTGCACTTTGGCGGGTCTGCGCTCGGCGGCGAGGACCAAGTTGGGACGATCGAATGAATCGATAAAGGCGCGCGCATCTTCGAGGCGGAGTTGCGTGCGGATGTCGGCTTGCGTTTTGAGGTCCGCGGTGGCGGTGACGGCCATGCGCGGCACGCCAGGGAAACGATCGGCAAGCTGGCCGAGCGCGCGATAGTCCGGGCGGAAGTCATGGCCCCATTGGCTGACGCAGTGGGCTTCGTCGATGGCGATGAGCGCGATCGGGCATTGTTCGAGGAAATCGAGGAAGCCCTGCGCGAAGAGGCCTTCGGGTGAAACGTAGAGCAGATCGAGTTGGCCTTCGCGCGCGGCGTTCAATGTTTCGCGGCGCGCTTGGCTGTCGATTGTGGAGTCGAGACGCGCGGCGGCGACGCCGGCTGTGCGGAGCGCCGCGACTTGATCTTGCATCAGCGCGATCAGGGGCGAGACGACGAGGCCAACGCCGGGGCGCAGAATGGCGGGGATCTGGTAGCAGAAACTTTTACCGCCGCCTGTCGGCAGCACCGCCATCACGTCGCGGCCATCGAGCACTTCGCTGATGACGTTGGCTTGCAGGCCACGGAAGTCAGCGTGGCCGAACACACGCTGCAGCGTTTCGCGGGCGGCGGTGAGATCGGCCATGGCGCTACTTAGGTGCGCGACTCGCTTTTGTGCAATCCGAGCGCGCCGAAACAAATCGCGGCTTGGCCGGCCCAATAGATCATCCAACCGGCGAAGCTGCGCCAGTACGCGAGCGTTGGGTCGGGGTCGTGGTGGAACATGTTCCAGGCGACGAAGCCGTCTGAGATGAAGAAGAGCACCGCGCCGAGCATCACCAGCCAGCGTGTCGTGGGAAGCGTGAACGAGCAGAGCGCCATCAGCGTCAGCACGCCAGTGTAAACCGCGAGCGGCGCGAACATGGGATTGTCGCGCGGCACCAAGAGGTACGTCATGACGATGCACGCGACGATCAGCGCGAGCGCGCCAAGGAGACGTGGCGGACTCTTCAGCGCGGCGCCAATGCCGATGCCGGAGCGCAGCCAGAGCGTGATGTAAAAGAGGTGCCCGATCAGGAACGCGAACGCGCCATAAAGAAAGGTGTCCGGGCTCCACGCGAGCAGCGCATCGCCGATGGCGCCGAAGAAGAGGCCGACGGCGAGCAAGCGCGAACGCGCGAGCAACGCTACGAGACCGAGGATGACGATGCTCGAGGCTTTGAAGATCGTGCCGACGATGAACGGCGGCTCGCCGGTGTACAGCGATGAGCCGTACGCGCCGTAGGCGATGGCGAGGACGGCCGACGCGGCCAGAGCCGCGAGTTGTAATCCGGTGAGCTTCACGAGTTAGTCTGCCTTTCGCGCTGGCTGCGCGTAGCCGAGCTTTTCGTTCAGCGCGCTCAGCAAGCTCTGCGCGATATCGGCGATGACGCCGCCTGGCGGGTAAACCGCCGCTGCGCCCATTTCCTTCAGCGTCTGCACATCCTCCGGCGGAATAACGCCGCCGACGACGATCATGATGTCGCCGCGGCCGCGTTCGGTGAGCGCGAGACGCAGCGCTGGGGTAAGCGTGAGGTGGCCGGCGGCCAGCGAGGAGACGCCGACGATGTGAACGCCGCTGGCGATGGCTTGGTCGGCGACTTCTTCAGGCGTCGCAAAGAGCGGACCGATTTCGACGTCGAAGCCGAGATCGCTGAAGGCGCTCGCGACGACCTTCTGGCCGCGATCGTGGCCGTCTTGGCCCATCTTCGCGACGAGGATTTTCGGGCGCTTGCCTTCGGCGTCTTGGAAGGCGGCGACGCTTTGGCGGGCGCGCTCGACGGCGGTGTCGTCCGCCGCTTCGCGCGAATAGATGCCGGTGACGAGGCGGATCGGTGGTTGGTGGCGATTGAAGGCGCGTTCGAGCGCTGATGACATCTCGCCAACAGTGGCTTTCGCGCGCGCGGCTTTGACGGCGAGGTCGAGCAGATTGCCGTTGCCGCGCGCACCGTTTTCCAACGCTTCCAATGCGGCGTCGACTTCCACTTGTTTGCGATCGGTCTTGAGCCGCGTCAGCTTTTCGAGCTGCATCGCGCGCACCTTGGCATTGTCGACTTTCAGCACCGGAATGTCTTCCGGCTCGGTCGGCTTGAACTTGTTCACGCCGACGATCGTCTGATGCCCCGTATCGATCCGCGCCTGCGTGCGGGCGGCGGCTTCCTCGATGCGCGCTTTCGGCAAGCCTTGATCGATCGCCTGCGCCATGCCGCCGAGCTTTTCGACTTCCTCGATGTGCGCCCAGGCTTTCGCGGCGAGATCGGCGGTGAGGCGTTCGACGTAGTAGGAGCCGCCCCACGGATCGGCGGGACGTGTCACGCCGCCTTCGCTCTGCAACAGGATTTGCGTGTTGCGGGCGATGCGGGCGGAGAAGTCTGTTGGGAGCGCGAGCGCTTCGTCGAGCGAATTGGTGTGCAGTGATTGCGTGCCGCCATATGCGGCAGCCATGGCTTCGACGCAGGTGCGGACGGCGTTGTTGTAGACGTCCTGCGCGGTGAGCGACCAGCCGGAGGTCTGGCAGTGCGTGCGCAGCGCGCGGGATTTGTCGTCCTTCGGATTGAACTGCGCGGTGAGCTTGGACCAAAGCAGCCGCGCTGCGCGGAGCTTCGCGATCTCCATGAACGGGTTCATGCCGATCGCCCAGAAGAACGAAAGCCGCGGCGCGAATTTGTCGATATCCAAACCGCCAGCGATGCCGGCGCGGATGTACTCGACGCCATCGGCAAGCGTGTAGCCGAGCTCAAGGTCCGCCGTCGCGCCAGCTTCCTGCATGTGATAGCCGCTGATCGAGATCGAGTTGAACTTCGGCATCTCGGCGGCGGTGTAGGCGAAGATATCGCCAACGATGCGCATCGATGGTTTGGGCGGATAGATGAACGTATTCCGCACCATGAATTCTTTGAGGATGTCGTTCTGGATCGTGCCGCTGAGTTTGGCGTGCGGCACGTTCTGCTCTTCGCCGGCGACGATATAGAGCGCCATGATCGGCAGCACTGCGCCGTTCATGGTCATCGACACACTCATCTGATCGAGCGGGATGCCGCTGAACAGCGTGCGCATGTCGAGGATGGAATCGATCGCGACGCCGGCCATGCCGACATCGCCGACCACGCGCGGGTGATCGGAGTCATAGCCGCGGTGGGTGGCGAGATCGAAGGCGACGGAGAGGCCTTTTTGGCCGCCTGCGAGATTGCGGCGGTAGAAGGCGTTGGAATCTTCCGCAGTCGAGAAGCCAGCATACTGCCGGATCGTCCAGGGCTGCTGGACGTACATCGTCGGATAGGGCCCGCGACCGAACGGCGCCATGCCGGGGAAGCCATCGACGAAGTCGAGACCCGCGCGATCAGCAGCCGTGTAGGCGCTCTTCACAGCGATGCCTTCCGGCGTCAGCCAATCCTCGCCGCGCGGCGCCGGCGCGTTGGCGACGTCGCTATCGAGTGCGAGCTTGGAGAAATCAGGCAGCGTCATGTTGTGGGCCGTGGAGTTGAAGCAAACGCCGCCAGAGCGGCGGCGTCGCCGCGGAACGCGTTGAGATCGATGGGGCCATCGACGCCGCGGCGGTGGCCGCGATTGTGGTGCTGCCAGATGATCCAATCGCTTTGGCGGAAATTCGGTGCGCTGGCGATGGAGCGGATCCAGAAGCGCTCGCCTCGCAGCTCGGCCAGGTGCGCGTCATGAAATTCACGCGTCGTGTAGATGATCGGTCGCACGCCATAATGCGCCTCGACGCGATCCATGAACGTGCGCGCCTCAGCGATCACGTCCGGCATCGTCGGCCCTTCGCGGCAGGGGCCCATGTGTTCAAGGTCAACTGCAGGCGGCAGCGCGCCAGCAACCCGTGGGACGACAGCGATGAAATTCGACGCTTGCCGTGCACCGGGCTGACAGAGGGTGAAGAAATGATAGGCGCCGCGATAGAGGCCAGCGGCCTCCGCTTCTCGCCAATTGTAATCGAAGCGCGTATCGACGTGATCGGCGCCTTCGGTGGCTTTGATATAGGCGAAGGCGACGTTGTCGGCGGCGAGCGTTGGCCAATCGATCGCGCCTTGATGATGCGAAACGTCGACGCCCTGGATGTAGCGGCTGGCCCATGGCGTCCACCAACCGCCGGCGGCGGCCGCCACCATGGCGGCGGCAAGTGCGGCGGCTGCGGCGAGAGCGATCACAGTCCGGTTCATTGAACGCCCAAAGCCGTGTGCAGGGTTTCGAGCTCTTTCAGCGCGTTCTGGCCAGCATAAACGAATTGATCGACACCGGCGGCGCGCAGCGTGCCCTCGCGTTCGCCAGGTTTGCCCGCAAGCAGCACCCAATCGGCGCCTGCGGCCTTGAGCTGCTGGGCGCAATTTTCGGCGTGATCCGCGTAGCAGGCGTCAGTGCTGGCGATGACGGCGACGCGCGCCTTTGAGTCACGGAACGCCGAGATCAGCGCATCCATCGATGCATGCGCGTCTTCAGGCCCGATCGCGCCGACGCCGCCTGCCGCGAAGAGGTTTCGCGCCCATTGTGCGCGTGGGCTGAATTCGGCGAGCGTCGCCATGTTGGCGAAGAAGACGCGCGGCGTTGAGGCTTCGGCTTTTGCCCGTAGCGTCTCGAACGGCTCGGCCCAGCGGATTGGCTGGAACTTGCCGGCTGGAAGCCGGCGCTCTGTCGCCAGGTATTCAGGCGGTTGCGCGCCGAGCAACGGAAAGTCGGTGACGCCGGTGATGGTTTCGCGGCGCGTGGCGATCGCGGTGCGGCGGCGCTCGAGCGTTTCCGCGATTTGACCTCGCAACAGGCCAAGGGGCGCGGCGTGCGCTTCCATTTGCTGCATGAGCGCCCAGGCGCGCTCCGCCAACTCGCGCGTGAGTTTTTCGACGAACCACGCCCCGCCTGCCGGATCGGCGACATGACCAAGGCGGCACTCTTCCGCGAGGACATGCTGGGTGTTGCGCGCGACGCGGCGCCCGAACGCAGTCGGATGGCCCAGCGCATCGGTGAGCGGGTAGGTGGTGATCGCGTCGGCGCCGCCGATGGCGGCGGCGAAGGCGGCGGTGGAGACGCGCAGGATGTTCGTCCAAGCATCGTAGCGCGTCATCATGCGGCGCGAGCTAAACGCATGGATGTGCGCGGCGCGGTCCCCGGGCGCAGCGCCGGACGCTTCCAGCACCCGCGCCCAGCAAAGCCGCAGAGCGCGGAGTTTGGCCGCCTCGATAAACGCATCGGGGCCGACTGAGATGGCAAAGCTCAGCGCGCGCGCGCTGTCCGCGATGCCGAGTGCGCGCGTTTCGAGGCCGCGCAGATAAGCGATGCCGCTGTGGAGCGCATAGGCGATCTCTTGCGCTTCGCTGGCGCCCGCTTCGTGGACGATACGCGCATCGACGCGCAGATAGCGAGCGTTGGGCAGGTCGCGCGTTGTTTGCGCGGTGAAGAGATAGGCGGCGAGTGCGGCCTCGCCTTGATCACCGCCGGTGCGAAGCCCTGTGCCCAGCGGATCGAGATTGAAGGCTGTGCCGGGCGCGGCAACGCCTTTGAGCTTATCGCGCAGGAGCATCGCGGCGCGTTCACCGTGCGCGCCGGCATCGAGTGAGACTGGCGCGGCTTCAAGAATGACGCCGGACAGAACATGGTCGAGATCCGCCGCGGTCTTGATCGCAACGCCGTCGCGGCCTTCCGGATCGATCACCAATTCGATCGCGGCAACGCCGCCTTCGAGATCGGTGAGGATTTCGCGATTGGTGCGTTCCACATCGGGATGCGCGAAGCTTTGGCGCACGAGCCAACCGCTCTTGCCGCTGCCGCGCACGAACGGCGCCGCACCTGGCATTCCTGATAGGTCGGCCGCGGTGTGGATGTCGGACTCGCGATAGAGCGGCTCAAGCGGAATGCCGTCAGCGGTTTTGCCAACCAAGCGCTCCCAGCTCGCGCCCTTCAGCCCTTGCTCAACCAGGGCGCGCCAGTCCGCTTCGTCGGCGGTTTCGCCCAGTTGCAGGGTGGTCTCAGACATTTCGGCTCCGCTTGACGCCATGTCAGGCATCGACGCGCTTTTGAACGCAGGCTAACCCTTTAGGCAACTGGAGAAAATCATGGCTCTGCCGCCTCTGTTCGACAAGTTGCGTCTCCCAGCAGTGGGCGCCCCACAATTCATCATCGCCAACCCGGACTTGGTCATCGCCCAGTGCAAGGGCGGCATCGTCGGTTCGTTCCCGGCGCTCAATGCGCGCCCGCAAGAACTGCTCGACGACTGGCTTTACCGCATCAAGGACGAGCTGGCGGCGTATGACGAAGCGAACCCTGGTGCGCCAGCGGCGCCGTATGCGGTGAATCAGATCGTTCACAAGACGAACGAGCGGCTGGAATTGGATGTCGCTACCTGCGTGAAGCACAAGGTGCCGATCGTGATCACCTCGCTCGGCGCGCGCCCGGAAGTGAACGACGCGGTGCACTCCTATGGCGGCATCGTTCTGCACGACATCATCAACATCAAATTCGCCGAGAAGGCGCTTGAGAAGGGCGCCGACGGCCTGATCGCGGTCGCGGCCGGCGCGGGCGGGCACGCTGGCGCGCTGTCGCCATTCGCGTTGGTGAGCGAAATCCGCCAGTTTTTCGATGGCCCGCTCTTGCTCTCGGGCGCGATCTCGACCGGCAGGGGCATCCTGGCCGCGCAGGCGATGGGCGCCGATCTCGCCTACATCGGCTCCGCCTTCATCGCGACGACGGAAGCCAATGCACCCGAGGCTTATAAGCAAATGATCGTCGACTCGACGGCAGGCGACATCGTTTATTCGAACCTCTTCACCGGCGTGCTCGGCAATTACCTGAAGAAGTCGATCGTCAACGCGGGCCTCGATCCGGACAATCTTGAGCAAAGTGATGCAAGCAAGATGAAGTTCGGCGACAGCGGCTCGAAAGCCAAAGCCTGGAAGGACATCTGGGGCGCGGGTCAAGGCGTGGGCGGCGTGCACGAAATCGTGCCGACTGCGGATTTCATCGCGCGCCTGAAGCGCGAGTACGACGAAGCAAAGCGGGGATTGTGCGCTAACTAATCCTACAGCTCAAAGCGCGGCGCGCCGTTCGTTTCAAGGCGCGCAACGCATAATGCGGCGATTCAATCCGGAGGGGGTCTGACCACCCGTAAGCTTCTCGTCATCACCGAGGAGCTTCATGACCATTCCCGCACCATCGCTTGAAAAAGCCGCTATCCAATCGCTGACGCTGCGCAGCGCCGCCGCGATTGCCGTTGCCGCCGCCGCTGAGCGCCTGGGTATCGTCCTGCCGGAAGGCGCCGCGCAAGAAATCGCCGGCTCGCTGTTTGATCTCGTGATCACGCTCGGGCTGATCGGCGTCGCCGTGGGCCGCACCCGCGCCCGCACTCCCATCGTCTGAGGATACATCACATGCGCCATCCCTTGCGCGTGCTCGCTCTCGCGTGCGCGCTGACGCTCACGCCCGCCTGCGCCGCACTTCAATTCGGCCAGACCCGCATCGAAAATCCGATCGCTGCCGCGCAAACCGTCGATCAGCGCGCTTATGCGCTGCTCCACAGCTATGCCGCGATCGTCGAGGAAGCGACCGACATTGTCGCCGATCCGGCAACGCCGCTCGCCTTCAAACGCGCCCTTGGACAAGCCGAACGCGCGGCGACGCCAGCCGCGGAAACGCTGCAGATCGCGGTGTCGGCCTACATGCGCGCCCGCGCCGAATTCGACGCGGCCGCCACCGCGAACCAAACCGCCATCCAACGCGCCGCCACCGCGCTCAGCATCGCCGCGCGCCACCTCAATGAAGCGGTCGCTGCCGCCCAAGCGCCGATCGCCGAACTCGAAGGCCTCGTCCGCGCCCGTCGCGGCTGAAGGAGAAAGTCCCATGCTCAATCTCTTGCTGCAGTTGCAGCTTCTGCTCGCCGCGCTCTCGGCATTTCTGCCGCTGGTGCCGGAGGAGCATCGCGTCCGCGCCGCTGAAATTTTGGACGTCGCGGCCAAAGCGCTCGCCGCCGGCGGTTCCCTTGCCGGCAATGTCGATGACCTGGCCGTGAAGCTGGCCGCGATCCGCGCCGAAGTGGAGGCGATGGTCGCGAGCGGCGCCGGCGTCAGCGCCGAGCAAGTGGACGCAGCGATGGCGCGCGTGCGCGCCGCTTCCGCCGCGTTCCGCGCAGCGCTCCAAACCGCGGAGGCCCAGGCCACCTAGGCCTCCGCATTAGGGGAGGCGCCTGAGCGTCCCGACAGCCGCGCCCCCGGCCATCGGTTGACCTCGGCGCCTCCCCGCTCTTTTGTGCGCGCCATGAGCCAATTCATTCTCGCCATCGACCAGGGCACGACTTCGACGCGCGCCATTGCCTTCGATCTCGATTTCCAACCCATGGCCACCGCGCAGGTGGAACTGCAACAGCACTATCCGCAACCCGGATGGGTTGAGCACGACGCCGAGGAGATCTGGGCAGCGACGCTCAAGGTCTGCCGCGAGGCGATCGAGAAGGTGGGCGGCGCGGCCAACATCGCCGCCATCGGCATCACCAATCAGCGCGAAACCACGATCGTCTGGGACCGCAAGACGGGAGCGCCTGTCCACAAGGCGATCGTCTGGCAAGACCGGCGGACCTCGGAGGTTTGCGCAGCGCTGCGAGAGGCTGGGCACGAAAAGAAGGTGCAGGACACGACCGGCCTGCTTCTCGATCCCTATTTTTCGGCCACCAAGATCGCCTGGATACTGGATCGCGATCCGGCTCTGCGCGCCCGCGCTGACAAAGGCGAGCTGGCTTTCGGCACCATTGAGACGTTTCTGGTGTGGCGTTTGACCAACGGCGCATCGCACGTCTCGGATGTCACCAACGCTTCGCGCACGCTGCTCTACGATTTCAACACGCGTGATTGGAGCGACGCGATGTGTGCGCTCTTCAATGTGCCGCGCACGATGCTGCCAAGAACCGCCGCGTGCGATGCCCATTTCGGCGATGCGGACGCGGCGCACTTCGGCCGCGCGATTCCCATTCACGGCATGGCGGGTGATCAACAAGCGGCGCTCGTCGGTCATGGCTGCTTCAAGCCGGGTATGGCCAAGTGCACGTTTGGCACCGGCGCGTTTCTGGTGATGAACATGGGGGACGCGCCACCTCGATCGAAGAACCGCTTGCTGGCGACGGTTGGTTACGAAGCCGGCGGCGCATTTGCCTACGCGTTGGAGGGATCCATCTTCTCGGCTGGCGCGACGATGCAGTGGCTGCGCGACGGCCTGAAGTTGATCAAGAATTCCGCCGAGTCCGAGGCGATCGCATCGCGCCTCGGCGACAATGGCGGCGTTTATCTCGTTCCCGCCTTCGCCGGGCTAGGCGCGCCGCAATGGAATGCCGAAGCGCGCGGGACGATCATCGGCCTCACACGCGACTCGCGGCTTGATCACATCGTGCGCGCGGGATTGGAGGCTGTCGCGTATCAAACGGCCGATCTGCTCGACGCATTGCGCGCCGATGGCGCGCCGAAAATTGAATCGCTGCTGATCGATGGCGGGCTCACCGCCAACGCTTGGGCGATGCAATTCCTCGCCGACATTTGCGACGTCGAAGTCGCGCGGCCGCAGTTCCAGGAGGTCACCGCGCTGGGCGCTGCAAAGCTGGCGGCGTCGGGCGCTGGATTAATCGCTTCGCTCGATGGCGCGGGCGCTGCGCCAAGTGCGCGATGGACGCCACAAATGCCTGCGCCGGATCGCGACCGGTTGCGTGCAGGCTGGCGCGCCGCGGTCGCGGCGGCGCTAGCTGCGGCGAAAGCGGCCTGACGGTCGCTTTCTTCAAGCCTATGGTTGCGTGGCGCGGGGCATCAGCTTAAGTGCCCCGCTTCGCGAGCCCGTAGCTCAGTCGGTAGAGCATCTGACTTTTAATCAGAGGGTCGCGGGTTCGAATCCCGCCGGGCTCACCATCCTTACATCGATCCAACGCCCGTCGGCGGCGCATCGAGCGGCGGAATCGGCGTCGGCGCGGCCGGTACCGGTTCCGGCGCAGGCGTCGGTTCCGGTTCAACGACCGGTTCCGGGGCGCGCTCAACCGGCGCCGTGCGGCGCTGCTGCGGGGTAGCCGCCGGTGCAGGGGTAGGAGGCAGAGCCTCCGCTGTCGCTTCGGGCAGAGCTTCCGGTGCAACCTGATAGCCGGCGTCGGCCATCCGCTGCTCTTCCACAACTTCCGGCACGAGCGCCGTTTGCGGCTGCTGGGCGTACCAGGCGTAACCGAGGCCCGCAGCGCCGAGCATGGCAGCAAGCAGGGTCACGCGAAGCACAGCGCCGCTGCGGTCGTGATGCATTGGTGGCGGCGTGTGCGGGTCCTGATCGTTGATTTCCGGCATTTTTTTCTCCTGATAACGCGGGGCTTCGGGAGGCAAACTCAGGGTTTGGGGGAGGGTTCCGGTTCCCAACCGGTCACACCCGTGTGACGACGAGGCCACAAGGCCTCGGAAATGCCCTCCACAGGCGCCGTTGGCGCTGGCCGAACGAGGCTCTCTGCATAAAGCTGCGGCCCTCCTCGAGTTTTTGGCGGGGGAGGTCCTCGGGTCCTTGAGACCTTTGAGGGCAACGCGCAGGGGCGATGAGGGGACGGGGCCGTGCCGGGAGGGGCGCGGCCCCACTTCTTTTGTTCCGTTGATTTTAGGGGTTTATTACCCCTCCGCAATGAGCGGCACAAAATCAACGCTCCCCCAGAAAAATTCCCCAGGAGCCTTGTGTTTGATGGACTTCCTGGGCTGGCGGCGCCAAAAATCCAATTAACGACTACGGACGGGGGATCAAAACGGCGGGAACGTCGTTAGGTGTCCACTGCACCGGGTCGCAAGCGCGCACCGCGCGAAGACTGCGTTGCGAGCGCAGGGGATCCTTTGAGAGGGGTGAATATGAAATCGCGCATCACCAAGACTGTCGCGCTTGCGGCATTGATGGCAGGCGCTGCTGGCGTCGCCAACGCCACTGAAGGCTGGTATGGCCGTGGCGATATCGGTTGGTCGTTTGACGGCGAAATCGATGTCGGCGACGACTATGCCAACTATGAGTTCGGCTCTTCGACGCTCGACCATGACTGGTCGCAGCATCTCGGCCTCGGCTACGCGTTCCAGAACGGCTTCCGTCTGGAAGGCGAACTCGGCCACCGCTTCAACCAAATCCAAGAGACCGACACGATCGACGCGGGCGGCGACGTCCACGCTTGGTCGGCGATGGCCAACTTGTTCTATGACTTCAACCGCGGCGGCCGCCTCGAGCCGTACATCGGCGTCGGTGTCGGTGCTGCGCGTTTGAACTACAACGTCAACGATCACTCGTCGACGACGTACGCTGAAGGCGAAGACACCGTTCTCGCGTATCAAGGTCTCGTCGGCTTCGCCGTCGGCCTTGGCGAGCAATGGGACCTCGACGTCGGCTATCGCTATTTCGTCGCCGATGGCGCCGAAGGCGACGGCAGCGACGTGGGCACGGTCACCACGCCGTTCACGACCGACGCCGATTACGAGCACCAAGCTCTGACGGTTGGTCTGCGTTACCAATTCGCGGCGCCGGCTCCGCCGCCGCCGCCCCCGCCGCCGCCGCTTCCGCCGCCGCCGCCGCCGCCGCCTGTGGCTGCTGCGTGCCCGACGTCGGAATTCGTCGTGTACTTCGAGTGGGATCGCTCGAACCTCAACCAAGCTGCGTTGGAAACCATCGATGCCGCGGTCAACCGCGCGCGTCAGTGCAACGTCGCTGGCACGATCGTCGTCGGGCACACCGACACGTCGGGTTCGCCGACCTACAACCAAGGCCTGTCGGAGCGTCGCGCTTCGGTGGTCCGTGACGCCCTCGTGGCGCGCGGCATGGCCGCTGGTTCGATCCAAACGCAAGCGCGTGGCGAAACCGACCTCGCCCGTGCGACGCGCGACGGCGTGCGTGAGCCTCTGAACCGCCGTACGGCGGTGACGATCAGCTTCCGCTAATCGCCTCGCTCGAAAGAGCCAAACTAAGCGCGGGCCCGGCGAAAGCCGGGCCCGTTGCTTTTGCGCCCGTTGCTTTTGCGGGGGTGTCCGGGGTGGACACTTTCGCTACCCGTAGGGTACCCCGCCTTCATGTCCGCCAGTACATTTGCATCCGCCGCGCGCGCCGCTTGGGGCGGCGACATCGACCCGCTGCTTGAACGGCTCGACGGCGAGGGTGAGAAACTCGCCGCCCGCACTGAAAACTGGTCTGCGATCAATTCCGGCTCGTTTGAATTGTCCGGGCTGGCCACGATGCGGGTGGCTCTGCTGGACGCTGTCGCCGAATTGCCGGCGGCCCCAGACGTGGTTGAGCTTGCCCCGTCGCAACGCGTGCGCCCTGATGG
>CAYUOC010000025.1:21161-33128 GCA_964446305.1 uncultured Terricaulis sp. | reverse complement strand
CCCGGCCTGCCGCTGACGGCGGCGGACATTCAGTATTGGCTGAACCGGCGCGCGCCGGGCACGAGCCGGTTCGTCACGCAACGGCGCGAGCCGGATGAGGTGAAAATTCTCTCCGGCGTGTTCGAAGACGATCGGACCGAGGGGTCGCTGACAACAGGCACGCCGATTTCTCTGATGATCGAGAATGTCGATCAGCGCGGGAAAGATTACGACGACATCCGCGATCTCTATCGGCCTGGCCACGCCGACTATGTGTACGACGCCAAGTATGGTCTGCGTGATTATCGCGGCGGCGGGCGTTCGTCGGCGCGGGAGACGGCGGCGCGGGTGGCGGCAGGCGCGGTGGCGCGGCGGGTGCTGGGCGATGTGCAAATCCGCGCCGCTGTCGTGCAGATCGGCAGCATCGCCATTGATCGTTCACGGTGGGATTGGGCCGAGACAGAGAACAATCCGTTCTGGTGCCCAGACGCGGAGGCGGCGAAGCGCTGGGAAGAGCTGCTCGACGCGACGCGCAAGGATGGCAATTCAGTTGGCGCGATCGTTGAGGTCGAAGCGACCGGCGTGCCGGCCGGCTGGGGCGCGCCGGTTTATGGCAAGCTCGATGCGGAGATCGCTGGCGCGTTGATGAGCATCAATGCGGTGAAGGGCGTCGAGATTGGCGCCGGGTTCGCGGCGGCGGCGCTCTCCGGCGTCGAGAACGCCGACGAGATGCGCGCGGGCAATGATGGCAGACCGGTGTTTCTCTCGAACGCCGGAGGCGGCGTGCTGGGCGGCATTTCGACCGGGCAGCCGATCGTGGCGCGCATCGCAGTGAAGCCGACCTCCTCGATCCTGACGCCGCGCCACACCATCACGCGCGACGGGCAGAACGCGGAAATCTCCACCAAGGGCCGTCATGATCCATGCGTCGGCATCCGCGCCGCGCCAGTAGCGGAAGCCATGCTCGCCTGCGTGCTGGCCGACGCGATGCTGCGTCAGCGCGGCCAGACCGGGCGTTGATTCAGGTTTTTGCGTGGGCGCTTTCTCGGACGGTGCGGGCGATGTGGTCGCCGATGGCGGCGGCGACTTCCGGCTGGTCGAAATAGGTGGTGTGGACCAGGCTGTCCCAGGTCATCGTGTCGGTCGTCAACGCGGTTAGCGAGGCGTTTGAGTCGCCACCGACCGAGAACAGCGACCAACGATATTTCTCGATCAGGCGCTCGACGGAGGCGTTCGCGCCTTCCTGCATCCGCGCCGCGCATTCGCCGTCGAGCATGAGTTCCTGCGTCGAGTGCGTGTGCGATTTAGTCGAGACGTTGCAGAGCACCTGATCGCCGTCGCGGCCCATGGCGACGCCGCGCATGACGCCACCGACGAAGCGGTTCATCGAGCCGCGCGCGCCAACTTCCTGCACAAAACCGCCGACAAAGAAGCGGTAAAGGAAATAGACTGCCGTAAAGATCGCCGGGGCGAGCAGAAGACTTATGAGCGTCATCGCGACGATGTTGCTGCCGATATCTTCATCGGCGATGCCCTCCATCAACCCGAGCATGTCACGACTGCCGAGGCTGTAGAGCAGCGGATTGAGCAAGCCGATCAACAAGACGGCGAGGACGCCGAACGAAATCGCGGCGCCGCGAGACCCTCGATACAGCGAGCCGCGCGGAAACGGCTCAAGGTTGAGTTCCTCCACGCGCTGCAGGAAGGCGATTGCCTCATCGTTTTGATGCCAGATGCTGAAGACCGATGTGCGGGTTCTGCCGCCTGTTTTTGGACGCAGAATGCGACGAATGCCCTGCCGCGACATGTGCAGCATGAACAACACGCACGGCCCTACAATCAGGACGTAGATCGCCGTCGCTACGAGTTCGGCTTGCGGGTTTCCCATATCCATAAAGTTCTGGCCGCTCAGCGCGCCCCAGATCAGGAAAGCCGCTAGCAACGGAAAAACCACCGCGCTGCCCCAGGCGATCAGCATGAACAAGATGCCGGCGATGCGCTGCAGCGCGCCAGTGCGGACATTGAAGAATGGCGTGCCGATGGTGGTGAGGCTATCGAACTTTTCGCGCTCGGCTTTGCTGCGTAGGCCCCATTTCAGCAACACCGCCGCGTCGTTGGCGACATTGCCGCCGTGGCTGTGAGCGACGACGTGGATCGTGTCGTACTTCTGAAAGAGGCCGCGCAGGCGGTTCGCCAGCTTGTTGGCGCCGCGCTCGCGATCCCAGGCGCTGTTGGCGCCCGACCAAAGGTGCGGGACGATGTCGGCGTCGATGCCTTGGCCGCTGAGATGCGTGGTAAGCCGCTGGCTGAATTGCGAGCCGCGCTGAAACCACTTTTCGCCGTCCGCGCTTTCTGCGGTATCGCCCGTGCCGTGCACCGTGACGATGGCGACCTTGCCTTCTGACATGTCCCACTCCCCGCAGCCGACGTTACGGCGCGGACAAGTTCCCGGCAATGACAGGGTGATGAAATTCAGGCGTTGCGGGCGCTTATCATACGGTTTTTGAGCATGATTTGGAAAAGCGCATCATGTGTAAGGCGGCGGACGATGACGTCAGGAGAGCCCTCCTCCACAAGGTCGGCGCTGAGGGAGGCCCAGTCTTCGTAGCGGCCTGTGTCGGCGAGTTCGTAAGCGCGGGCGCGGAGGGCGGAGAGCGGGTCGTCTTTGTCTGGCATTGATCGGCGAACGCGCGTACAAACGCTCTCGTTCCTGCGGGGATCGGGAAATGTTACGGAAACGAAAGCAAATTCGGCGTCGCCGCCGCGTTTCGTTTGCGCAGATGACGCGCGAGATCGGGCCGCGTCTGCACATGGCGTTTCGCCGTGCGCGCGCCGGCTTTTGGCGTTTCAAGCGCAGCCCCGCCCGGCAAGATCGGGCGGCGATGGCCGCGACGTTTGCTTTCATCGGCTTGTTCGCCGTCGGTAGCGTCGATGCAATCATCACCGGCCGCGCCGACTTCGCGCCAGGGTCTGCTTACGCATCTGAGTACCAGGCGGTGCGCGTCGCGACGCCGGCGCCGGTTGAAGTCGCCGCCATTGAGGAACCAAAGCCGGACAATTCGGCCAAGACCGCCGACGGCGCGCCGATCGATTACAGCTACACCACCGAAATCCTGTTGGGCGGCCCAGAACTCGACTTTTTCGCCACACCGCTGTTCGAGGATGTCCTGGCTGAGGGAGAGAAGGTCGAGCAACCGGAACCGGTTGCCGAGCTCGAAGCGGATCCGACCGCACTCTAACTGAAATCCAAGCTTCACGAGCGGAACTGGCATTGGCGCCTCGCGGTTTGTCGCGCGGAGGCAGATGGCCATGTTCAACGACAATCCTACCGTCAAAGAGCGCTGGCTGGCGCTGGGCGCCTTCGGCGGCATCGCCGTGTTCGCGGTCGCGGCCGTTGACGTGATGCTGACTGGCGGCTTCGACTTTGCTCCTGCCCGCACCATCAGTGATCGGGCGCAGCCGAGCGCATATGTCCGCGTCGTCGATGCGGCGAATTATGTGACCGACCGGGTCCGTTCGGTTTCCTGGGACCAACCGCGGCTGATCGATGAGGCAAGCGCGGCCACGACCGAGGAACTGGCCGGCGCTGACGATGGCTCATCCACCAACGACCCGCTCTACGCCGAGATTGACGCACTCTATCGGCAGAGCGAGGCGGAAGCGGCGGATGTAGAGCAGCCATTCTACCAGGACGCGCCAGCCTATGATGTTGGCGCCTACGAGGACGAGTTCTCGCCGGAAGAGGCTGAGAAACTAGCTAGCGCTTCCGGAAACGGGTGACCTTGGTCAGGAAGGCGAGTTCGGTTTCTTCGACTTCGAACCCCTGCTCGCCGAACAGTGCGGCGAAATCTTCCTTCAGGTAGGAGGTAAAGTACGGCTCGTGGAAGCCGATCGGGAAGTATTCCAACATGCGATCAAGATCGGCGGCATCGCCGGTTTGGATTGAATCCGCCAGCACGAAGGTCGCGCCGGGTTTCAAGAGGCGCGCGATCTCCCGAGCAGCGTCGCGGCGCACGCGCGGCGGCAGTTCGTGGAAGAGATAGACGCAGGTCGCGGCGTCGAAGCTTGCGTCCTCGAACGGCGCCTGCTCGATCGCGCCGGTGACGATTTCGACTTGCGGCCATGCGGCAAGACGCTTGCGCGCTTCTTCGCAATAGGCCGGCGAAAGATCGAGGCCAGTTGCCGGGATGCGCGGGTACGCGGCCAGCGTTTGACGGAGGAAGCGGCCGTTGCCGCTGGCGATGTCGAGCAGTTTGACCTTGCGCTGGTCGGTGCCGCGAATGGCGCGCGCGAGTGAGCCCAGCGCGATGCGGCGCATGGCGTCGGCGGCCCCGCCAAACAGGATTTCGACCTGTGTATCGTAGAGCTTGGCGCTGTCCTGACTGAGCCAACCGCCGGTTTGGTAGTGGAAGTTTTGCAGGTAGTAGGTCGGGTAGCGGCCATCGCCTTTCGCTTGTTCGCGCACTTCCGTGCCGTCGCGTTCGAGACGGCGTTGGTCGACCTTCGGAAGATCGCGGAAGAAATTGGCCGAGCTGCGTAGCGCCTCGATCGCGCGCGTAAGACGGATGTCGTCAGGCGCCGGGTAAAGACCGGCCTCGATGTTAGCGCGGTCCTTGCCGAAAAGGTCGAGGAACGTCGCGCGGATGCTTTGCGCGTCGCCCTCAGCGGCTTGCGGCTCGAACTTGGGCTCGCCCGGGCGATCGAACGGGCCGGATATCCGGCGCGCGAGCAAATACTGGCTCATATACCAGGCCACGCGCGCGCCCTGAGCGGCGGCGTAACGGGCGCGGCCAAGATCGCGCATCAAGGACATGGGATGAAATGTAGAGCGTTTACGCACGTCGCTCCACCGTCTCGAGCGTCGCAGGCGCAGCACACCGCTAATTCTTGTTGGCTATGCTGGCAAACGCCTCGAGCGCACGCGCGCGGGCCAAGCCGTGATCGACGATCGGCTTTGGATAGGTTTTGCCCAGCTCAATGCCAGCCGTTACGCGTTCGCCGTCGCTCGCTGACCAAGGCTGGTGAATGAATTTATTATCCAGCTTCGCCAGTTCAGGAACCCAGCGCCGCACATAAGCGCCGTCCGGATCGAACCGCTCGCCCTGGGTCACTGGATTGAAGATGCGGAAGTACGGCGCGGCGTCCGCGCCCGATCCCGCAACCCATTGCCAGGACGCGGCGTTGTTGGCGAGATCGGCATCGACAAGCGTATCCCAAAACCAAGCCTGCCCCTCGCGCCAATCGGTGAGCAGATGCTTGATCAGGAACGACGCCACGATCATGCGGGCGCGGTTGTGCATCCATCCGGTGATCCAAAGCTGACGCATGGCGGCATCGACGACGGGGTAACCCGTCTCCCCGCGCTGCCAAGCTTTGAGATGCGCTTCGTTCCTTTCCCATGGAAACGCATCAAACGAAGCGCGCCAGCTGGAGTCGGGTAAGGTGGGCCAATGGAACAGGAGGCTGTGGGAAAAATCCCGCCAGGCAATCTCGCTCATGAATTTGTCGGCTCCGGCGCCATCGCCGGCCGCCGCTGCGATCTGCGCGGGCGTGATCTCGCCAAAATGGAGGTGCGGCGACAACGTTGAGGTGCCGCGTTGCGCCAAAAGATCGCGCGCCTCGGGGTAAGCGGACAAGCGATCGTCGACAAACTCTTCAAGCGCCTTGCGCGCCCCTGCCTCACCCGGGCTCCACTCAGATTCGAAACCACGCGCCCAGTTGGGGCGGCGCGGCGTCAGCGCCCAATCCGCCAGCGCGTCGGTTGCAATCGCCAGCTTGTGCGACTTTAGCGCGCGCGGGGCAGCGAGCGCGGCGCGCACAGGCATTGACCGCGCCGCGCGCCAAAACGGCGTGAATACCTTGAACGGATCACCGCTACCGGTTTTCACGTCCCACGGCTCGTGGAGCAGCGCGGCGCCGAAGCTTTTGATCTCGACGCCGAGATTTTGTTTCAGGGCCTTGTCGCGCTCGACCGCGAAGGGTTCGTAGCAGCGGTTCCAGCACAAAAGTTCTGCGCCGGTTTCTTCGATGAGCTGAGCCAAAACGCGCGGCGCGGCCCCTCGGCGCAGCGTGAGCGCACAGCCCTTGTGCCGGAGGTCCGCGTCCAAAGCTTGAAGACTCTTGTGCAGCCACCAGCGTTGCGCGGCGCCGATGCGCCACTTCGCAGGCGTCTCATCGTCTAGAATGTAAAGACAGATGATCGGCCGGCCGGACTCTGCCGCTGCGCTCAGCGCCGGATTGTCGGCGAGACGCAAATCCTGGCGAAACCAAACGATGGCGGGAGGGGACATTTAGGCGCCAAATCTGCTGGGGTCGGAATGGTACGTCCGAACGCTATGGGCGGTTCACCGCCGCACTCGCTTCCGTCTGCGATACTTAGCGGGCGGCTTTTCCAGCGGTGTTGGCCAGCGCGTGATGCGTTTTATCAGTCCGGGCATTTTGAGGCGGCCTTCGGGGCGGGTTTTGTTGCGGACTGACGCCTTGGCGACGTGCACGGTGTTTTCGTCGCCCGAAATGAGCGGGTGCCACCAGAAGAGGTCTTTGCCCTCGCTGACGAGGCGATAGGCGCAGGTGCGCGGCAGCCAATCTAGTTTAGGCACGTTCTTCGGGGTGAGCTTCACGCAATCGGAGACGTATTGTTTGCGGTTGGCGTAGTCGCTGCAGCCGCAGGCCTTGGTGTCGAAAAGTTTGCAGGAGACGTCGGTGAGGTAGAGCTCGCCGGTGTCGGCGTCTTCGATGGAGATGACGCAGCATTTGCTGCAACGATCGCAGAGCGCTTCCCATTCGCGCTCGTTCATCTCGGTCAGCGTCTTGCGGCGCCAGTAGCCGTCTTCGAGCGGGGCCGCGTCAGCCTCGGCGTTCCGCTTGCGGCGGGAGTTTTGGTAGTCGAGCAGCGTCGTCTGGTTGGTCATCGCTCGAACGCTCCGACGAGCTCGATGTGCGGGCTCCAGCGGAATTGATCGACCGGCGTGAGCTTGGTCAGCGTGAAGCCGTGCTCGATCAGGACTTTGATGTCGCGTGCAAAGCTGGCCGGATCGCAGGAAACGTAGGCGAGCTTCCGAATAGGCGCGCGCGCGATCTGTTCGGCTTGCTGGCGCGCGCCGGAGCGCGGCGGATCGATCACGGCAGCGTCGAACTTCTTCATTTCGAGAGTGGAAAGCGGCGTGCGCAGGAGATCGCGGCGGAGGATACTCACCTCTTTCGGCGCGCCGCCTGCCCCATCTGAAGCCTTCTTCAGCGCGTTGAGCATTTCGGTGTCGCCTTCGGCGGCGAGGACTTCCGCGTGTTCGGCGATGCGTAGCGCGAAGGTGCCGATACCGGAGAAGAGATCGACCACACGCTTGGCGCCGTGAAGCGCTTCGAGCGTGAGACGCGCCAGCGTCTCCTCACCGAGCGCCGTCGGTTGCAGGAAGGCGCCAGGCGGTGGGCTGACGAGTGCTTTGCCCATGCGCAGGATCGGCCTGGCGCGTTCAACGATTGGGTCGCCATCGAATGAGAGGCGCGCGAGGTTCAAGGTGTTGGCCTCGGCGATCAGCTTTTCCAGTTGCGCGCGGTTCAAGAGATCGACGCGGCCGGCGCCCTTGATGGAAACGTCGATACCGGTGTCGGTGAGCAGGCATTGCATCGTGATTTCGCCGCGCGCGGGCAGCGCGAGTTCAGCGAGCGGACCGAGCTTCAGCACAGTCGCTTCGAGTTGTGGCGCGAGTACTGGGCATTGCGTGATCGGGGTCAGGCGCGCGCCGCCGCGTTCGATGAAGCCGATACGGACCTGGTTGTTCTGACGCGCGGCGTGAAGCGCGGCGCGGCGGCGGCCCTCGCCCCAGGCCGCGATGGTGGGTTCGACGTGAATGCCGCCGAAGCCACGCTTGTTGAGCGCGTCGACCACCTGTTCGCGCTTCCAGGCAAGGTAGGGCTCGTCCTGCCAATGCTGGAGCTGGCAGCCGCCGCAACGGCCGAAATGGCGGCAGGCGGGCTCCTGACGCTCGGGGCTAGGGCGGAGCACCTCGATGAGCTCTGCCCGGCCGCCGGCGACCCGGGCGCGCACCTGCTCGCCTGGCAACGCGTAGGGCGTGTAGATCGGGCCAGCCTCTCCCTCAGCGGTTGAATCGCCGCGCGATCCGACAGCCGAAATCTCCAGCACCCGCTCCTCCGGGGCTGGAATGTCGGCCTTCCGGGCCTGATGGGGCCGGGACCGGGAAAGGCGGTTCATACGCTTCATGTGCCGTTCAGACTGGATTTGCTCATATCCGGCTCAAGTTACAGGGAGCACCCCCGCAATGCGCCGTCATCTTCTCGCCGCCGCCGCTGTGGCCACCGCGCTGGTGGCCTTTGCCCAACCGGCAGCCGCGCAGCAATACCGCAGCTACCACGACGAGCATGTCTCGACCCAGCAACAGTGCCAAACCTCGCGGAATAACCGTACCGCGGGCGGTGCTGTCATCGGCGGCGTCCTCGGCGCGCTTTTGGGCCGTGAAGTCGCGGATCGCGGCGTGCGTGGTGAAGGCGCGGGCCTCGGTGCGGTTGTCGGCGCTGTCGCCGGCGGCGCAATTGGCCGCTCGACCGCGCAGTGCGATCAGGTTCGTGGCCAGTACGACCAGTACGGCCGCCCGACCAACTACCCGCATGAGCAGCCCTATTACGGCCACCAAGACGACGATCTCTACGGCGGCCCGTACGAAGACGGCTATTATCGTGGCGATGACCGCGACTGTCGCATGGGCGAGCGCATCACGCGCGCGCCTAACGGCCGCGAATACAGCGAAGAAGTTTTGATGTGCCGCGGCCGCGATGGCATCTGGCGCGAAGAGTAAATCTCCATAGGTGAACCCACCTAGTACGCAGTGACTGAAACCCCGGCTTCGCAAGAAGCCGGGGTCTTTCTTTCTGCGCTGGGGATGCCCCTTCTCTCATTCCGGATCGCGCTCCGCGCGTCCGGAATGAGAGAGTGTGTGTGAATTAGCGCTTGAGGTGGACGAGGCGTTCGAGGTTGCCGTCGCCGCCGCGGATCGGCGAGTCGATTGAAGCGACGACATGGAAGCGCTCGAAATGATCGAGTGCGGCAATCGCGGACTGCGCGGCGATACGCGCCACTTCTTCGCTGAGAACACCGGCGCGGCCAGCGTTGGGGCCAGCTTCGAACTGCGGTTTGATGAGGACAATGGCGTCGGCGGAGCCGGCGGCGAGCGCAAAGGGTGTGGCGAGGACTTTGACTGAACCGATGAAGCTTGCATCGCAGACAATGAGCGACGGCGGCTCGGTGATCTGGGCGCGCGTGAGTGTGCGCGCATCGGTTTGCTCAAGGCAGGTGACGCGTGCATCACCGCGCAAGGAAGCGTGCAGCTGATCGCGGCCAACATCGACCGCATAGACGTGCGCCGCGCCGCGCGTGAGCAGGACGTGGGTGAAGCCACCTGTCGAGGCGCCGACATCCATACAGATGCGGCCCGCGGGATCGACACCGAAGGCATCGAGCGCCGCCGCCAGCTTCACGCCACCGCGTGAGACCCACGGGTGCGGCGCCGTTACATCGAGTTCGGCGCTTTCCTCGATCAGATCGGAGGGTTTGGCGACGACGGCGCCATTTGCCAGCACGCCACCCGCTTCGATTGCCGCGCGCGCCTTGGCGCGGCTCTCGGCGAGGCCGCGCGCAACAAGTAAAAGATCGGCGCGCATCCGGGACATTGCCGCCTCCTCGCTTGCGCTTGACGCCAAGGCAAGCCCCTTTCCCCGCTTGCGAGCGGGGCTGCGCTTGCGCCAAGGTTCCAGCTAAGGCCGCAAAGCAGGCCAGGGGGAAGTCCGATGAACGTTTCACGCCGTGGCCTCATGGCCAACGCCGTTGCACTTGGCGCGCTCACCACGGTTGGCGGCTGCAACGAATGGCCGCCACAGTTCGGCACGAGGTCCGATGCACTAGGCGATTTGGACGCCACCGGCGTCGCGGCGGCGGTGCGTGATGGGAGCATTACGGCGACCGAAGCGCTTGAAGCGGCAATCGCGCGCAGCGAAGCGGTAAACGGCGAACTGAATTTCATCGCGACGCCGCTTTACGACTATGGGCGTACCCGTGCCGCCGAGACACTGAGCGGTCCGTTCGCGGGCGTGCCGACGTTGATCAAAGATCTGATGCCGATGACCGGCCAGCGCACGCAATACGGCAGCCGCGCGTTTGCGGAAAACGTCGCGCAGGAGCAGCCGCCTTACATGGATGCGTTGTTGGCGGCAGGGCTCGTGCCGTTTGGAAAATCGACCACGCCTGAGTTTGGGCTCACGGCCACGACCGAGACGCTGCTTGGCGGCGCAACGAAGAATCCATGGGATGCCACAAGGTCGAGCGGCGGTTCTTCAGGCGGCGCAGCCGTGGCGGTGGCGGCGCGGGTCGTGCCGATCGCGCATGCAAGCGATGGCGGCGGTTCGATCCGGATTCCGGCGTCGTGCAACGGCTTGTTCGGATTGAAGCCGTCACGGGGGCGGAGCGTCTTGGGCGGGCGTCCGGACAGCGGCGTCGATATTTCCGTGAATGGATGCGTGAGTCACAGCGTGCGCGACAGCGCGGCTTGGTTGGCGGCGACGGAAGCGAGCGGCGAAGGCGCGGTGTTCGCGCCAGTCGGCGTGGTGAGCGCGCCAAATACGCAGCGCTTGCGCATCGCACTCGATATTCCGAACGCACTTGGCAACGAGCCCGATCCGGAAGTGCGCGCGGCCATTGAAGCGGCGGCCGAGCTTTGCCGTTCACTTGGCCACACGGTGACCGAAGGCCGGCCGACGATCGATGGCGCGCAATTCAGCGCGGACTTCATCTTGCTTTGGGCGTTTGGCGCGGCGGAAGTGGTGCAGCTGGTGCAGAGCCAGGCCGGGCCGGACGCGCCGCTCGATCAATTGCTTGAGCCGCTGACCTTGGAATTGGCGCAGCATGCGCAGCAGCAAGGTCTCCCCGCCCTCCAGGCGGCGATCGGACGGCTCCGCGCAGTCGAAGCCGCGTATGCGGCATTCTTCGCGACGAGCGCGGACGTTTATCTGACGCCGGTGCTGGCGAAGCCGCCAGTGCCGCTGGGAACCATCGATGGAGCCCAAGGCATGGCCGTGTTCAACACGTTGAACGATTATGTCGGCTATACGCCGTTGCAGAACGTCGCGGGCGCGCCGGCGATGAGCGTGCCGCTGGGCTGGTCCGCCGGCGGGTTGCCGATCGGCATCCACTTCTCGGCCGCGAAGGGCGAGGAAAAGCGGCTGTTGGAACTTGCCTATGAGCTTGAACAGGCGCAGCCATGGGCCAATCGCAAGCCGGGGGTAAGCGCGGGCTAGGCGCCCGTTCCACACTCCCGCCCTGTTTGGGAGCTACGCGCACGTCGATGAAATTGCGTACTTTGTTCTGCGCGGCGCTGATCGCCGCCGCCGCCCTGCCGGCGGCGGCGCAACAGCCGCGCCGCCAACCGCAACAGCAGCCGCAAGCTGAGCAGGCGCCCGCGCGCGGCGAAGACTGGTATCGCGGCCAACTGGTCGAGCTGTCGGAAGTTCTGGGCGGGGCGCACTATTTGCGCATCGCCTGCGACGGGCGCGACGATCAGCGCTGGCGCACCTACATGCGCGGCGTGATCGAGCGCGAGCCGAACTATAACGGCTTGCTCGTTGAAGGCTTCAACCGCGGCTATCGCCAAGAAGAAGCGCGCTTCCCGACGTGTGATCAGACGACGCGTCAGATGGAAGCCGAGTTGCGCGCACGCGGCCTGCGCATCGCGCAAGGCCTACGCGCGCGGTACACGGGGCGCTGATGGCCGGCGACGATCCGGAAAAGAAGGGCCGCGCGCTGCAGCTCATTCTCGATGCTTGGGACACGGCTTTGGCCGAAGGCGCCGAGGCTGAGGTGATTGCGTCGGTCGCGATCTATGCGGCGCTGGCGGATATGGTCGATCGCTACGGCGAGGATGCGGTGGCGGAGTTTTGTTCTTCGCTGCCGGAGCGGACGCGGCGCGGAGAATTCACGCTGCGGGC
>CAYUOC010000025.1:0-21061 GCA_964446305.1 uncultured Terricaulis sp. | reverse complement strand
CCGGGCTTCATGCGGTCCTGCTTTTCCACGAGCGCTAATGTGGGCGGGAAATGCTCCAACGGCGAGCCCTGAGCCCGTCGAAGCGCAGGACAAATCACCGGCCTTCGACAAGCTCAGGCCTCTGTTTGTATAGAGGGAGGATGAGCGCGCCGTTTGAAATCATGGTGGGGCGGATCGAGACGTTGGCGCTCGATGCGGTCGTGAACGCGGCGAACCGCCAGCTGGCGCCCGGGAGTGGCGTTGACGGCGCGTTGCGCGCGGCAGCGGGGCCGCGGCTAACCGAGGCGACGAACCGCATTCCGCCAATCCTCACTGGCGAGGCGGTGATCACGCCGGGTTACGACGCGCCGATGAAGTTCATCATCCACACTGCGGCGCCGATTTGGACGGAGCCTGGCCCTGAAGGCGCGAAGGTCGCGGGGCTGGCGAAGTGCTACACCTCGTCAATCAAGATGGCGGCGTCGCGCGGGTTCGAGTCGATCGCGTTCCCGTGCTTGGGGACAGGCGTGTACGGCTGGCCGCGAGGCTTTGCGTGCGGGATTGCGGTGGCGGCGTGTGAACAGGAATTGCCCAACGCGCCGAAACTTAAACGCGTGGTTTTCTGCTGCTTCACGGAAGACGACGCGAAAATTTATCGGGGTGGTTTGGGAGTTTAGTTCATGCCGCGCCGGCGACACGCCAAGCGAGTGAGGCGCCGGCGTGGAACGGCACGATCTCGGTACCGCCGGCGCTGATGCGGGCGGGGACGGATTGAGCTTCGCGCGTGAGCGTTATGCGTTCTTCGTTCAGGGCCAGACCATAGAAGCGCGGGCCGTTTTCTGAAGCGAAGGCTTCGAAGCGATCCAGCGCGCCTTCTTCGTCAAACGTCTTCGCATAGCTTTCAAGCGCGTGCGGCGCACAGAAAACGCCGGCGCAGCCGCACGCGGCTTCCTTGGCGTGAACAGCGTGCGGCGCTGAATCGGTACCGAGGAAGAATTTCGGCGAGCCTGATGTTGCGGCTTTTCGTAGCGCCAGGCGGTGATGTTCGCGCTTGGCCACGGGCAGACAATAGAAGTGCGGGCGAATGCCGCCTTCGAACATGGCGTTGCGATTGTAGTCTAGGTGATGCGGCGTGATCGTCGCCGCCAACGTGGCCGGGCCTGCGGCGACGAAATTCGCCGCCTCTTCCGTCGTGATGTGTTCGAGCACGATTTTGAGCGCAGGAAAATCCGCGATCAGCTTTGACAAGATGCGTTCGATAAACACCGCTTCGCGGTCGAAGATATCGACGTGCTTATCCGTCACCTCGCCGTGCAGCAGCAGCGGCATGCCAATGCGCTGCATCGTCTCCAACGCGCCGTGGATATTCTTGATGTCTGTCACGCCGTGGCTGGAATTGGTCGTGGCGTGGGCGGGGTAGAGTTTGCACGCCGTGAAGACGCCAGCGGCGAAACCGCGCTCGATTTCGGCGGCGTCGATGTTGTCGGTCAGGTAGCAGGTCATCAGCGGCGTGAAGGAGAGCCCCGGCTCGAGTGCAGCCAGGATGCGCGCTCTGTAGGCCTCGGCCGCCGCGACAGTGGTGACCGGCGGATTGAGGTTGGGCATGACGATGGCGCGCGCGAATTGGCGTGCAGTGAAGTTCACCACGCCCGCGAGCATGGGGCCGTCTCTGAGATGGACGTGCCAGTCGTCTGGCCGGCGCATCACAAGCGTACTCATCTCAGGCCTCCGGCGTGCAGCAAATCAAGCGCGGCCGCCTCCACCGCGTCGATTGTGATGTCGTCCATCGCGGCGGCTTCGTCCAGGGCCGCCTCTTCGAAACTCTTGCCGCGAAGGGTGCGGGCGCGCGGCCCACGCGGGGCGCGGACGCGCTCGTCGGTGGAGCCGAAGAGCGTCAGTGTCGGTGCGCCCATGGCGGCGGCGATATGGGTGAGCGCGTTGTCGTTGCCGATGCAGAGCGTGGCGCGTTCGGCGAGCGCGGCGGCGGCGAGGAGATCGAGGCCGGCGCCGCTGGCGCGCACACCGTCGGCATCGAGGCTCGATACGATGCGCGCGGCGATTTCGTCGTCGCGCGTGGCGGCGCTGAGCACGACGATGCGCGCGCCATCGAGCGCGCCCGTGGCAAGGCGTCGCGCGACGGCGGCGAAGCGCTCGTGCGGCCAGCGTTTGCCGGCGCTCGCCCCGCCTGGCGCGATGAGAAGCACTGGCGCGGTGTCGGGCGCCACGTTCGCCGCCGTTTCGCGGGCGCGATCGTCGAGCCATATGGTTGGCGCCAGATTGCGCTCGGCGCCGACGAGGTCGCTCAGGTCTTCGATGAAGTGGCGCAACAATTCCGGCTGGCGCAACACGAGGCGGCGCTTGGCGGGCAGGACCAAAGCGGCGGGCGAGCGGCGCAGGTCGAGCATCGTGTCGAAGCGGCGGCCGCGACGGCTCCAAGCGAGTTCGATGAAGGGACCAACGTCGCCGGCGCCCTCCACCGTGTATCTGGCCGTGAGGCCTGGCGCGGCGCGGAAAAGCGGCGCCGCGTCCTTGCTGGTGAGGATGGTGAGTTCCTCACCCTCGCCCAGCACATAGCCCAAGGCAGCCGTCGCCAGCACGGTTTCGCCGAGGTCGGCGGGGGCAAGGAAAAGAACGGCCATCGGCGCCGGTTAAAGGCGCGAGCGGGGTAAATGTGAAGTCAACAACCCAGCGGCTCAGGGTTGCACCTGGCGGCGGCGCGGCCCAAGTGGTCGCAATGACACGCCCGGGCCGCCTTGAGCGCAGTTTGATTGCCGTGACGGGACCGGACGCGCGCCCGTTTTTGCAGAATTTGCTGACGCAGGATTTGGACAAGCTGGCTGAGGCTGGCGTGGTCTATGCGGCGCTGCTTTCTCCACAGGGCAAGATCAGCGCCGATATGTTCGTCTGGGCGCGCGCCGACGCCTTGCTGCTGGACGTCGATCCCTCACGCGGTGCGGATTTGCTGCGGCGGCTGAGGATGTACAAGCTACGCGCCAATGTGGCGCTGGCCGATGTAAGCGATGCACTTGAGGTGCAGGTGAGCGATACGCCCTTTGATGGGGCCATGAGCGACCCGCGTTTGGCGGCGCTTGGATTCCGCGCCGTTGCTGACAAACGTGAGGCTGCTGCGGCGGCGACCGAAGACCGGCGCTTGACGCTCGGTGTTCCGGACCTCGCGCGCGACGCCCAGCCGGAGGAAGTGTTCGCGGGCGAAGCGTTGCTGGAAGAATTGGACGGCGTTGCCTTCGATAAGGGCTGCTTCGTTGGTCAGGAGAACGTCAGCCGCATGAAGCGGCGGGCGACGACGCGGAAGAAATTCTGCCCGATCGTGTTCGAAGGCGAACCGCCCGCATTCGGCACACCTGTGCTGGCGGACGAGGCTGAAATCGGCTCGGTACGGACGGGCGGCCTGGGCCGCGCAATGGCGCTGCTGCGCCTGGACCGCGCGCTCGATGCAACAGCCGAAGGCAAGCCGCTCAGCGCTGGAGGCCGCACAATCCGGCTTGATCCGCCGCCATGGCTGATCTTGCCGCAGCGCGAGGAGACGCCAGGCTAGCGTGCGGTATTGCGAGGCCGATTGACGCCCCCGCCCCCGCGGGTCTAACGGCGTGAGGTTGCAGCGCAGCAAACGGGGACTACGCATTGACTGTCGCCATTTCCGCGACCGGCCTTTGGACGCCGTCGGATTCCATCACCAACGCTGAACTGGTTGCCTCGTTCAACACATATGTTGAACGGTTCAACGCCGAACATGCGGCGGAGATCGCGGCGGGGACGAAAACGGCGCTGCAGCCATCGAGCGTCGAATTCATCGAGAAAGCGTCCGGCATCAAGCATCGCTTCGTGATGGATAAGGCCGGCTCGCTGGACGTGAACCGGATGGTTCCGCGGATTCCGGAGCGGCCAAACAGCGAAATTTCGCTAATGGCCGAGGTCTCGGTCAACGCGGCCAAGCAAGCACTGGAGCGTGCGGGACGCGACGCCGCCGATATTGGTGCGGTGATCTGTTCGTGCTCGTCGCTGCAGCGGCCCTACCCGGCGCTGGCGATCGAAGTGCAGAACGCGTTGGGCGCGGGCGGGTTTGGCTATGACATGAACGTCGCCTGCTCTTCGGCGACGTTCGCCATTCAGAATGCGATCGACATTGTGCGCGCGGGCCATGCGGCGTCGGTGCTGGTGGTGAATCCGGAGCTGACGACGGGGCATCTGAACTTCCGCGACCGGGACTCGCACTTCATCTTCGGCGACGCGGCTGTCGCTATTCTGATCGAGCGCGCGGAGATCGCGCCGAAGGGCGCATGGAGCATCCTCGGCTCAAAATTGAAGACCGTGTTCTCCAACAACATCCGTAACAATTTCGGCTTCCTCAATCGCGGCGACGAGGCGCATCGTGACGATCCGGACAAGCTGATCACGCAACAAGGCCGCAAGGTGTTCAAGGAAGTCGTGCCGCTGGTCTCGGAAATGATCCTCGAGCAAATGGCGGCGATGGGATTGAAGGCGAGCGACATGCGCCGCCTCTGGCTGCATCAGGCCAATTCAAACATGAACCGGCTGATCGCCGAACGCGTGCTCGGGCATGAGGCGAGCCAGGACGAGGCGCCGACCGTGCTCGACGTCTATGGCAACACGGCGGGCGCGGGTTCGATCATCGCGTTCCACAATCACAGCGACGACCTGAAAGCCGGCGACAAAGGGCTGATCTGCTCCTTCGGCGCCGGCTACAGTGCAGGCTCAATCTTCGTGCAGAAGAGCGCCTAGCCGCCGTCGTCGATCACCCAATCCGACGACAGCGTGCCGAGCGATTGGCCGGTGACGCTGTTGCCGTTGACGAACCACGCCACCAAGCCGCCGGTGGAGTCGTTGCGCCAAATGATGTCGTCGCGGCCATCGCCGTTGAGATCCCCTGTGCCTTCAACGGTTCAGCCCGGACCATTCACAGGGAGCCCGAGGCTCGTTTGCACCGAAGCGCCGTTCTGATTGATGTACCACAGCGACATGCCGCCGCTGGGCGCGTGCTGAAATAGGATGTCGCTGGCGCCGTCGCCCGTGAAGGTGCGCGCGGCGCGATCGAGAAAGACGTCGCGATCGCTAAAGTCGAGAAACTCGACACTGGTGAGCGTATCTGTGCCTTCGACGCCGCCGGCGTTGACGGTCCAGCTGCCGTTCTGATTGCGAACCCACGTCGCGCTCGTTGACGCGATCGCATAAGCGGCCGTGTCAACGTTGGCGCCGCCGTTTAGAATGTCGTTGCCGACGCTGCCAATGAGGCGATCGTTGCCGGCGCCGCCGTTCAGCGTATCGGCCACGTCCTCGGAGCCAACGCCTGGCGTCAGCAGCCATACCGTGCCGCCGATGCCGATGGCGTAGAGACGGCCATCCGTGCCGGTGACGAAATCGACAACGCTCGTTGGTGTCGCGCCTGTCATCTGAGCCGTGCGGTTGGTGACATCGACAGCGGCGCCATCGACCACGGACAGCGTGAAGAAGCGGTTGCTGCCAAAATCGGCGAAGACGTACTGGCCAACGAAGCCTTCGACGGGACCAACATAAACTTCACCGCCGGTAACGGTCGTACCGATTGTGCGCGGATAATCGAAGACCGGCAGCCGCAATGACGGATCGCCCGGCTGCGGCGTTCCGGGGCCGCCAGGATTGAATGGAAGATTGCCCTCCATGATGCGCCAGCCGAAGTTTACACCACCTTCGCCGGCCGACAGATAGTCGATCTCCTCTCGCGCGCCTTGGCCGACATCGCCGATGTAGAGATCGCCGTTGCGTGGATCGAAGGCCATGCGCCACGGATTGCGCAGGCCGTACGCCCAAATCTCGTCGGCGCCATCGATGCCGACGAAGGGATTGTCATCCGGGATGGCATAGTTGCGGAGCGGATCGGCCGGGAAAGCGTCGGGCCCATCGACGTCGATGCGGATGATCTTGCCGTGCAGAACATCGAGGTTCTGGGCATTGTTGTTCGGATCGCCAGAACCGCCGCCATCGCCTGGAGCAAAGTAGAGGTAGCCATCTTCAGGCGAGAACCCGAGCCAGCCGCCAACGTGATTGTTGGCGGTGCCGCGATCGATCTCCGTGATGAGCGTCCAACTCGTGTTGGCGACGGCGGGATCGGCTGATCGCGAATATTCGCGGATCTGAATGTCGCCTTCGGCGTCGGTGAGATAAACGAAGAAGCGGCTATTGTCGGTTGGATGGAAAGCGAGACCGAGAGCGCCGCGCTCATTCTCCGCAGAGAATTCGTTCTGCGGAATGTCGAGGAACGTTGTGCGCGCGCCTGTGGTGGCGTCAACGCGCCAGATCACGCCGCTGCCTTTCTCCAGGAAGTAGAGAAAGCCAGGATCGCCCGGTGTGGACGCACCGGCGACGGGCGTGTTGAGGCCGGTGATGAATGTCGATACGACGATCGCGTTGGTCGCGCCGGCGGATGAGCCGTAGAGCGTGTCGTTGCCGTCGCCGCCGTTGAGCGTGTCAGCGCCGCCGAAGCCGGAGAGCGTGTCCGCACCGGCGCCGCCGTCGACAACATCGACCGCGCCGTCGCCAGTATAGACATCGTCACCCGCTGTCGGACCCGAACCTGGAGACCACGTTCCCATGAGACACCCCTTCTGGCTGCGCTTCTGACCCTAGGGCGGATAGCGAACGCGCGAAACCGCAAGCAGCCTGTTCGTTGAACGTTTGAACGTGAAGTTTGGTTCAGCGGCTTCCACAAAAGAAAAGACGCCGCGCTTGGCGGCGCGGCGTCTCTCCGTTTCGTCACAAGAAGCTCACCAACCGCAGGTGCGGCCGCGGTTTTGCTCCTGCATGTAGCTCATCAAGGGCTGGAAGTAGCGGGCCATGGCGCCCGCATCCATCTGACGCGTGCCGGTGAAAGCCTCGAGCGCATCCGGCCATGGGTGCGAGGCGCCCATTTCAAGCATGCGGGCAAAACGTTCGCCGACTTCGCGGTTGCCATAGACCGTGCAGCGATGCAGCGGGCCTTCCCAACCGGCTTGACGGCACGCCGCCTCGTAGAACTGGAACTGCAGCACATACGAGAGGAAGTAGCGCAGGTACGGCACGTTCGCCGCGATGTGATACTTCGCGCCCGGATCGAACATAGTTTCATCGCGCGCGTTCGGCGGACGGATGCCCTGATAGCGCTCGCGCAGCTCCCACCAGGCGGCGTTGTAGCGATCCGGCGTGATGCGGCCGTCGAACACCTGCCAGCGCCACTGATCCATGGTCAGCGCGAACGGCAGGAATGAGATTTTCTCCAGCGCACGCTCCATCAGCAGGCTGACGTCCGACGAGGCTGAGGGAATTTGGTTGCGGCGCAGAAGACCGATCTCAACCAGATATTCCGGCGTGATGTTCAGCGCGACGAAATCGCCGATGGCCTCATGGAAGCCGTCATGCGCGCCGTTACGGTAGAGGTACGGCTGTTGGTTGTAAGCGCGCTGATAGAAGTTGTGGCCGAGTTCGTGGTGGATGGTCTGGAAGTGCTCGGCGTTGATCTGGATGCACTGCTTCACGCGGAGATCGTCGACGTTGTCGATGTCCCAGGCTGAAGCGTGGCAAACAACATCACGGTCACGCGGGCGCGTGAGCAGCGAGCGTTCCCAGAATGTGTCCGGCAACTCCGGGAAGCCGAGAGAGGTGTAAAAACGCTCGGCGGTTTCCGTCATTTGCACCGGCGTGTAGCGGGCGCGGGTGAGGAGTTGCGTTGTGTCGTACGTCGCGCGCGCGCCGGGCGGGCGGGCTATCGGCATAAGCGTAGACCAATCCTGCGCCCACATGTTGCCGAGCAGATCTGCGCGGATCGGCTGATCTTCCGGAACCACCGCGTCGCCGTAACGGTCGTTCAGGCGGGCGCGGACGTAGCAGTGAAGCTGCTCGTAGAACGGCTGCAGCTGACCCCACAGGCGCTCGACTTCGCGCTCCATGTCGTCGGCGGGCATGTCGTAGTTCGAGAGCCACATCTGGCCGACATTGTCGAACCCAAGATCGCGCGCGCCTTCGTTGGCGATTTCGACCATGCGGGCATAGTCATCACGCATCGGCGCGGCGACAGCATGCCACTTGGTCCACATTTCCTCGAGGCGCTCCGGATTGCGCTCGGTGCCCATCAGAGTTTCGAGTTCGTCGAGCGTGACCTGGCGGCCCTGGTAATCGATGCGGCCGGTTGAATAGGTCGAGGCGAGGCGCGTGGTGATTTCCGAAAGCTGGCCGGCAGCGCCTTCGCGCTGCGGCGCTGGAAGAACGAGGCTCAGGCGCAACAGATCGACCTTGCGGCGGGTATCGGCTGGCAGTTCGACGTTGGCGTAACGGCCTGCCTCGGAGGCCAGACGCACGCGCGCTTCGGTGCCTTCCGCGTCAGCGCGCTGCAGCAGCCACTCGGTGTCGAAGTTGATGTTGGTGTTATAGACCCAGGCGACGCGGCCTTCATATTCGGAACGGCGCAGCAGCTCTTCCTCGGCTGATTGCACGAAGGCTGCGGCGGAGTCCGCGCTTGGGCTCGATCCGCCGGCGGCTCCTGTGCCCGGCGCTGTCGCGCATGCCGCCGTGAAGGCGACGATGGCGATCCAGGACACAGCTGTCCTGAGCAATGGTTTCGCGATCATGGTCTCTCCCTGTCCTGCTCCGGCGCGCTCCCACGCGCCGCCCCCTAATTGCCTTCCGCGGCAAGCCACTCGATGCCATCGGCCGACATCATGAACACCGCCGCCTCGCGCTTCTTCGCGCCAACGGCATTGAAAAACTTCTGCGCCACATCGTTCTCGACGCCGGTTGTGATCGCGAGTTCGCGTGCGCCGAGCTCGCGCGCGCGACGCGCCACGGCGCTCATCAGCTTGCGGGCGAGGCCGCCGCGGCGATGTTCGGGAATGACGTAAAGCTCACACAGCACGACATTGGGTGCGGCGCGGCGCACATCGTAGCTCTTGGTGATGATGGCGTGGGCGACGAGCGCGCTGTTGCGCTCTTGAGCCACCCAGGCCTCGAACAGAGCGTTGGAACCGAAGGCATGCGCCTTGATCCGGTCCGCCTCCAGGCTTGAAGCAGCGCCCTCCTCGCTCGCGGCTTGCGCAGCGAGTTTGGCGATGGCGTCAGAGTCACGCGAGACCGCGCGCCGGATAGTGAGTGGACGCTCCATTGTGCGCGCACATGTAAGGCGCAGGCGCTGCGCTTAAGCAAGCAAAACAAGAGCTTCGCCACGTGTTTGCGGCAAGTTTGGTCTAGTGATCGACCCAGGGACCCATCGGCCCGCCATCATCGTGATCCCAGCCGCCCGAGCGGCGCGTCATGAACGCCCCCAAGAGGGTCAGGCCGACGACGGCGCCAACAGCTACAAGGAACCAGAAGAACATAACCGCTCCACGGTGGCGGGAGTCGCACCCCGCCGGAGGCTAATGCGCCTCCCCAACGACTTGTGAGGATAATGTAGCCACCTTTGCCGGGCTTTTCGAGGGCAAGCCGATCCAAACGCGCAGGAATGGAACCCGGCGCCCCAGATCGAAGAAAAGCCAGCAGCCCAAAGCGGTCGTTCCAACGAGCAAAGGCGCCTCGATGGCGAGCGGCATACGAAGCTCGTCGAGATAGTGTCCGGCGACGACGATGATGGTCTGGTGGATCAGATAGAATGGGAAGATGGCCTGGGTGAGCAATTGGCGCACTGGGCCATCCGCGTTCTTCAGATGGCGATGAGCGAAGCCAATGCAGGCAATGATCGCGCACCATGCATCGAGTTCGCGGACGCTGCGCATGATCGCGCGCAGCCATTCCGGCGGATCAACGCCATCGGGGTGTGCATTGAAGTAGATAATGAGCGAAGCCCAACAAATCAGCGCGATGACGAGCGCGACCCAGCGCAACTGCACGCAACGATCGAAGAAGGGCTGGAATTTCGCGACCGAGAAACCGAAGAGAAAAACGCCAAAGTAGAGCGCGTGCAGGTACCAGTCTTCGCGGAAATCATGGCTTTCGCCGAAGATTGGGAAGAGTGTCAGGCGCAGCGCAGCCATGATGAGCCACGGTGTGAATATGAGGAACGGACCAGCGATCAGGACGCTCACGGCTTTGGGGATGCGGCGGAGCAGCGGCAGTAGGGGAATGAGCGCCAGCGTGTAGAGGATCAAGTACGCGACGAACCACATGTGATTGTAGGTCGGCGTCGTGAGGCACCCATCGGCATCACACCAATTGCCGGTGGCGGTGACGTACTTGACGTAAAAGTTGTCGAGCGCGAACGGGTATTGCGCGGCGAGCGCCGGCGGCATGGCCTGTAAGGCTTCGACGATCTCGTAATAACTCTGGGGCGGAACGATCACGAACACCGCCAGCAAAAGCGGCGGCCAGAGGCGGCCCATACGTGCGCCGGTGAGCTTCGCCACGCTCATTTTGTCGGCCATGAAACGGGTGGCGGCGCCGGCGATCAGGAAGAGCAATGTGAGCCGCCAGGGATTGGTCAACATCATCAGGGGTTCGATGGCGTCGCTCGCCGCCCGGGATTTCACGTGCCAGTCCCAGGTCACGTAAAACATGCCGCAATGGTAGAGAATGAGCAGGCCGAACGCGATGATGCGGAGCCAGTCGAGATCGTAGCGGCGGTCAGTCATGGGGCGAAACTTCTCCTTCGCCACCAGCTTCTTTCGCGACCGCCCTAGTCCCGCTAGTTTCAAGCCGCACCCGGCGGCCCGCTGGGACGAACGGGGAGCTTCCGGTGACCACCGGCGACGATAAAGGGACGAGCGGATGGCCCCGGGCCGAGTGGCGGCCGTGGATATTCGTCGCCTTCGTTTCGCTAGTTATCGTCGCGGTGAACGCCTCGTCCGATTTCCTGGAGATGCAACGGGCGGGACTACCGTTCGAGTGGTGGGAGCCGTGGGTTTGGGAGGTCACCAGCGCGATCGTCATTGTGGCGATGGCGCCGGCGATCGGGATGGCAGTGCGGCGTTGGACGCCGAGCCGGGACAACCTGATCCGCCCCGGGCTCATCCATTTCGGACTGACCGTCCCCTTCGCGGCTATCCACATCGCGGCGATCTGGCTGATGCGCGAGGCGATCTACTGGGTGGGCGGCGCCCACTATGGCTTCTTTGACGACGGCGTCGCGTTGGTGGCGTTCTACGAATGGCGGAAGGACGTGCTGAGCTACGCCGCCATCGCGGCCACCTACTGGATATTCCAATACGTCGCCGAGCGCCGGAAGCTGGCCTCGCAGCCCTCGGCGGACGAGCGGATCGAAGTACGAGACGGTGGCGCGGCCGTGTTCCTAGCGCCGGGCGACATCACCCACGTCGAGGCCGCCGGCAATTATGTGGAGTTTCATACAACCGCGAAGACCCACCTCGTGCGCGGAACGCTGGCATCCTGGGAAGCGCGGCTCGTGGCGCGGGGATTCATCCGCGTACACCGCTCACGCTTGGTGAACCGCGGCAAGATCGACGCGCTGAAGCCGACCCCGTCGGGCGACATGGAGATCACGCTTCGCGGGGGACAAGTGGTGCTGGGAAGCCGGCGCTATCGCGCCGTACTGGCGGGACCGGTCGCTTGAGGCGAACGCGCTTATGAATTTCGCCAGCGCGGCCTAGAGTCAGAATCAATGGCGCAATCACCAAAGCCCGCCGAGAAGCCGCGCGCGTGGCAGCGTATGCTGTCGGGGCGGCGGTTGGATCTGCTCGACCCCTCGCCGCTCGACGTCGAGATTGAAGACATCGCGCACGGCCTGGCGCGCGTCGCACGCTGGAATGGTCAGACGATCGGCGCGCATGCGTTCTCGGTGGCGCAACACTCGCTCATCGTCGAAGAGATTTGCCGCAAGCTGGCGCCGGAATGGGATCGGAAGCGGCGCATGATGGCGTTGCTGCACGATGCGCCCGAATATGTGATCGGCGACATGATCTCACCGTTCAAGGCGGCGCTGGGGCTCGACTACAAGGCGTTTGAAGGAAAGCTGGAGGCGGCAATCCATGTGCGCTTCGGCTTGCCGGTGCATGCGCCGGCGGTCGTCAAGGGCGTCATCAAGCGCGCGGATATCATTTGCGCCTACTTCGAAGCGACGCAGCTTGCGGGCTTTACCGAAGCTGAGGCGAAGCGCTTTTTCGGCACGCCGCCGCGCGGGCTCAAGCTTAAGTTGACGCCAAAACCTACGGGTGAAGTGCAGGAAGCGTTCCTGAAGCGCTTCCGGTCCCTGCTCGATCCGGCGTAAACTGCAGGGACATGACCATCCATGTTTGTCCCCTTTCGATCGCGCCGGAGCTGGCGCGCCGCCAGAAGGTGTCGCACGTCATCAGCTTGCTTGATCCGCACACGCCGTTTCCGGTGATCCAGGACGTCGGTCAGCGTCACCTGTGTATCGAGGTGCACGACATCGAAGATGACGAAGACGGTATGGATCCGCTGTGCGCCGCGCGCGCCAAGCGGATCCTCGAATTCGTCGGTGGCTGGGACCGGACGCACCCGATCCTCATTCACTGCTATGCCGGGATCTCGCGATCGACGGCGACGGCTTTCATCACCGCGTGCGCGCACAATCCCGGCGCGGACGAGGAGGCGATCGCATTGGCGCTTCGCCAGGCCTCGCCGTCAGCGTCGCCGAACCGGCGGTTCGTGGCGCTGGCTGACGCCGAGCTTGGCCGCGGCGGGCGGATGTCGCGAGCAATCGAAACGATCGGGCGCGGCGGCAGCTGGCTCGATATCGGCGAGGCGCGCGCTTTCTCGATTCCCAGCCGGTTCGTATGAGCGAAGCACGGGTCACCATCGGTCTCTCGGCCGTCATCGTCGCGGTGGCGGAGGACGGGCCCTATGTCGTGGTGACGCGCGATGGCGGTGACGTTGTGGGTCTGCCCTTCGGCGCCTTCGATCCTGCGGGTGACAGAACCCTCGAACTTTCACTGCGCGGCTGGGTTCAGGAGCAGACTGGTTTCGATATCGGCTACGTCGAGCAGCTTTACACGTTCGGTGACCGCGGACGCGAAATGCCGATGGCGGCGAGCGCGGGACCGGAGCGCGTGATCTCGATTTCGTATCTGGCGCTGACGCCATCGCGCGCGGTGCTCGAGCGCGCCACGGCGCGGTGGCGTTCCTGGTACGATTTCTTTCCGTGGGAAAATTGGCGCGGCGGCCGGCCCAGCGTGATCGATGAAATCATCGCACCGAAACTGCGCAAATGGGTTCAGTCGGACAAGAACGCGGAGACTGTTAATCAGCGCCGCGCGCGGGTGCGGCTGGCATTCGCGCTCGACGGCGCGGTGTGGAACGAAGAGCGCGCGCTGGAGCGCTATGAATTGCTCTACGAAGCCGGGCTTGCGCCGGAAGCGGCGCGCGATCGGGCGCGCTTCGATGGCAAGCCGACGCCGGCGATGCAGAGCGAGCCAGGGCTCGGTGAGCCGATGGCGTCCGACCACCGGCGCATTCTGGCGACCGCCATCGGGCGGCTGCGCGCAAAGATCAAATATCGCCCGGTCGTGTTCGAGCTGGCGCCGGAGCAATTCACGCTGCTGCATCTGCAGCGGGTGGTTGAGGCGATCGCTGGGCTCGAATTGCACAAACAAAACTTCCGCCGCCTGCTCGATCGCACGGGCCTGGTGGAAGGCACCGGCCAATTCGACACAAGCGCGGGCGGGCGCCCCGCCGAGCTTTTCCGCGCACGGCGTGAGACGCTGAGCGAACGGCCCGTTGGCGGCGTTCACGTCCCGGCGCCGCGCGGGGAGTGAGCGGGAACAATTCGGCGCCACGCGCGTCCTTCTCGGCTGCATCAGGAGGTTCCATTGACGGTGAAGCTTAAGGCGGCGCTGGCCGCGGCGATGGCCTGCGCGCTAGCGGCGTGCGGCGATCGCGACAATCAGGTCGGCGAGTTCTCGAACGATCTGCTTGGCAACGAGATCATGGTCGAGGCGCTGCCCGATCCGGGTATCCCAGGCGTCGTCTGCCATGTCGCGTATTTTGACCGCTCTATGCTGGACCGTATCCGGCAGGGCAATTGGTTCGAGAACCCGTCGAACTCAGCCGTCTCGTGCCAGCGTATTGGCGCGATCAATCTCGCGAACATTGAGATGTCGCGTTCGGGCGAGGAGATTTTCAATCAGCGCACAAGCCTGTTCTTCAAGAACACGGCCATTCGCCGCATTGTTGACCTCCAGAACCGCACGATTCTCTATGTCTCTCACTCGCGCGAGCTGGTTGAAGGATCGGCGAAGATGGACATTTCGAGCGTGCCGCTGACGGACGCGGAAATCGCCACGGCGCGCTGAATGATGGAGTGAACATGCGGATCGTTCTGGCGCTGCTCCCCGCTCTCTTCGTGCTGGCGTGCAGCGCCCAGGCGCCTGCGGATACGCGCGCCGCGCTGGATGTGGCCGCCGCGCACTATGAGGACGCGCAGATCGCCGGCGACGCCGCCGCGCTCGAAGACCTAATCGCGGACGATTACGTCCTTGTCGGCAGCGATGGCGCGCGATCGAGCAAAGCCGAACTGATTGCGTTCTGGACGGCGGATGGATTCGATCCGGCGCCCGTTACGGTGATCGAGCCAGTCGAGCACATCTGGCGCGACGGCGCAGCGCTTGGCGGCACGGTCACGCTTTCATGGACGCAAGACGGCGCGCCGGTCAACGTCACTATTCGCTACGTCGATGTCTGGGTGCTACGCGATGGCGAATGGCGTGTCGTTTACGGACAGACGACGCGCGCGCCCTAATCGCTCAATACGGATTCTGGAGCCGCACGGGCTCGGGATAGCTCTCCTCCGCTGGCGCCGGCGCCGGCGCCGGCGCCGGCGCCGGCTCGATCACCGCCTCGGGCGGTGCGATCGGGATGGGTTGCTGATAGGTGCTGGTGACCGGCGTCGTCACATAGGGCTGCGGTGCGCCGTAGTTCAGCGGATCGACGAGCAAGCCATCGATCATCACTTCATAGTGCAAGTGCACGCCAGTGGCGTTGCCGGTCATGCCCATACGGCCCATTGGCGTGCCAGCGGCGATACGCATGCCCGGGCGCAGGTTCGGATCGAGTTCAGCCATGTGCGCGTACCGCGTGCGTACGCCGTAGCCGTGATCGATCTCGATGTAGTTGCCGTAACCGCCGCGATAGTCAGCGGTGACAATGCGGCCTTCTCCGGCTGCATAAATGAAACCACCCTCGCGGTTGGCGAGATCGAGGCCGTTATGCTGGCGCCCGCTGGCGCCGCCGCGATAGCCGAAACCTGATGAGAGGCACGCGACTTCGGTTGGATTGCGCAACAGCGCGCCGGCGGGCGTGTCGATGTAAGGCGTGTAGTTCGTGGCTTCGCCGCGTTGACCAATGAGGCCGAGGTTCGATCCGTAGCTATTGCAAGCGAACAGCTCACTATGCAGGGGCGCGCGCGCGGCGTTGGTGTAGATGTTCGGGCCGTAATCGGCCGGTGGCGAGATAACAGTCGTCATTGGCGCCCGCGCGTAAGGCGTGTTCGTCGCGGCGCAACCCGCAAGCGCGCAAACCGCCGCCAATGATAAAGCGATACGTCGCATGGTTTCCCGCCCAAGTCCGCCGCATGCCGCCCCAAAGGTCTACCCTTGCAGGCGCGCCTGAATGCTAGCTGAACGAGCATAGCTAAAGAAATGCGAAGCGCAGCTAACCGATGCGCTCACGCAGCAGCGCGGTGTCCTCGTGCGGACGGCTTGAGATGCCGAGCGATGTCGAGTGGCCGTAGCACTCACCATGGGACGTCGCAAAACCCGCTGAAATCAAGCGATCGCGCGGGATGCGGGCGCTCTCCACGTAGGCTGAGTGGATGATCTCAGGATCAAAGGTTTCCAGAACTTCATGTCCGGCGGCATCAGTGTAGCAAACGTATTTCCAGCGTGCGCGCATTACGAGATCGGCGCGCCGCGCGGCGTCAACGTCCACCAGCGCGGCGACTGCGCATTCATGCGCTCGGCGCCACGGCCCGCTTCCGCGCCGGAGCCAAAGAACACGTCGCCGCGCAACGGCCCACGGCGAATGGCGCCGCCAGTGTCCTGCGCGACGAGCAGGCGGCGGAAAGGCTGGCCATCGTATTCGGCGTCGACGAACACGACTGCCCCATACGGATGAAACGCAGGATCAACCGCGATTGAGCCCATTGGCGTCAAAGGCACATTGGCGGCGCCACGCGGGCCGGCTGCGGGATCGTCGATGCGCTCTTCTTGAAAGAAAACGTAGGATGGGTCGGCATTGAGCGCTTGTTGGGTGGCGGGCGCGCCGTTGCGATCGCTCCAGGTGCGGAAGTTCGCCCACGTCGCGCCGCCTTGCAGCTGGCCGGAATCACGAAGCGCACCGAGCGCGGAGCGCCAGCGATATCCGTTCTGCGCAGCGAACGCCGCGCGCGCCTGCGTGCCATCGGGAAACGCGATGCGGCCTGAACCTTGGATTTGCAGATTGTAGACATCAACGGGATGGGCCCAGGCGAACACTTGATCCGGCGATGGATTGAGATTTTCGCGCTTGGGATATGGACGAACCGTTGTGCCGTTGAGTTGGCCCGTCAACGCACGCGGCGCGCCGCGCAGCGCTTCGTTGTCATGGGCTTCCGCAAACGCCGCGATGTCGACTGAGACCATGTCGCCAGGCCGGCGCACGAGCGGCGCCGAGTAAATAGAGTCGGGCGCGCGGCGCGCCTCAATGATCGGCTCGTAGTAGGCGGTGATCCGCGCTTCGCCGGAGCCGCGCACGACGTTCGGAATGAAGTTCGCTTCGAAGAAGGCGCGCTCGCCGCCGGGCGCGACGCTCTGTGCGGCCACGCACGCGGGCGCCCATTCCGCGACCGTGCCTCCGTAGCGGCCGCCACCCGGCAACGCCGCGCTGGGATCGCGTTGGCGCCTACCCTCGCAAGCGCGGCGGAAGGCGAGCAAAGCGGGAGCGAGATCGACGCTCGTCCAGTCCGGGATGTCCTCGAAGCGGGCTGGCTGGAGAGCGAACTCGATCGCAGGCTCGGTCGTCGTATCCGGCCCAGGCCCCCGCCGCTCACCCGTGCTGGCGCAGGCGGTGACGACGCTCGCGGCGGCCAACAGCAACAAGACACGGCGCATGGCGACTCCTCCCGGGTTGACCGGGTTCTAACGCGCGAGAGGCAGAGAAGTCGCCTTTCGCTTGCATGGGGGAATCCCTGGGAGTATGGTCCGCCTATAGGTTATGCTCATTTGTAGCATAAGGGTGGGGCCGGGACTTCTCGGCCATGTTTTACACCCTATATATGCTCCAACTGAGCATAAGCGCCATTCGGGCGCGAGGAGGCCAAATATGGCCCGGATTATCGATGCGCCGCTTACCGGTAGCGAAGGCAGCTGCGACCCGCGTGCGGTCCATGGCACTTGGGGCGCGCTCGACGCCGCCCAGCGCCGGGGTCTGGCTTACACGCCGGACGTCGCGGTCGAGACCGCCCCGCTCTACGAGCGCGTGAAGCACGTCATCCCCGCTGTCGAGTGGCCGGCGTACGCGCCGCTGATCAGCGCCATCAACAAGATGAAGCGCGCGAAGAATGCCGTGATCCTCGCGCACAATTATATGACGTCGGAGATCTTCCACTGCGTCGGCGATTTCCGCGGTGACTCGCTCCAGCTCGCGCGCGAAGCGGCGGAGACGGATGCGGCCGTCATCGTGCAGGCCGGCGTGCACTTCATGGCCGAGACGTCGAAGATCTTAGCGCCGGAGAAAACGGTGCTGATCCCGGACATGCGCGCAGGCTGCTCGCTCGCGGCCTCGATTACGGGCGCTGACGTGCGCTTGATCAAGCAGCGTTATCCAGGCGTGCCGGTGGTGACGTATGTGAACACGTCGGCCGACGTGAAGGCCGAGAGCGATATTTGCTGCACGTCGTCGAATGCTGCCGCTGTCGTCGAATGGGCGGCGCGCGAGTGGGATACGGATCGCGTCATCCTGCTGCCGGACGAGTATCTGGCGAAGAACGTCGCGGCGCAGACGGGCATCAAGATCATTGCATGGCACGGCCGCTGCGAAGTGCACGAGCGCTTCACGGCGGAAGACATCGCCGATCTGCGTAAAGCGCACCCGGGCATTGTCGTGCTGGCGCACCCGGAATGCCCGCCGGACGTGATGGCGGCGTCGGATTTCGCCGGCTCCACCGCGGCGCTGCAGGATTACGTTGTCGAGAAGCAGCCGCGCAAAGTCGTGCTGCTGACCGAATGCTCGATGAGCGATAACGTCGCGCAAGCGGCGCCGAACGTCGATTTCGTCCGCCCATGCAATCTCTGCCCGCACATGAAGCGCATCACGCTGGAAGGCATCTATGATGCGCTGGCGGAGATGCGGCACGAAGTGACGATCCCCGAGGACGTCCGCGTGCGCGCGAAGCTCGCGATCCAACGCATGCTCGACCTACCGAAGGAAAAGCCGCGGGCTTTTGCGACGGGGCGTCCGCCTGTCGCGGTAGAACTCGTCTAAGCGCCAAATTGCCGCCGCTTTCGCCGCCCACCACGCCTCGCGAAAGAGAGGCGAACTATGCGTGGATTTTTGATCGCGGCGATGGCTTTGGCGGCGGCGTCTACGGCGCACGCGCAGACGGGCGACGCGTTCGAGGGAACCTGGGCGTTTCAAACGCAATCGTATGGCACCGAGCAAGTCGGCGCGATCATGAGCGGCGCGGCGGTGATCACCCGCGAAGCGCCGAACCGCTACGCGATCCGATTGCTTGCGAACGAGCGCTTGGTGAACCGCGACACGGGGCAAGGCGCGTTTCTGACGGCGCGGCAGAATTGCACTGGCGTGAACGACGACGGGCAGTTCACGATCACCTGTCAAATGGCCGAGCCGCTCGAAGGCTACACGGCGGACAATTTCGTGCTGCAAACGGGCGAAGCCGATCAACTTGTTGGCGTGCTCAACTCCAACAATTCAAGCCAAGTGACGTTCTCGCGCATGCGCTAGCTTCGGGCGTGCGCTCATGAGCGCGCGCGGCGAAGTTCTCATCGTTGGCGCGGGGCTGGCGGGATTGTTTCTCGCGCTGAAGCTCGCGCCGCGGCGGTGCGTGGTGTTGAGCCAAGCGCCGCTGGGCCAAGGCTCCTCCTCTGCTTGGGCGCAAGGCGGGCTCGCCGCTGCGCTGGCGCCGGGTGATGATCCCAAGCTGCACGCGGAAGATACGATCGCGGCCGGCGCGGGATTGGTTGATCCGGCGGTGGCTTCGCTGATTGCGCGCGAGGGGCCGGCGCGCGTGTTGGACTTAATTCAACTCGGCGTTCCGTTCGATCGCACCTCCGATGGGGCGTTGGCGCAAAGCCTGGAAGCAGCGCACTCGCGGCCGCGCGTGGTTCGCGTTTCGGGCGACCTCGCCGGCAAAGCGATCATGGACGCGCTGATCGCGGCGGCGCGGGCGGCGCCGCATATCGAAATCGTTGAGCGCAAGCGTGCGCGGGCGTTGGTGCGCGATGCGAATGGGCGCGTGTGCGGCGTGTTGTGTGATGGCGATGAGGTTTTCGTTGGCGGCGAAGTCGTGCTGGCGACGGGCGGCGTTGGCGGGCTCTTTGCAGTCACGACCAATCCGACGGAAGCACAGGGCCAAGGGTTTGCGATGGCGGCGCGCGTTGGTGCGCTGATCGCCGATCCCGAATTCGTGCAGTTCCATCCAACCGCGATCGACATTGGCCGCGATCCCGCGCCGCTGGCGACGGAAGCGTTGCGTGGTGAGGGCGCGCATGTGGTCAACGGCAAAGGCGAAGCGTTTGTCGACGACCTGGCGCCGCGCGATGTGGTGGCGCGGGCGATCCATTTGGAGCGCCAAGCTGGGCGTGGGGCGTTTCTCGATGCGCGTGAGGCGGTCGGCGCAAGGTTCCCGGCGCACTTCCCCACAGTTTTCGCGGCATGCATGAGCGCAGGCCTCGATCCGCGCGAGACGCCGATCCCGATCGCACCGGCGGCGCATTATCACATGGGCGGCGTCGCCACTGATATCTGGGGCAGAACCAGCGTCGATGGGCTTTGGGCGGTGGGCGAATGTGCTTCGACCGGCGCACATGGCGCGAACCGGCTGGCGTCGAACTCGTTGCTTGAAGCGGTGGTCTTCGCGCACCGAATCGCGGCCAGACTGCGCGATGACGCTGCACAGCTTTCCCTCGCCCCGGAACCAACCACCGCGCCGCCAACACTCGCTGACGGACCTCGCGCTGAGCTTCGCCGGCTTATGGAAGCGGACGCGAACGTCGTCAGAGACGGCGCCGGACTCAAACGCGCCCTCGCCCACGTTCACGCGCTCGGCGAAAGCCATGGCCAAGCCAATGCGCTTGTCGCAAGCGAACTCATACTCAGCGCCGCGCTCGCTCGAACCGAGAGCCGCGGCGCGCACTTCAGGAGCGATTATCCCGATGTCGCGACACCGCAACGCACGTTCATCGCGGGTGCGCCCGATGCTGCCGCCGCTGCCTGACGTCGTGCTCGAGCCGATCGTCAAACTCGCGCTCGCCGAGGATCTTGGCGTCGCCGGCGATGTCACGACCGACGCGCTGATCGATCCGGAGACGCAAGGCCGCTGGGCGTTGCGCGCGCGCGAAGCCGGCGTCGTCGCGGGCCTCGATGCCGCGATCCTCGCTGGCGCGATGATCGATCCGGACTTGGTGTTCACCATCCGCGCGCCGGATGGCGCACGCGTGAAAACCGGCGACACGATCATGGAGATCGAAGGTTCGGCGCGCTCGATGCTGATGGCTGAGCGGACGATGCTGAACTTCATCGGGCGCCTGAGTGGGATCGCGACGCTGACCAGCGTTTATGTGGATGCGGTTGAAGGCTCGAACACGATCGTGGCGTCGACGCGGAAGACGACGCCGGGCATGCGCGCCTTGGAGAAGCGCGCGGTGCGTTTGGGCGGCGGCGGCGCGCATCGCTATGGCTTGGATGATGCGATGTTGATTAAGGACAATCACATCGCGGCGGCTGGCGGCGTTGGCATTGCACTCGAACGCGCACGCGATGCGGCGCCGCATTTGATGTGCATCGAGATTGAGGTCGATACGCTGGAGCAGCTGCGCGAGGCGCTGCCATACGGGCCGAGCGCGATATTGCTCGACAACTTCTCGCAAGCCGACATGCGCACCGCGGTAAAGATGGCGAATGGCTCGACGCTGCT
>CAYUOC010000024.1:0-33735 GCA_964446305.1 uncultured Terricaulis sp. | reverse complement strand
CGCATTCCACGCGGGCTGCGATCGCCTTGGCCGCGCGCTCCAAGCACTTCCACACGATGCGGCCGGCCCCGTAGGTTGCGGCCGCGATGTCTCCGCAGCTTTCAATCATCACGGCCAGCCTCAATCAAGGCGCTTATCTGCCTGGCGCATTGGCCAGCGTGGCGGCCCAGCGCGGCATTTCGTACGAGCATCTGGTGTTCGATCCCGGCTCGCTCGATGGGTCGCGCGCGACGCTTTCCGCATTTGCAGCGCACGCGCCGCATGTGCGCGCGTTCCATGAGAAGGATGACGGCGCGGCGGCGGCGCTGAACAAGGGGATGACCGCCGCGCGCGGGGAGATTATCGGCTGGCTGGATAGCGACGATGTCTACGCGTCCGATGACGCGCTGGCGCAAGTCTATGCGGCGTTCGCGGCGCATCCTGAGGCGGACATCCTTTATGCGCGCGGCGCGTGGGTGGATGCGAACGGGGCAGGCGCGCCGCCGTATGAGCCTGATGCGTCGCGCATATTGGAGGCGCTTCAACAGGGCGAGGCCTTCGTGCGGCCCGCGGCGTTTTTTCGCCGTACGCTGTTGGAACGGATCGGGCCGCTCGATACGCGCTATCAGTCGGCGTTCGATGTTGATTTTTGGCTGCGCGCGGCCGCCGCCGGCGCGCGCTTTGCGGCGCTCGACGCGGACGTGGCGCGCAAGCGGGTGCATCGGGCGGCGTTCTCACAGCTTTTGCTGGGCGTGCGTGCGATGGAGGCGGCGCGAGCGACGCGCCGCCATTGCGGACGTGCGAGTGCGGCTTGGATTGCGCGTGCGGTGGAGGCCGATGTTGCGGATGCGCCGGGTGCGGGCGAAGTGCGTGCGCGTGTGTGCGCGGCGGCGGCGCGGCGATTGGATCGCGGCGGCGCCGCGCAGCCGCTGATCGTGTTGGGCAACGGGCCATCGCTCGCCGGATTCGATTTCGGTCAATTGCGCGGGCGCGACGCGATCGGCATGAACGCCGCCTACCGGCATTGGCGCAAGATCGGCTGGCATCCGCGCTATTATGCGTGCCTCGATGATGTTGTCGGCCTCTCGCACCGTGCTGAGATCGCCGGCATGATCGAGCATGCGGGGACGCTAGGGATCGATGCGTTTCTGCTGCGCGACAATCTGATCTCCACCTTTCCGTCCGCTCTGCAGCAATCCGCGCGCGTGCTGAATTTCGACGCCTTATATGGCGCGGGCGGGGTGATGGATTGCCACCCGATCACCACCGGCAGTCACGCGGCGTTGTTCGGCGCGCTGCTGGGCTATACGGAAATGATTCTGCTCGGCGTGGATTGCTCTTACGTGGAGACGATCCCAGGCGCGCAATTGCGTGAAGGCACGGTGCTGGAGCTCGTGGAGGCGCCGGCGCAAAATCCAAACTATTATTTTGAAGACTATCAGCGCGCGGGCGACCGCTATAACGTGCCAAACCCAGTGCCGGATTTGCATTTGGATTGTTGGCGCGCGGCTGGGGCGCGGCTGTTAGGCAGGGGTGTTGCGGTGTGGAACGCGGGTGAAACGTCGCGCGTCGATGTGTTTCCGCATCGCAGCTTCGCGCGGCTTGAACGCCGTTTTGCGGAGATCGGCGCATGATCGCTTCGATCGCGCGCCGCCGCTGGCTGGCGACGGCTCTTCTTTGCACGCTGCTGGCGGCGGCGTTGACGGCATGGGCGTTGGCGCCGGCGCACGGCGCAGCGATCGCGATGGTGGGCGCGGTGTCGGTTTTGGCGCTCGGCGCCGCCGCGATCGGACTGGTGCGGGCGATCGCGGCGCAGCGCGCGCTCGCCCGCGATCTCGCGGCGTTGCGTCAGAGCGGCGGCGCGGTTCAACGAGAAACCGAATATCTGCGCGCGGCGTTAGCGAGCGCGGAGCATCGCTTGTCACTAGCGGAGCGGCGCATCGCGGCGCTCGCGATCAAGCTGGATCTGACCGAGGATGAGGGGCGATGAAACGCCTGCGCCTTCGCCGACCTCCGTCGACCCCGCGCTTTTTAGGATAGGTTTGCCATGTCCACCCTCATTACCGGCGGCGCCGGCTATATCGGCAGCCACATGGCTTGGGCGCTGCATGACGCGGGCGAGCCGTTCGTCACCGTTGATCGGCTATCGACGGGGTTTGCGGCGGCGCCGCCGCGCGCAGCGCCCCTCATCCGCGCCGATATCGGCGATCCGGCGGTGCTGCGAAACACCATCGCCGAGCACAAGGTGGATTCCATCATCCATTTCGCGGGGTCGATCGTCGTGCCGGAATCGGTGGCGGCGCCGCTTGAGTATTATGAAAACAACACGTCGAAATCCCGCACGCTCATCGAAGCGGCGGTGGAGGCGGGCGTTCGGCATTTCGTGTTCTCGTCCACGGCGGCGGTCTATGGAACGCCCGAGGCCGGCGCCGTGGACGAAGACGCCCCGCTGCGCCCGGAATCGCCCTACGGCAGCTCGAAACTGATGACGGAGATCATGCTGCGCGACGCCGCGCACGCGCACGGCCTCAAGTACGGCGTTCTGCGCTATTTCAATGTGGCCGGGGCCGATCCGCAGGGGCGAACGGGCCAGGCTACGAAAGGCGCCACCCATCTCATCAAGGTGGCGGTCGAAGCGGCGCTGGGAAAGCGCGATCAGCTCTCGATTTTCGGCACGGATTATCCAACCCCCGACGGCACCTGCGTGCGCGATTTCATCCATGTGTCCGATCTGATTGCGGCGCATCTGCTGACGCTCCGGCATTTGCGGGCGGGCGGCGAAAGCGTGACGCTCAATTGCGGCTACGGCCGAGGCTTCTCGGTTCGCCAAGTGATCGACGCGGTGCGGCGGGTGTCGGGGGTTGAGTTCCGCGTCACCGAAGCGCCCCGGCGGCCCGGCGATCCCGCCACCATCGTCGCCAACGCCAGCCGCGCGCGCGCGGTGCTGGGCTGGACGCCGCAGTATGACGATCTCGACCGCATCGTCGCCGACGCGCTCGCCTGGGAGCGGTCAGCGCGTTTGGGCGAAGTCACGTCGGGTGGTTACGGTTGATGTGTCGATGCGTCGGGCTGGCGAGCGTCGACGGGCGGCGCGACACTGCTTGCTCCTGACGTCATAAGCGCGGATGAAACGGGTCTTGGACATTTAGGAAGCACACCACATGAATGCTCCACTTTTGAAGCAGCCCCGGCTGAACGCTGACGTCTTCTGTCGCCAAGCGCGCTGAGCCCGGTAGGAGGATAGGCGCCCGCTCTATCCCACAGTTCGGCGCGCAAAATCCCAGCAACTCCAAGGGCGCCCAGGCAATCAATCCGACCTCACCCGCGGAGCTTTACACTGAACGCTTCGCCTGAAGGAGCGCTCGAAGTGTCGGACCTATCGCCAAACCTCAATTTGCCGTACTTGGCGCAGGGCCAGGCGCAGAAACACGTCACCGTCAACGAGAGCATTCAGCGGCTCGACGCGCTGGTGCAGCTTGCCGTGGCGAGCGCGGCGACGGCGGCTGAGCCGGCTTCGCCCAGCGACGGCGCGGTTTACATCTTGCCCCCTGGCAAAACCGGGACGCATTGGGGCGGCATGGGCAATCATGCGCTCGCCTATTACCGTGACGGCGCGTGGGAGGAGATCGCGCCGCGCGGCGGCTGGCTGGCTTTCGTCACCGACATTGGCCAAGCGCTTTACTTCAACGGCGCCGCATGGGCGCCGCTTGCGCATGCAACGCAAGGCTGGCGCGTGCTGGCGGCCTCCGGCGCCGCCGTCGCGCACACCGGCGATACAATCGACACGACGCTGGCGACCGTCGCCGTGCCCGCCGGCGCGATGGGGCCGAACGGGGCGCTGCGCATCACCGCGCTGTGGAGCTGGACCAACAGCGCCAACACCAAGCGGCCGCGCTGCTATCTCGGCGGCGCGATCGTGTCCGCGGTGAGCGTCACCACCAACGGCGCGTTGGCGTTGCAGCGCCTGCTGCAGAACCGCAATTCGCAGGCAAGCCAGGTCACGTTCCAGACCGGGGTGACGGGGTCATTCGCCCTGGGATCGGTAGCCTCGGCGCTTTCGGTTGACACCTCGGCCGCGCAGAACCTGACCTTCACCGGAGGGCTCGCCGATTCCGGCGAAACCATCACGCTGGAGAGCTATCTGGTGGAATTGCTGTACGGCGCTTGATGGCGGGCGAGGGGCGGTTGCTTCGCCTGATATTTGGTTGCATGCCGGACAGGGCGGGGCCAAAATGAGTGCCTGAAGGGGGCCAGATTATGGCGACCGATGAACATCTGCAGGAAGTCGTGCGCACGGCCGTGCGTGAGGCTCTCTCTGAAGTCCACCTTCGGCACGACATTCGCAACGTGATCGATCAGCTTAGCAGCCCTGAAGTGCATCAGGCGCTTCGCAACTATCTCATGCTGAACCACCGGTTCGTCGCGTTGCTTGACGAGCGCGCCCGCGCCGCCGCGCGAAGCACCTATGCCTTCATCGAGAAGGAGATGCCAAACGCCATTCATATGCTGGATCAGTTCCGCATGATCGAGGAACGGAAGGAGGAGGTTCCCGAGGGCCATATCCTCGACCTCGGCGTCTACAAAGGGGCGTCAACGCGCGCGCTGGCGCGCAGCTTCCCGGGACGCCGCATCTATGGTTTCGACAGCTTCGAGGGCCTGCCCGAAGATTGGTCCCACGCGCTCAAGGGCTCCTTCGGCGATGTCAAAGGCAAGCTGCCGGATGTTCCAGGAAACGTGACACTGGTGCCGGGATGGTTCGATGCGACTCTGCCGATCTGGGCGCGCGAACACGAAGGCGAGACGATCGCGTTGCTGCGCGTCGATTGCGACATCTATTCTTCGACCAAGACGATCTTCGATACGCTGGGAGACAAGCTGCGGCCGGGCTCTTGGATCTGTTTTGACGAACTTATCGGCTATTTCGGCTGGGAGCACCATGAGCATAAGGCGTTCATGGAATTCATCGCCGCCACCGGCTTCGATTACGAATACTTCGCCTACGGCCTCACCTATACGCTGGCGCGGCTGAAAGAGCGGCGCTGAGATCGCGCGGCCAAGCGCGCGGGCATGGCTCGCGGATCGCGGGCATGTTAGCATCATGCGCCGTCGATGTGCTGGAGGCCGGCTTCGAATGAGCAAGATCTGGGCGAAGTCGCGTCAACCGCGCGAGAAAGGCGACGGCGAGATTCTCGACCTGTCGGCCGGTCTTTTCACACTCAGCGTCGGATCGGATCAGCTTCGCCCGATCGCCGATCCGGCGCTCCAGCGCGCCGTCTTCAAGCGATCGGTCAAGCGCGTCGTGATCGAAACGTCCTCCTATTGCAATCGCCGCTGCATCTTCTGTCCCAATGCGGACGGAGACCGGCTCGGCGCAAGGAAGCTGATGCCCGAAGCTGCCTACCTTTCCATTGTCGACAGCCTTGCGGAGATCGACTACGGCGGCTCGATTCTCTTTCATCTGTACAATGAGCCTCTGGCGAGTCCCGACATATACCGGCAGATTGCGTATGCGCGGCGGCGGCTGCCGGTGGCGAGGCTCGGTTTCAACAGCAACGGCGACTATATTCGGCCCGACACGCTGAAAAGACTGGCCGACGCCGGCCTGTCGCACCTTCATGTCTCGATCTATGGCCCGGATCATGGCCGGTTCGAGCGCGACTATGTGCTCGCTCGCGTCGGAGACATGGCCGAGGCCTGCGGGCTCTCACGCGATTTGGCGCGCTGGATTGCGCCGGACGAGTGCAGAGCCCAATCAACTTTCGTCGATGGCGAGAAGCAAATGTCCGTCACCATCCAGGCGAAGGATTTCAACATCGCCGGCTACGACCGCGGCGGGCTTGTCGATTTCGACCAGCAATCGCCACCCGAGCGTCTGTATCCGTGCCCCTCGCCCTTCGAGGAGCTTCTGATTGGCTGGAACGGAGTCGCAGTTCCCTGCTGCAACATCGTCAGCGACAGGCCGGAGCATGGGCCATACGCCGTCGGCGACGTCAGCGAAAGTCAATCGATATTCGAGATCTATGCGAATGGGCCGCTCGTCGAGTGGAGACGGCGTCTTCTGGCTTTCAAAACGCTGGAAGAGCCGTGCCGCAGATGCACGCGCCTTTCTCTCCCGATCACCGAACTCTCCGAGGAGCACCATGCATTCAACCGTGTGGTCGACGACTTTGCGGTCCGATCTCTCCGGAACGGACTCTCCTGATCCGCGGCCCGGGTCAGGAGGTTGGCGAAACGCGCTTTAACGCAAACGTCTGGCGGGTGCGTGCGATGATCTGGAAGCCGTGATCCAGAAGGAGCGGAACGGCCAGCTTGCCCTTCCCCGCGAAACGGGAATTTTCGTCCTTCCAGGTGTCGTCAAGGACAACGATCCCGCCCGGCTCCATGCGTGCAACGATCGTCTCCGCGCACGCCTCATGCATCTTCCAGCAGGCCGGATCGGTGATGTCCGTTCCCAGGAATTTCCGGTACTTATCCTTCCGGGCCTCGCTGTGCATGCCGTGGTCGAAATCGAACGCGTCCAGGTAGACGAACTCCAGCGGGCCGGGATGGCGCGGCAAGTAATCCTCGCCTCGGCCGGTGAGGGCTTGGGCGGCCGGGTTCAGTTGCCTCATAATGGTATTCGCCGCCTTCGTGTTTTCGGGATCCATATCGACGGTTATGAATCGCATGCCCATCATGGCGGTGAACAAAGCAAGCTTCTGCGTCGAACTTTGGGCCGGCGCGGCTTCCCGAGTCGTTCCAACTTCGATCAAACACTTGCCGACAACGGCGCCGGGACGCTGACGCTCCTCGTCAGCCAGAACAGCCATCATCAATTCATGGCCGTGCTCGAACTCAGCTTGGTTCTGAAGCGCCTTGACGGCGCTGATCCCGGTCCAAAATGGCCGCATCGAACGCAACGCCGCCGCTAGATGCGTGGAGACGGAGCGCTCGGACAATTTGCCTATCTTTTGCTCAGCCGCACTCTGTGCTTCGGCGACCGCGCCGATCTGGCGTTCGCCGGCCGTGAGGCGTTCGTCGAGCAGAGCTGACGCCGAGCGCTGGTGCCGGAATAGTTTCTTGGCTTCTTCCGTGCTTTCCGAGACGGCCGTCAGCAGCTCTGCCTTGAGGGCCGCGTCGGCTTCCTTTGCCTGCGATGCGAGTTCCGCCTGGGCTGTGGCGTCCGCGTGGATCGCCGCCTTCAGGGATGCGTCGAGCGCATTCACCGCATCGAGCGCCTTCCGCGCCTCGGCGTGCACGGCTTGCAGCTTGGCCTCGACGTCGTGACCGAACGCGCCGAGCGCCGCCTGCGTTTCGGCGCGCACCGTCTGCGCGGCGTCGTCGATGTCCTGGCGCAGCATCGTTCCCATGTTGGCGGCGGTGTCGAAGGCGGTGTTGACGTCGGCGCGCAGGGCGTCGGTCTGCACGTTCAATTCGCTGTGCGCCTGTCGCGCTTCGGTGCGGAGCGCGTTGACGCTGCGTTTGATCAGCGTCCCGAACTCGCTTTCCGAGCGCGCCTGCGCGGCGCCGAGCGCGCGTGCAAGCTGTTCTTCGCTATGGGCGAGGCGCGCCCGCAGCGCCGCGGCGTCGGCGGCGAGGGCGTCCACATGCAGTTGGAAGCGAAGCGCGGCGTAGACGATTGCGAACAGGAGCAGGGCGAACGCCGACGCTCCCCAGATCAAGCCGCTGAACGGCGCCAGCGCCGGCAGCAAGGCGCTGAGCGGGAACGCCGCGAAGAGGAGAGCCAGCGGGATCGTCCACGCCCGCCGCCGCCAGGCGCCCGCCGCCGTGCGGCGCAGGAAGCGCATGAGGTGGAAGGTGCGCGGCGAGCGCGCCTGCAGCCATTCGCCGAAGCCGGCGTAGAACGGGCGCGCAAGCTGCGGCGCGGTGAAGGGGGGCGCCGCGACGACGGACGCTGCCGCAGAAGGCGCGCGCACGGGCGGCGGCGCGACATCTGCGACCCGGGCTTCAATGCGCGGAGCGGGTTGGCGGCTTGGCGCGGCGTGCTGCATGGCGGGCGTGGTCTGTTTGGATTTGAACAGCGAGGCATAGTCGATGCGTTCGAAGATTTCGAGCTTGCCGCCCGCGGAAGCGTTCATGACTTTGCGCCCGGTCGCCTCGAACGCGAGCCGCGCCTGGCGATAGGCGTTGGCGACGCGATCCAGCTTCGGGTCCTTCCATGTCTTGCCGGCGCCGAAATAGTCCTTGTGGAAGTGGTTGGGATCGTCGGTGGTCGACAGGATCCAGTTTCCCTTCCGGCCATGCGCATCGGGCACGACGTAATGGAAGTCCATGCCGATCAGGTACACTTCCGTGAAGCCCATGAAGTAGGCGAGTTGCAGATTGGCGAAGGTCACGGTCTGGCCAGCGAATACGTTCTTGGTTGCATCGGTAGAGAAACGCGGCACGCAATAATTCGGGCTGGACTGCAGATAAAAGCCCCAATTGCTCGGATAGAAGAAGACATTCGACCCTTCGGGATGATGCTCCTTGTACTCGGCCGGGAAGAACTTGAACGGCGCGTCGTATGACTTGATGCGATCGATGTTCTCGCGCATCACCAGATTGTCTTCGACAACGAAGAAGGTCGGCGTGAAGCTGGTTTCCTCGGTCTTGTAGAAGAAGGAATTGACCGCGAACGTGTATTCGTTCTTCAACAGCGAAAGATCGTGCTTGTTGAGCGAAGGGCCGTTGCCGATGATGAAGCAGCGCTTACCTTTATAGGCGTTGTGGAAACGCGCCAGCGCTTTGCGGTTTTCCTGAGTGGCCGTGCCGGTTTCGCGAGGACGGTAAGCATCGAAATTGATCTTATCGAAGGGATAGATCACGTTGGTCGGTTCGAAGGCGGGGTCGATCCTGGTGTCGATCGGCAAAGATTCAATGAGTTTGAGTGCGATCTGAGGCACGTAAGACTCGGCAACCTTCGAGTTGCGGAATTCGGCGAGCAGTGTATGCATGCCAACTCGGCGCTTCGCGAGCTCGGCGGTAAGATAGTCGCGCTGTTTCGGATCGGCGGCCGCGCGTTTCCGGAAGCCTTCAAGCAGGATGAGGGTGCGCCGCGCCGCCAGCGCGCGCGCTAGTGACGGTGCGCCCGTTTTTGCGATGAAGGCGTCGGCGTCGAGCCATTGCTCAAACAGTGTATCGATATGCGCTTTTGAGATTGCCTTGCTGATCGAGCCTTCGCGTTGGCGGTAGAAATAGATTTCGTCTGCAATCTCCGCGGCGGATTTCGCGAAGGTGAACGCCTTGTATGTGAAGTACAGGTCTTCGTGCGGCGCGCGGCCGGGGAATGTAAGCTGGTAGTCGCGCAGCAGCGAGGTCCGGTAGAGGCGCGCCCAAGCAACCGACGGCGCGAAAGCACCCAGTATTTTCAGCGCGCGGGAGAGCGGTGGGCAGCCCTTCGGAATTTCATGCTGGGGAAGGGCGTCGGTCTTCACATTCTGCACGACGCCGTCTTCCGAGACGCGGAGGAAGCGGCCCGTGACGATGTCGTGGTCGCCTTCCTTTTGCTTTTTGCGCAGCGCGCTTATGGCGTTTGGCGATACGTAATCATCGCTGTCGACATACAGGATGAAATCGCCTTTCGCGAACTCAGTTCCCGTGTTGCGCGCCGCGCCGAGCCCGCCATTGGGCCGCCAAACCGAGGCGAACGTCGGTTGTCGCGCGCAATAATCGGCAATGACGGCCGTTGTGCCGTCCGTGCTGCCATCATCGACGAGTACGACCTCGAAATTCGGGTCGTCCTGGGCCAGAAGCGCGTCGAGGCATTGGGCGAGATAGCCCTCGACATTGTAACACGGCACGATGACGGAGATGAGAGGCTCGCCGGTCCCCTGGCGCGGGGCGGAGGCGCGCAGCAGGCGCGGCGCCGCTTCCTCCGCCGTCGCCGGCTTGCGCAGTAGCGCGTTGTAGTCGACGCGCTCAAAAATCTCGAGCTTGCCGCCGATGGTCGCGTTGTAGATGCGCCGGCCGACCGATTCGTAGGCGATCTTCGCCTGCTTATAATTGAGGGCCACGCGGTCGAGCTTGGGGTCCTTCCAGGTCTTGCCGACGCCGAAATAGTCTTTGTGGAAGTGATTGGGATCGTCGGCGGTCGAGACGATCAGGTCGCCGTTGCGCTTAAAGTCCGGCGGGATGACGTAGTCGAAATCCATGCCGATGAGATAAACTTCAGTGAAGCCGAGGAAGTAGGCGAGCTGGAGATTGATGAAGGTGACGGATTGTCCGCAATAGAGCACGTCCGAAGCGTCGGTCGAGAAACGCGGCGTGCAATAATTCGGGCTCGACTTCTCATAGAAGCCGCGGTTCATGCGGAAAAAATAGACGTTGTCGCCTTTGGGGTGGAGCGCGGCGTAATTGGTGGGGAAGAATTTGTAGGGCGCTTCGAATGCTTTGATTTGCGCGATGTTCTCGCGCATCACCATGTTGTCTTCGACCACGTAGAAGGTCGGGCGGAAGCCGGTTTCCTGGGTTTTGTAGAAGAACGAATTGACGGCGAAGACGTATTCGCCCTCCAGCAGCGACAGGTCGTGATTGTTCAGCGACGGGCCGTTGCCGACGATGAAACAGCGTTTGCCGCGGAATTTGTTGTAGAGGGCGGCGATGCGCTCGGAATCGGGTTCCGGCGCCTCATAGATTTCCCGCTTCTCGTAACTGTCCAGGCTCTCAAAAGCCGGCGGAAACTCTGCTTTCGTGGCCGCCGACGCCGCGCCTGGCGAAATGGGAACGCCGTTGACGCTCAAAGGCGCGCCCGCGGCATAGAGGAGGGGATCGCCGAATGAAACCGCACGCGCGGCGATCGCCGCTTCGGTCTTCGCCGGCGGCGCGTGCGCGCAGTTCTTGTGGATGTCATCCGCGCCGGTGAGAGTCATATCGACGCTGCATCCGTAATTCTCGCGTAGATGTGCGAGCACGCCATCGAGATTTTCCTGCACGATGTCCGTCGAAGGATGGAATAGATGCGGATAGACAAACGGCGCGACGCGGATTTGGTCGGCCGGGAAGCGGTTCATCAGCGCAACATCGAGCGCGCGATCCTCCCCGCCATAGCTGGTGTATTGTTCAAACCCGCCCACCGAGAGGTAGCCTTCCCGGTTCATGATCAGCACGCCGCCGGCGATCGTCGTCGGCTTCCTGACGCCGTTCTCCCGCTTTAGCGCGCGCGTTGATTTCGTCTTGATGACGAGCGCGGCTTCATTTGCATTGGTGAAGTAGATGTTGGCGTAGGGCGAAACCGCTTTGTACTTGCCGTGGCAGTCAATGATTTCCTGCAGGAAGTTCGCACCAGTCAGGACGTCGGTGTCCATGAGCGCGACTACGGGCAGGTCCGTGTGATGCTTGATCGCGACGTTGTACCCCCAGCCGCGATTGTAGGCTGATGGATTGAACAAGAACACATGTCGGACATAAGGCTTCAGCGCATGGCTGATGCGCCCGATCCGTGAAACGCTATCCTGCTCGACCAGCAGAACATCGAACAGATCGCCATAGAAGTGATCGATCCAGGAAAGCAAAAATTCGAGATTTTCGACGCGTGAGGCGTCGTCTTCGGGAAAGCGCACGCCGATGATCAGCGTCGCCAGTTTTTCCTGCGGGCCGCGCCCTGCGCTTGCGCGCGCGGTCGCTGCTTCGCGCGGCATGAGCCGCACAGGGTCCATAAGCGGACGTCCAAACGCCGAGAACGGCGCGGGCGCTGTCGAGGCGGGCCTTGCGGCAAGCGGAGAGGCTTGGGTGGACGCGCCGTTCGGTTGCGGCGATGGGGTGTGCCCGTTCACCATGACCCGGCCGAGCCCGGCGCGTTGGCAAATCTGTTCATAGAGAAAGTCGCTTCCGGCCTTGGTGAAATGGATGTTGTCGCAGGTGAAACGCTGGATGTCGGCGTCGTCCCACGCCAGCAAATCGATCGTGCGTCGTGGGCCGAGCGCGTCCCGGAACAGCGCGGAATATTTTTCCGTGTAAGCGATGTTTTCCGGCCGGCCGCGCGCATGATCGCCTTTCCAGCCTGGAACGAAGCGGTTGGAATTGATGAAGATGAGATTATCGAGTTGCGCCAGCCGGGGCAGCAGCGCGTTTTCCGCCATCTCGAGGCCGTACATGTTTATTGTCGGCTGGCCTTCGAACGCGACGCCAAAATCGCGCGCGAGATGCGCGCGCATTTGGCTTTCGGTGAAAATCCCGTCGAACGAGGGCTTCTTCCAGTTGACGACCTTCTTGGCGTATTCGCGCGTGTTGAGCCGTTCGTTGTCCAGGTTCGCCGGCGTCTTGTTGTCGTAGAGATCGTTGATCGCGCTGGGCTGCGGGCGCGGCGACCAATCGACGATGCCGGTGTTGAGCACGATCGCGTCGAAGGCGTTCGGCGGGCGCTTGGCCAGGTAGTCGAGGAAATCGATCGTGGTGGTCCACTTCATCGGGCACAGCACGAGTTCGGTCTCGATGTCCGTTCGCTGGGCGAGCCGCTCCCCGAATACGGCGTGCGCCTCCGCGCCCCTGGGCGTGTGCTGGCCCCGGCTATCGGTGTAAATCAGCACTCGCATCGGATTGTCCCCAGATGGCTCCTACGAGCGCCGCCTTGTCTCTCCCAGCGGCCGCCCTTCGACGACGTTCACCCGATCATCAACCTGCCATATTTTGCAAAGTGAGTCATGCCGCCGGTCGTAATGCGACATGGCGATCCTGGGCTGGAAAGAGGGGTAATACGCTAAAAATCCACTCCTGAAGGCCGAGGAATAGAGAAACCGGGGCGCTAACACGCGGGAAAAACGCAGCTGCTGAAAGCGCGGGCGGAGGGCAAGGCGCTCTTGTTCCCCCATCCGGGGAGTTGGAGCGGCACTGCTGTTAAGCATAGGTCGTGCTCGAGGCGCATCTTCCCAACCTACGTGGTCCGCTTTAATAGGAGGCGGTTGTGCGAGGATTCCATTTTTGGGCCCGATGGGGATGCAAGGGAGAGGCAGATGCGAATTCTAGGCGCCGGCATCTTGGCATTGGTGCTCTTGGCGGGTTGCGGCGAGTCCAACCAAGCGCCATCCGGTGAGGTGGCCGCACCTGCGCCGCCCGCGCGCGTCGATCTTATCAGCGCGCACACGAACGAAAATTGGGGCGTCTATAACGGCACGTACGCAGGCGGCAAGTTTACGCTGAACGCTGGCGGCTCCATTGGAACGCAACGCAGCAACTATCCTGTGCCGGCGGGCGCGGACTATGTCGGCGTAGTGACCTTCGTGGCGGATTCAGCGGGGACAATTCGCATTCGTCTGAACGGCGGTTGCGGCGCTGGCGATGAAGCCGATCGGACGATCATCACTCGGGAAGCCGTTGCTGGTGAAAACACTTTCCGTATCCAGCATGTGTTTCAGCAGCCGGCCGGTTGCCCGCGGCTGACATTGATTGCGCAGACGCCGCTTTCGTTCACGTTGACGGATGCGGAGTTGCTCGTGCTGCAATAGCGGACGTCACCATTGCGTCGGATTGAAAGGGCGCGGCGGCCTCGGCTGCCGCGCCTTTTTTGACGCCGCATTTGCGCGCTTATGCATTTGCGATCGAGGCGGCGTAGAGCGCCAGCCCCTCTTTAACGTCGCCGTAAAACTTCACGCGGCCCTGATCGAGCCAGCACACGCTGTTGCAGAACTGGCGGATCAAGGCATCCGAGTGCGTCGCCATGACGAGGATGCCGGCGCGCTGCATGATGTGCAGCATCCGCGCTTCGGCTTTCTGCTTGAAGGACGCGTCGCCGACGCCAAACACTTCGTCGATCAGCAGGATTTCTGGGTCCAGCGCGGTGGCGATGCCAAAACCCAAGCGCGCGCGCATCCCCGCCGAATAGGTGTGGAGCGGCAGATCGATGAACTCGCCGATATCGGCAAACTCGATGACGCCGTCTTCGATCGCGTCAATCTTCGCGCGCGACATCCCCAGCGTGCGCGCGGAGAGAAAAATGTTCTCGCGCCCAGTGGCGTTCGCGTTCATGCCGACAGTGCTTGTCAGCAGTGTGGAAATCTTTCCCTGGGCGGCGTACTTGCCGCGGGTCGGCGCGTAGATGCCCGCCATCACCCGCAACAACGTGCTCTTGCCGGCGCCGTTGGCGCCGATCAATCCAACGCGGTGTCCGGCCTCCACGTTGAGTGTAACGTCGCAGAGCGCCTGCACATACGAACCGTCCTTTTCCACCCGCACGCGCGAAGGTCCGGGCGATGCTTCGCGCCGCCGCGAGAAGAACCCGCGCAGGTCTTTGTCCAGAGGAAGGTCCAGATCCACGTCATCGAGGCGGATCGAGATGGAGGCGTTTCGCTGTTCTGGCGCTGTAGCGGGCGTTTGAGGGGAATCAGCCATTTCAATCAAATCCAAAATATGACTGAGCGTCGGAAATTGGCCTGCACGACGAGGGAGGCCAGAAATCCAATGCCGGTGAACGCGCCCACAATGATCCAGGTCGATAGCGGCGGGGGCGCGCCCATAAGCGGCCCACGCACGATCTCGAGGTAATACGTGAACGGGTTCAAAAGCGAGATGGCCTTCTGCGTGCCTTCGGTCGCTTGCCAGAAGATAGGGGTCACAAAAAAGAGAAAGCGCGCCACCGCCGGTATGAAAAACTCGAAGTCGCGGTGATAGGCGCCGATGAACCCGAAAAGGACAATGATCGAGTACATCGTCAGTGTAAGCAGCGCGAGCGCTGGCACGACCAGGATGAGATGGTCGATACTTACGGGCTGGCCGAACAAGACCAAAAGCCCGACCACGATAGGCACGGTGACGGCAGCTCGGAAAACCAGAAACGCCAACCTCCTGACCGAGAGGTGACTGAGGGCGACAGGAACATTCTTCATAAGCGGCGCATGTTGGCTAAAGTGCCGCGCCCCGTCGGTCATAGCCCCGACGAGGGGCTCCCACACGGCCATGCCCGTGGCGACGTAGATGGCGTAGGAGCCCGGGCCGTCACCCAATTGGCGGTGCAGGATGAGCGTCAGGGCGCCCAGCCATACGCAGAACTGGATGCCGATCCAGGCGGGCCCCAACAGGGACCGCCTATAGCCCATCCGAAAATCGTACCAGCCCAGTTCTACTGCGCCCCGGTATTTCGCGAGTTCGCCGTAAGCTTGGCGGATAAGACTTATTGCCATAAGAAGCACCTTCTTTGCGGCCGCTTATCTCGGAAAATGACGGATCGAGGAAGGGGTGCTATCCTTGCTATGGCGATGGGCGGTTCACCCTTCCTGCCTTGAATTTGCTACGGGCGGCCCGTGCGCGGGCTAAAAGCCCATGATCTCTACTGTGATCGGCGGCGACAGCATGAAAATCTCGGTGGTTATCCGGTCTTATAACGAAGATGAGCATATCGAGCGGTTGCTGCTGGGCATCCGCGCCCAGGGCTTGCAGCCGCATGAGGTCATCCTCGTTGATTCCGGCTCAACCGACGATACGGTCAAAATCGCGCGCCGCTACGTGGATAAGGTCGTCCCGATCGATAAGGCCGAATTCACCTTCGGGCGCGCGCTCAACCGCGGCGTGGCGGCCGCGAGCGGGGACATCTGCGTGTTTCCCAGCGCGCACGTCTATCCGCTCTACGATACCTGGCTTGAGAAGCTGGCGGCACCGTTCGCTGATCCGCGCACGGTGCTCGCCTACGGACGCCAGAGCGGCAATCATCTGAACAAGTTTTCCGAGCATCGAATTTTCGCGCGCTGGTTCCCGGCGGATTCGGTGTTCCCGCAGCAAGGCTATTTCTGCAACAACGCCAATTGCGCGATCCGCCGTTCGGTTTGGGAGGCGCTGCCGTACGACGAAACGCTGACGGGGCTTGAGGATTTGGCTTGGGCCAAGGCCGCGCAGGCGGCGGGCGGGCTGATCGCCTATGTGGCGGAAGCGGAAATCGTACATGTGCACGACGAAACCTGGGCCCAGGTGCGCAACCGCTATCGCCGCGAAGCCATCGCCATGCGCCGCATTGATGAGCACGCGCGCTTCACGCTTTTTGATCTGGCCTGGCTCATGCCCGCCAACATCGTCGCCGATTTCGGCGCGGCGTTGCGGCGCGGCGTGTTCTTCAAGGAAGCGGGCTCCATCACGCAATTCCGCTTCAATCAATTAGTGGGCACCTACAAGGGCTACAACGATCCGCCCGAGGCGTCCGCGCGGCTGCGCGCGCGCTTCTACTATCCCACGCGGCCCCACGAACAGCGTTTGGCCGAGGACGAGCAGAGCCGCCACCGCATCGACTATGACGCGCTCAAGGTCAAGCCGGGCGGGGATGCGCGCGTGGTGCGGATCGCGGGTGACAAGCGATGAGCAAACCTTATCGGCTGACGGCGCTGATGCCGATGCGGCACAGTTCCGAACGCGTGAAGGGCAAGAATTATCGCCCCTTCGGCGATGGGCGCCCGCTGTTTCATCACATGCTGCAGACCATGTTGGAATGCCCGCTGATCGACGCGATCGTGATCGACACGGATTCGCCGATCGTGAAGGAGCAATGCGCCGCGCAATTCCCGAGCGTGATCGTGCTGGACCGGCCCGAGCATCTGCGCGATGGCGCGACGCCCATGAACGACGTGCTGCTGCACGACGTCTCGCAAGTCCCGTCCGAATTCTATCTGCAAACGCATTCCACCAATCCGCTGCTCAGCGTCCAAACGCTGTCGCGCGCGGCGGAGACGTTCTTCGCCAATTACCCGGTCTATGACTCGCTCTTTTCGGTCACGCGCGTGCAGGTGCGGTTCTGGGATCAATTGGCGCGCGCGGTGAACCACAATCCCAACATCCTGCTGCGCACGCAGGATTTGCCGCCGCTCTATGAAGAAAATTCGTGCTTCTATTTCTTCGAGGGCGCGGCGCTGAAGGCCCGGCACAATCGCATCGGCCTGCGGCCTTTCATGTTCGAGATCGAACGGCGCGAGGCGCAGGATATCGACGAAGAAATCGATTTCGAGATCGCGGATATGATGTATCAACGCCTGCACGCGGGCGCGCGCCGTGGCTAAGGCGCTGTTGACCTGCCGGCATTTGCAAAAGCATTTCCGGGCGCTGAAGCCGCAATATGATGCGCTAAGGGTTGAGGCGCTCGTGCCCGATTTCAAGGGCCAGCAGCTTGATGCGGCGGCGATGCGCGGGCTGATCGCCGACGTGGATTGCGTTGTCGCCGGCGACGACATCATCGATTCCAGCGTGATTGAAGCCGGCAAGGCCGGGCGCCTCAAGGCGATCATCAAATGGGGCGTCGGCACCGACAGCATCGATAAAGCCGCCGCCGTGCGGCTCGGCGTGCCCGTGTTCAACACGCCGGGCGTGTTCGCCGACGAGGTGGCCGATCTCGCCATGGCGCTGCTGCTCGGCGTCATGCGCCGCACGCACCTGATGAACACCGCCATCCGCGCCGGCGTGTGGACGCGCCTGGAAGGGCGCACACTGGCCGGCAAGACCGCTGGCGTCATCGGCCTCGGCTCGATCGGACGGGGCATCGCGCAGCGCGTGCAAGCGTTCGGCATGAACGTGACGGGCTATGACGTGCGGACGCTGAGCCCCGGCGAAGCGCCGGGCGTGCGCCAGGCGCCGCTGGAGGCCGTGCTGGCCGAAAGCGACGTGATTTTGCTCGCGTGCAATCTGACGGAGGAGAACACCCATATGCTCGGCCCGGCGGCGTTTGCAGCGATGAAGCCGGGCGTTGTGATCGTCAACGTCTCGCGCGGGCCGCTGATCGACGAAGCGGCGCTGGCCGCGGCGCTGGCCTCCGGCGCGGTGGCTGGCGCGGGGCTCGACGTGTTCGAGACCGAGCCCTTGCCGGCCGATAGCCCGCTGCGCGGGTTCGACCAGTGCGTGTTCACCGCACACGCCGGCTCCAGCACGGAAGAGGCGATCGCGCGCATCAATCAGATGACGAGCGATATCCTCTTCCACGTGCTCGGCAAGAAAACCGACCTCGGCTTCACGCCCAATCGCGTGGCTTGAGATGAGCTTCGCACATTATCCCAGCTTGCAGGGGCGCGGCGTGTTGATCACCGGCGGCGCCTCCGGCATCGGCGCGGCGATGGCGCGCGCGTTCCACGCGCAAGGCGCGCGCGTGGCGGTGCTCGATCTTGACGATGCGGCGGGTGCGGCGCTGGCGCATGCGCTGCCTGGACTGATCTTCGCGCGATGCGACGTCACCGATACGCCGGCGCTGCAAGCCGCGATCGGCGAAAGCATCGCCAAGCTTGGCGACCTTTCCGTGCTGATCAACAACGCCGCCGACGATAGCCGCCACAGCTTCATGGAATTGACGCCCGAGGCGTGGGATCGCTGCATCGCCGTCAATTTGAAACATTATCTGTTCGCCGCCCAAGCCGCCGCGCCCGCCATCGCCGCTGGCGGCGGAGGCTCGATCATCTGCCTGGGGTCAATCTCCTGGCTCAACAACACCACCGGCATGATCGGCTACACCACGGCCAAGGCCGGCGTGCACGGCATGGTGCGCACGCTGGCGCGCCAGCTCGGCCCGCAGAACATCCGCGTCAACGCGCTTTTGCCCGGCTGGACCATGACCGAGCGCCAGCGCGCGCTCTGGGTGGATTCCGCCGCCGAGCGCGAGATCGACGCTGCGCAATGCCTGCCCGGCCGCGTCGCGCCGGAGGATGTGGCGCGCATGGCGTTGTTCCTGGCGGCGGACGATTCCGCCATGTGCACGCAACAAAGCTTTGTCGTGGACGGCGGCTGGATTTAAGCCCAGCGCGTATCCTTCATCCAAGCGTGGTCGCGCCGGATGAACAGGATGTCGCATTGGCCCATCGCGCCATCGACAGGCCGGCGCAGGAAATCCACGAATTCGTAAGGCGCGAAGCCCGCCTCGGCCATGAAGCCGATGCTCTGATCCAGGCGCTGCATCTCGGCGCAGAACGGGTAGAAGGCGCATTCCATCAGGATGAAATCGCATGCCTCCAGCGTGCGCCGCCCGCCTTTGATCACACGTTGCTCAAAGCCCTGTACGTCGATCTTCACCAGTTGCGGCGGGGCGATCGTGCCTTCTTGCAGCAGGGAATCCAGCGCACGCACCGGCGCGGTTTGCGTCGATGCGCCTTTATAGGCGAAGCTCGACGCCCACAAATCTTCCGTCACGCCGAGCGATAGCTCGCCATCCGCATCGCCAACGCCAAGCGCGTGGTGCGTGATGCGGCCGGGATAGCGGGCGATCATCTCCTGCATCGCCGCGCGGCGCTGTTGCAGCGGCTCAAAGCAATGGACATGCGCGTCCGGCCAAAGCGGCGCGGCCAGATCGGTCCAGGCGCCGTTGGAGGCGCCGATGTCAAAAATGACCCGCGGGCGGAAGCCGCGCGCAGCCAAGCCTTGCAGCGCCGTATTCATGCCGAACAGCGGCGCCGGCGCGGCTGGCGCGAAGAGCTGCTTGAGCCGGGAAAGCGCGCGCCTCATCGGTGCCACACGCGGCCGCGGATTTGTTTGGAGGCCCAATTCCAATTGTAGGCGTTGATCGCCTCGCGCCCGTGCAGCAGGTAAAGCGGCGCTAGGCCCGCGGCGAGCGCCGCCTGCTTCAGCGGCGGCAGCGCGCGAAAGGGCACATCGTAAAAGCCGTTCATGTCGTACACATTGAAGATAAACCGATAGGCGCGCGCCAGCGCTGGGCCGTTCTTGGCGTAGGTGCGCGTCACGCGCTCCATTTCATCGATCACGCGCCGGCCCCCGCGCGAAGTGAGGTTGTCGTCGGTGAAATAATAGGTGGAAAACATTTGATCCACCGCCGCGAACCGCGCGCCACTGGCATGCAGGCGGTTCCACCATTCCCAATCCAACGCCAGGAAATAGCTGTCGTCGAACACGCCGGCGCGGCGATGCGCCTCTGCGCGCCAGAACGTGCTGGGCTGTTCGATGCAGTTGCGCATCGCCATGAGGGCGAGGAAATCGGCGGGTGGCGTGGTGATCGCCTCCGCACCGTCCGCGAACACGCGCCGGCAACCGCCGGTGAGCACATCGACATCCGGGTGCGCTGCAAAATACTCACCGACGAACGCCAAGGCGCCCGCCGCCAGGGCGTCGTCGGCGTTGATGAAGCAGAAAATATCGCCCCCCGCCTGCGCGAAACCTTTGTTGAGCGCATCGGCGATGTTTTTATCCTTGCCGGAAATCACGCGCGTGACGACGTCGCTATAGCGTTCGACAATGGCGAGCGTGTCGTCCTTGCTGGCGCCGTCGAGGATTAGATATTCGAGGTTCGGATAGGCTTGCGCGCGCACAGATTCGAGCGTGCGCGCGATGGTGGCCCCCGCATTGAGGCATGGCGTGATGAGCGTGATGCGCGGCAGGCTCAAGGCGCGCTTTTTTCCAGATCGCGATAGGCGCGCGCGGCGGCCAGGTGATAGCGCGCGCGCGCATAGGCGTAGCGCGCCGAGTGCTTGAAATCACGAACGCCCGTGGCCAGCGCCACCATCGCCGCATGCGCGGGCGTGCGATAATAGTGCGGCGTCGGCGCCGGCCCGCGCAGCAAATTCTCCAGCACCGCGTGGCTGCGGCCATAGCCCTCCATCAAGCGCACGAGGTTGGAAAACGCAAAGCGCGCGGGATCGACATGGTGCTCCAGGCGCAGGCGCGGATTGTAAGCGGTGGCGCGCCCGACGCGGAAGGCGCTGTGCATCAGAAGCGAGTCCTCGCAGGAGGCGAAGCTCCCCGGCGCGCGGCCCAGCGCGGTCGCGTTGGCGTTGGCGCGCACGAAGGCGGCGAAATCCTCAAGCACCGGGCGGGCGATGAAGGCGCCGGCCGCTGGCGGCTCCCACACCTCCCATTTTTCGGAAACGCCTTTCATGACGGCCTCGCCCGCATCGCGCACGGCGAGGTAGGGCAGGAACGGGGCGACGCCTTCGGGCACGCGCGTCTGCGCCGGCAGCGCCAGCTTGCCGCCGAACGCGGCCACCTCGGGATGCGCGGCGATGAAGGCCAAGCCTTCGGCGACATATTCGGGCGCCAGGATATTGTCGTCATCGACGCACAGCATCCATTCGCTCGCCGTTGCGGCGATGGCGCAAAGGCGGGCGTGGATGAGGCCTGGCGTTTCCTCGCGCACGACGCGCGCGGTTATCCCGCGCGCGTGCAGGGGCGCAAGCAGGGCCGCATCCAGCGCCGGCGTGGAGGCATTGTCCACGATCAGCACGTCGAAGCCGGCATTGGTCTGCGCCGCAATCGCCTCCAGCACGCGCGGAAACAGCGCAGGCTTGGGATTGTAAGTGCAGATGCAGATGCTCAGCACGCGGGGCGCTCTCTTAAGGTTCGGAAACCTAGCGTTTAGCCGGCAATGCCCCCGCGCGGCAACACGCCGGCGCGCTTGACAGCAGGCGCGGCGGGCGCCCATGCCGGTTTGGGATGGCCCTTCGCTTTTCGATCCTGACGCCCACGCTCAATCGCCGCGCGCTGCTGGGCGAGGCGCTGGAGAGCGTGGCCGCGCAGCGCTGGCCGGCGGTCCAGCACATTGTCGCCGACGGCGGGTCGAGCGACGGGACGCCCGAATGGCTGGCCGGGCAGGGCGGCGTTCAGGTGCTGCGCGGGCCGGACGCCGGCATTTATGACGGGCTGAACAAAGCCGCCGCCGTCGCCGATGGCGACGTGATCGGCTGGCTCAACTCGGATGATCGCTATGCGCCCGGCGCGTTCGCGGCCGTTGCGGCGGCGCTCGCGGGCGATTCCTCGCTGGCGGCGGTGTGTGGGGCGGCGCGGATTGAAAGCGCGGGTCGGGTTGAGCGCGTTTATGCGGGCCGGGAGATCGCCGATCTCAGCCCCGGCGCGCTGCTGATCGGGCCGACCTTGCCGAACGCCTGGTTCTTCCGGCGCGACGCATTCCGCGCGGCGGGGCCGTTTTCGACGGCGCTGCGTTTCGCCGCGGACGGCGATTTCATGATGCGCTTCGCCCGCCTGGGCGCGCGGCATGCGCACGTCGATGACCTGCTCTATTGCTATCGCCGCCACGACGGATCGGCGACGATTGGCGCGGGCGCTTCGTCGGCCCTGCGCGAGGACATGCTGGCGCTGGCGCTGATGTGGCGCGGGGACGCCGCGGCGGGCGCAGCCGCGCGCGCGCTTGAAGGGCGCTGCCGCGCGGCGCTGGCGCTGGAAGCGCTGCGGCGTGGACGGATTGGAGCGGCCGCCGCGCACGCCGCACACTTGCCGGCAATGCTCAGCGGCGTGCTGGACTTGGCGCATCGGCGCCTTGATCCGGCGTTGCGCCGTCGGCGCGAGGGTGAAGCCGTTTAAACGTCCCGTTTGGCGTGCAGGTCGAACCAGCCCTGCTTCACCGCGTCGTAATCGCCCTTTGCGCGCGCGGTGGCGTGGGCGGCGACAACTTCGCGCATGGCTTCAACGGGCAGCCAGTCGCCCGGTGCATCGTCGCCGAAGGCGCCGCTCGCGCCATAGGGAAACGCGTGCGCGATGGTGCGCCCTTCGCGCGCGGGAATCGGGCAGATTTGCGCGGGCACGTCTGCCTGGTTGATGAACTTGAAGTCGGTATAGCCAAAGCCAACCAGCAGTTCGAACAAGGGCGGATCGCCGTTTTCGAAGGAGACGTATCGCGGCTTAACAGGGCATTCGCTCAGGCCGCGCACGGCCGCGCCATCCAGCCCTTCGATGTCGATCTTAAGATAATACGGAACGCCAAACTTGCGCACGATGTCGGCGATGGTGACCATCTCTACGCTCACCGCCGCGGTGGGCATGCCGCGCGAGGCGGTGGCGGGCTTAAACGAACTCCATTCCGAAAGCTCAAGATTGACGTGAAACTCCGCGCGTCCACGCGTTTCACCGACGCCGATGTTGAGCAATCTGAGCTGACGCTGCCGCAATTCGCGCGCGAAACGCTTTTCGCTCGCCGCTGCAAGGATAGGGTTCGCCTCGACGGCGACGACACTGAACCCCTTGCGCAGATAATAGTCGGAATCCTGGCCGACATGCATGCCGATGTCGAAGATGAGGTTTGGGTTCAGTGCGCCTGGCGTATCCGGCAAGCCCTCAAGCGTGCGCACGATGTGGCGTGAACGTTGGTCGGCCGCAGTGCGCAGGCTCTCAGCACTAGGTGCAGAAAGGGCGGTGTGTTTGCGGATTTGACGCCAGAGGCGCTTTATTGCGGGCGGCGCGAATTGTTTTAGATTCATGGTCCTGCATTGCGCGGCGTTTCCCGAATGGTAGACGCCTGTTGTCGTCGCGGCAATCGGCGAAAGCGCGGATCTGGCGTTCACTTGTGCGGCCGACCCCGAGCAGCGTTGAGGTGTTGCTCTAGCCCCATACGGCAAACGCAACACCGATGCTGCGTATATCGTCCTGAAGACATGCTCAGGTGCACGGGCCCCCGTACGGCGGATAAGTTCGCGAATCCGCGCCCGCATTTCATGTCGGGTGATCGCGCTTTGCGAACCGTCGGCGATTTGCTAAGCGATGAATCAATGTTCAGTGGCTTACACGCGGACGCAGCGGCTGCTCTGGTTGACGCGGCGAGTACGGAAGAATGGGGGCCGGCGCTTAATCTGGTTGAGCGTGCTTTCGGCGTGCGCGGCGTCATTCTCATGGGCTATGAGAATTTCGCCCGTCACCCGGTGGCGGTGCTCGCCAGCAGCGCCGGCATGCGCCCCGATCGCCAGCAGGATTACCTCGAGAATTTCGCGGCGATTGACGTACGCGCGGCGTTTTGCGCGGTGCAGCCGCACGGGCAGATCATTCACGATCACCAAATGGGCGCGATCGAGGAGGTGGATCGCACGCCGCTTTACGCTGAATTCCTGCTGCCGCTGGATATTGGCCGCTTCGTCGGCGTGAATCTTGGTCTGGGCCAGCGCACGGATGCGCGTTCGCACACGTATTTCGCCATGGCCAAAGCCAACGATTCCGGCCCGCCGACGGCGGAGGAGGCGGCGCAGGTGCTGGGCATGGGGCAGCTCGCGCGCAGCGCCGTGCGCACTGCGGGCATTGTTTCGGCGTTGCGGGCGCGCTCGCGCCGGATGCGCGCGGCGATTGAGCAGCTCGATATCGGCGTGGTCTTTCTCGAACCTGGCTGCGTGGTCACGGATTGCAACGACGCAGCACGAAAATTGTTTTCTGAAAATAGCGCCGTGAAGGTCGAGCGCCGTCGGCTGAGCTTTGTCGATGGCGAAGCTGACGCCAAGCTGAAAAAGCTGATGCGCAGCGATATCGCGCTGCAGCCCGGCGATATGTGGACCGCGCGCCGCGAAAGCGGCGGGGGCGCGCTCGTCGTCGTCGCGGCGCATATCGATTACGAGATGATCGAACTCAATGGCCCTGTCGTCACGTTGTTTCTGATCGATTCACAACGCCAAACCCGCACCGGCAAGGCTGCCTGGATTCGTCTGTTCAACCTCACGCCCAGCGAAAGTGATGTGGCCGAATTGATGGTGCGGGGGCTGTCGCGGCGCGAAATCGCGGAGAGGCGCGGCGTCAGCGAAGGAACGGTTCATGTCCAGATGCGCGCGCTTTACGCAAAACTGCACGTGTCCAAGCTGAATGACGCGCTGTTGTTGCTCAGCGCCACCTCGGGGGGCTAGCATAGCGGCTGCGGCCGCTGCGCCATGGCGCATACCCTAAAAGGGGGATGAAACAGCCATTGCATCGGCGCAAGGGTGCGCGGTTGGAGGCTGGTGGTCGGGCGCGGGTCAGCGCGCGACGGGGCAAGCGCTGAGGGTGGTGGCGCTGGGCCCGGATTTTTGGGGGACGCTTTGGGTATTTTGCGTGGCGGGCGCCTCACGGCGAAGAATCTGGTCGATACGGGCGTGTTCGCGGGCCGGCGAATCCTAATCACCGGGGCGGCTGGAAGCGTGGGGGCGGCGCTGAGCCAGCGTCTGGCCGCCGCGCCTGATATTCGCCTCGGCCTGCTCGATCATGCAGACCACGGGCTCATCCGTCTGGCCGACGAGTTGGGCGAGACATCGCCTGGCGCCAAGGTTGATCTGCTCCTGTGCAGCGTGCGCGACCCTGGCGCCTTGGCGCGCAGCTTTGACGCGTTCGCGCCGGAGATCGTCATCCACGCCGCCGCGTTGAAACACGTGCACCTGGGCGAAGCGCATCCGATCGAATGCGTGCTCACCAATCTCATCGGCGCGCGCAATGTGGTAGCGTCCGCGCATGCGGCGGGGGCGGGCGAGTTTCTGCTGATCTCCTCCGACAAGGCGGCGGCGCCGACCTGCGTTATGGGCGCGGCCAAAAGGTTGGCGGAGCTTTACCTGTATGGCTTCGCCATGGAGCGGCGCACGCCGATGCGCCTGGCCGCCGTGCGGTTCGGCAATGTGATGGGATCGCAAGGCTCGGTCGCGCCGCGCTTCGCCGAGCAGATCGAGCGCGGCGGCCCCGTCACGCTTACGCATCCGGATATGGAACGCTATTTCCTCACCATGGACGAGGCGGTTGAGCACATTCTGCGCGTGTGCGCTTTGGCGCCCAAGCACAAGGACGGCGCGGCGTTCGTCATGGATATGGGCGAGCCGATCTCCATTCGCCGCCTCGCCGAGGAAATGATCGCCCGCGCCGAAAGCAACGCCGCGATCGCCATCACCGGCGTTCGGCCCGGTGAAAAATTGAGCGAGCAATTGTTTGACGATCACGAGGTGACGACGCCCAGCGCTCTGGAGGGCGTGTTCGCCGTGCGGCCGCGCCATCAAGGCGCTTTCGTCAGCGCGTTCGATATCAGCGAGCTCGAGGCTGTCGCCCAGGCCGCCGATCCCCAAACGATGCGCGCGCGCGTGTTCGAGCGCCTCGCCACGCGACTCCGGGGGCAGAGCGTTGCGGCGCGCGCCGCGTTGCAGCCGGTTTAGCCGGCGCAGGCGGCTTTAAAGTCGTAAGGCGTCTCCGCCGCGCAATCGGGCCAAGCGCCGGTCTCGCGCCAATAGCCGGCCAGCCCCAACCGCACGCAGAGTTTGGCGAAGCCTGGATCGGCGCGCAGCGCGCGCGTCTGATCGATGAACAGGAGGGCGGTTTCATAGCCGATATGCGGGCGCGTGGTTTCCAACGCGCCGGCGCGCCACGCATCGACGTTGTCGAGCGCTTCTTCAAAGATGGCCAGCGCCGGCAGCGTGAACCCCAGCACCGAAAGCGCCACCGCGAGATCGAGCGCGGCCGCTGGCTCGGCTTCGGCCATGGCGGCGAAATCCTCGCCCATCTGCACGAAGGCTTCCGGCGAGGGCGCCGTCATTACCTCCTGCATGCGCAGGCCAGCCTTGTAAGGCGCGGTTTCAGCAAGGCGCGGGATGAGGCGTTCGCCCTCGGCGCGCAGCGTTTGCGCGGCGGCGAAATCGCCGTCGAGCGCGGCGGTGTTGAGGCGCATGAACCAGACAAACACATTGGCCGGATGGCGCGCGGCGGCCTCTTCCAGCAAAGTGCGGCCCTCGTCCTTGGATTGGCGCGCCCAAACATTGTAGCCGTGAAACGCCGTCAGCAGCGGATCGAGCGGATCGAGCGCGTGCGCGCGCGCCTGTTGGGCGTAGCCGGCGTTGACGCGCCCGGTGGACACCAGGAACTGGCCGTGGCGGAACAGCAGCAGCGGCGCGTTGGGCTCCACCTGGAGCGCCTGCTCCAGCAACGCTTCGCGCGCGCGCCAGCCGCCGAAGAATTCGCCTTCAAGCGCGGCTAGCACCGCGTAAGGTTCGCCTTGCTCCGGATCGATGCCGAGCGCGCGTTGCGCGGCTTCGCGCGCATCTTCCACCAGCCGCGCGCGGTCTGAGCGCGCCAGGCGCAGCACTTCGAGCTTCGCGCTGGCGAGCGCGGCCCAGGCGCGGGCGAAATCCGGCGTCTCGCGCACCACGCCCTCCAGAATTTGCGCGGCTTCGCTGATCTGCTGGGCGGCGCCGGATTTCAGCCGCGCGCGCGCATCGAAATAGGCGTCGGAGAGGGCGGCGGTCAGTTTCGGCGCGCGCGCGCGGCGCGCTTCGCTCAGCGCCATGGCGAGCGCCTTGGCCACCTCGCCGGCGATTTCTTCCTGCAGGGCGAACGTATCGCCCAGATGGCGGTCGAACCGATCCGACCACAGCACCACGCCGGTTTCGGCTTCCGTCAAATGCGTACTGACGCGCACGCGGTCATCCAGGCGGCGCACTGAGCCGTCCAGTACGTGCGTGGCGGCCAAGGCGCGCGCGGCTTTTGCCTTGTCGCGCCCGCGAAACGCGAAGCTGGAGCTGGCCCCCAGCACTTTGAGCCCCGGCATGCGCGAGACCGCGTAGAGGATTTCTTCGGAGAGCCCCTCGCTCAAGGCGCGTGCGGCGCGGTCTCGCGCGGGGCTGTCGAAAGCCAGCACCGCAAGCAGCGGGGCGCTGATCACGCGCGGTTTGTTGCCGCCTTGCAGATCGAGCGCGAACACCGCGATCGTCTCGCGCATCTTGGCGAGGCGGATGCGCCCGCGCGGCATGAGGCGCTGGGCCAAGTCGTGCGCCGCCGCGTCGCGCACCATTTGCGACGCCAGGATGCCGCCCGGCGGCGCCTCCGCTTGCAGGCGCGCGGCGATGTTGACGCCATGCCCCAGCAGGTCGCCGCCTTCGGCCGCCACCACCTCGCCCAGATGCACGCCGAACCGCAGGCTCGCTTCACGCTCAGCCTCGCACATCGCCATGGCGGCGGAGAGCGCGGCGCTGGCGCTGGCGAATTCCAGCATCACGCCGTCGCCGGCGGTGTTGAACACGCGCCCCTCGTGGCGCGTGGCTTCGGCCTGCGCCAACTCGCGCAAGCGCGCCACGTGCGCCAACGCCTGCGCCGCGTCGCGCTCCACCAACGACGAATAGCCGGCGATATCCACCGACACGATCGCGGCGAGCTTCGGGGATTGGGCTCCCGACATTGGCGTGTTCTAGCGCACTTTCCTATCGAACAGAATTCGGCCCCTGCCCCGGAATGACGTGCGCGCAGACATAGAAAAGCGGCGTGCGCGGGGAGGCGCACGCCGCAGGGCGTTCTAGGGAGAGAAGGGGCACGCCGCGCGGTGCGGGGGGAGGGGGGAAGACCGCGCGGCGAGCGGGAAGCGGGGACTTAAGCCGCTTCTGTCTCGTCATTGGCCGCATCGACCACTTTGGGTTTCCGCGGCGCGCTGGCGCTGATCTCGATCTTGCGGGGCTTCAGGATTTCCGGAAGCTCGCGCACGAGATTGATCGTCAGCAATCCATTCTCCAGCTTCGCGCCGCCGACGCGCACGTGGTCGGCGAGGCCGAAACGGCGTTCAAAGCTGCGCTCGGCGATGCCGCGATGCAGGAATTTGCGCGGCGTTTCGGGCTGTTTGCGCTGGCCGGTCACGACCAGGTAATTCTGATTGAACTCGATCTGGAGATCGTCGAGCGAAAAACCGGCGACGGCCAATTCAATGCTGAACGCGTCTTCGCTGGTTTGCTCGATATTGAAGGGGGGATAGCCCGGCGCAGCGTCCAAACGCGCGGCCTGGTCCATCAGGTTCGCGATGCGGTCGAAGCCGACCAGCGTGCGGTAGAGGGGATTGAGTTCGTTGCTCGCCATATGATTGTCCTCCTAAAGCGACATTCACGCGCCCCAGCGGCGCTTACTGTTTGGGAAGGTTCCGTCCCCGAAGGCGGCGGGCGCATCCCGTGCGCGGCCTCTTTTGAGCGCCGCGTTCCATGCAGATGGGGTGGCCCCAAGCGTGTTCAAGGGCGCCCGTTTCGACAATATTAGCCCTCTCCCTTTAGGCGCGATCCCGATGCTTGATTTGACCCGCCGCCACGTCGCGTTCGCGCTTGCAGCAAGCCTCGCCGCCTGCGGCGAGCGCAGGCCCAAGCACACGGACGGCCCGCCCGAAGGCTCGCTGGGCTGGGCCATCGCCGGCCCGTGGCGCATGGAGCCGGAACGCGACCGCTGGCGCCATCCGCTGCAGACGCTGTTGTTCTGGGGGCTCGAGCCCGGCATGCGCGTGCTGGAGATTTTGCCCGGCCGCGGTTGGTACACCTCGATCCTCGCGCCCTATCTGGCGGCGACCAACGGCCAGCTCGTTGCGGCGGGCTTTGATCCCGTGAACGGCACAATCGCGCAGCGCGAGGTGCTAGCCGATTGGGAAGGTCGGTTCATGCGCAATCGCGCGCGGTTTGGCGCGCCGCAGCGCACGATGGTTGCGCGCGGGCCGTTGGCCGAAGCGGGCTCCATCGATCTGGCGATCCTGGCCAACAACGTGCACACGCTGATGGCGGAAGGCGCGGCCGAGCGCGTGTTTCGCGGCGTGTTCGAGGCGCTGAAGCCTGGCGGCAATTTCGGCGTGGAGCAGCACCGCGCGGCGTCCACCGGTTTGCAGGATCCGCTCGCGGGCGCGGGCTATGTGCAGGAGGCGTATGTTCGCGCGCTGGCGCAGGAGGCCGGGTTCGAGTTCGTGGCCGCCAGCGACGTCAACGCCAATCCGCGCGACACGCGCGACCACCCGTTCGGCGTGTGGACGCTGCCGCCGGTGCTGCGCACCTCGCCGTTAGGGCAAGCAGACGATCCCAATTTCGACACAACGCCCTATGAGGCGATCGGCGAAAGCGATCGGATGACCTTGCGTTTCCGCAAGCCTTCGGGGCCAACCCCCGCCGCGCCGGCGAATTCGCAACCTTGACGCCGCCGTCACCCTTGCGGGCGGGCGCGTGCTGGTGTGTAAGAGGCGTGAAATTCAGCCGAGCCGGAGGACAGGCGCATGACTTTTGACGAAATCTACGATCGCTTCGCGGGCGCCAGCGCCACCGTCGCCGGCAAGAAGGTGAAGTTCGATTTCGGCGACGACGGCAAGATTTTCCTCGACGGCGTCGCCGGCGCGGTCTCCAAGGATGACGCCGCCGCCGACACCACGATCAAGGTGAAGCTGGCCGATTTCATCGACATGGCCGGCGGCAAGCTCGACCCCACAGCGGCCTTCATGCAAGGCAAGCTGCGGGTGGAAGGCGATATGGGCGTGGCCATGCAGCTTCAAAGCGTCATGGCGAAACTGCGCTAAGAGAGGCAAGCGCCGATGGCTTTTGTCCGCGTTCCCGGCAATGAGATTCCGGACGGCGCGGAAGAGCATTGGCTTGAAGGCCGCGGCGGGGTGAAGGTGCGGGTGTTGACCGCGCCTTCAACCGCCGGGCCGGCGCGCGGTTCGGTGATCATCGCGCCGGGCCGCACCGAATTCATCGAAAAATATTTCGAGGTGATCCGCGAGCTGCAAGGCCGGGGCTTCGCCGTGTTTTGCATCGATTGGCGCGGGCAGGGTTTGTCCGGCCGCGAAGTCGAAAATCCGCTCAAGGGCCATTTCACTAGTTTCGACGATCCGGTGAACGATCTGTCCACCGCGCTCAAGCTGTTGGCCGCGAAACTGCCGCGCCCGCATATCGGGCTCGCGCATTCGATGGGCGGGGCGATCCTTTTGCGCGCGCTGCAAACGCGGCGTGTCGAGCTGGACGCCGCCGCCTTCACCGCGCCGATGTGGGGCATCGCCAAGCTTGGGCGCGCGGGCAAATCCTATGTGCGCTTCATGACCTCGCTTGGCCTCGGCGGCAGCTTCGCGCCGAGCGTGGATACGCGCTGGCGGCGCGAGCCGTTCAAGCGCAACCCGGTGACGCACGACAAGGAACGCCACGCCCGTTGCCAGGGCCTCATCTCCGAAGAGCCGCGCCTGGCGCTGGCCGGGCCGACCATGGGCTGGGTCACCGCCGCGGCGGACGCGACCGAAGCGTTCGCGCAATCTGGCGCCTTCGCGCATCTGCGCATGCCAATCCTGGTCGTGTCGGCGGGGCAGGAGCAATTGGTCGATAATGCGAGCCACGACGCGGTGGTCGCGCTGCTGCCGGAGGCGCATCACATCACCATTCCAGGCGCCAAGCATGAAATCCTGATGGAGCGCGATGAGCTGCGCGCCCCGTTCTGGGAAGCGTTCGATCAACTCGCCGCGCGCGTGGCGGCGGTTCGCGTGAGCTGACAGGAGGCCGCCATGGCCGGGGAATTGGTTCTGGTCACGGGCGGCACGGGCTTTGTCGGCGCGCATTGCATCATCCAATTGCTGCAAGCGGGCTATCAGGTCCGCACCACGGTGCGCTCGCTGGCGCGCGAGGGCGATGTGCGCGCGATGCTGCGCCAGGGCGGGGTGGAGGCGGGCGATCGGCTGAGCTTCGCCGCGGCCGATCTCACCAAGGACGAAGGCTGGCCCGAGGCCGTGGCCGGCTGCGCGTACGTGCTGCATGTCGCCTCGCCGTTTCCGCCCGAGATTCCCAAGCACGAGGATGAGGTGATCGTTCCCGCGCGCGAGGGCGCGTTGCGGGCTTTGCGCGCTGCGCGCGACGCGGGCGTGAAGCGCGTGGTGCTGACCTCCTCCTACGCCGCGATCGGCTATGGCCAGCCCGAGCAGGCCAAGCCGTTCGATGAAACCAATTGGACCAATCCAGATGGCGACGACGTGCGCGCCTACGTGAAATCCAAGACGTTGGCCGAACGCGCGGCGTGGGATTTCATCGCGCGCGAGGGCGGGGCGCTTGAGCTTTCCGTGGTGAATCCGGTTGGGATTTTGGGGCCGGTGCTCGGCGCGGATTACTCCACCTCCATTCTGCTTGTGAAGCGGTTGCTGGACGGCGCCATGCCTGGTGCGCCGCGGCTTTATTTCGGCATTGTCGACGTGCGCGATGTCGCGTCCATGCACATCACTTGCATGACCCACCCCGCCGCCAAGGGCGAACGCTTCCTCGCCGCAGCGGGCGAGTTTCTCTCCGTCGCGCAGATCGCGCGCATTTTGAAGCGCACCATGGGCCCCGCCGCCAAACGCGTGCCGACGCTTGAGCTGCCGGATTTCCTCATACGCCTGGCCGCGCGGCGCGATCCGGCGGTGCAGCAGATTTTGCCCGAACTCGGAAAGCGCAAGAACGGAACCAACGCCAAGGCGCGCCGCTTGCTGGGCTGGGCGCCGCGCTCCAACGAAGAGGCGGTGAAGGCGACCGCTGAGAGCCTGATCGCGCTTGGGCTGGTGAAAAAAGCCGCCTGATCTGTCGAAACGCGCGCGCGCCAGGCGTCAAGATTGCGACGGCATTGCGCCGCCAGGAGCTGACACAATGCGCTACATGATCCTGATCTATGGCAAGGAATCCGACTGGGAGGATGTCACCCCCGAACGCGCGGGCGAAATCATGGGCGCCTATCACGCCTATACGGAAAAGCTCAAAGCCGCAGGCGTGCATGTCGCAGGCGATGAGCTGAATGTCGTCGCCACCGCCAAGAGCGTGCGCGGCGAGGGCGGAACGCAGGTGGCGGACGGCCCGTTCGTGGACACCAAGGAAGCGCTTGGCGGCTATTATCTGATCGACTGCGCCAGCGAAGGCGAGGCGCTGAACTGGGCCAGGCAGGCGCCGACGATGATGCACGGCGGGGGCGTCGAGCTTCGGCCCGTCATGGTGCGGTGAACGAGGCGCGTCTGGCCGAGCGCGTCGCGCGCGAGAGCTATGGGCGTTTGCTCGCCTTGCTTGCCGGGCGCACGCGCGATGTCGCCGCCGCGGAAGACGCTTTGGCCGAGGCGTTCGCCGCCGCGCTCGCCGCGTGGCCGCGCGCCGGCGCGCCGGTCAATCCTGAAGCGTGGCTGTTCGCCGCCGCCAAGCGTAAACTGATCGACGCCGCCCGCCGCGCGCGCACAGCGCGCGAGGGCGAAGCGGAGCTGACGCGTCGCGTCGAAGCGCTTGAGGCGGAGATCGCCGCGCCGCGCGCCGTTGATCCGCGCCTTGGTCTTCTGTTCGCGTGCGCGCATCCCGCCATCGATCCCGCCGCGCGTACGCCGCTTATGTTGCAAGTCGTGCTGGGCTTTTCGGCTGAACGCATCGCCGTCGCGTTCCTGATGGAGCCCGCCGCGATGGGCCAGCGCCTGGTGCGCGCCAAGCGTAGGATCCGCGACGCCGGCGTTGCGTTCAGCGTGCCCGATGTCGCCGATTGGCCGCAGCGCTTCGCCGCGGTGCTCGATGCGATCTACACCGCCTATAGCGCCGGCTGGGCCGATCCGCTGCGTGCTGATCCGGAACTGAGAGGGCTTGGCGAAGAAGCGCTCTGGCTCGCGCGCGTGCTCGCCGCGCAATTGCCGGAAGAGCCGGAGGCGTTGGGCTTGTTGGCGCTGATGCTGCACCTTGATGCGCGCAAGGTCGCGCGGCGCGACGGCGAAGGGCGTTACACTCCGCTTGATGCGCAGAACGTTTCGCTCTGGCGGCGCGATCTGATCGCGGAGGCGGAGGCGTTGCTGCGCGCCGCCGGAAAAATGGATCGCATCGGCCGCTATCAATTGGAGGCCGCCATTCAAAGCGCGCACGCCGCGCGCCTTGATCGCGGCGCGGCGGATTGGGCGGCCATCGTGTTGCTCTATGATGCGCTGGCGCGGCTGACCGGCTCGCCCGCCGCGCATCTCAACGCCGCCGCGGCGCTGGCGCGGCGCGATGGGCCGGCGGCGGGGCTTGCCGCCGTCGACGCGGCGCTGGCGCGCTTTTCCGCGCTCAAGAGCTATCAGCCTTATTGGGCGTTGCGCGCCGACATGCTGGCGCAACTCGGGCGCGCCGAGCAAGCACGCGCGGCGTATGATGAAGCCATCGCGCGCGAACGCGACGGTGCGGTGATCCGCTTTCTCTCCAGACGTCGCGGCGAATTGGGTTGAACCGGCGCGGGTCGCTTGCTCGCCTTGATGTCGCGCCTCTCAATCCTGAGAGTCATTCCAGGCAGCCGAAGGCTGACCTGGAATCCAGGGGCCAAGGCTTGCGCGTTGCCCTGGGTTTCAGATCGCGCTTTCGCGCGTCTGGAATGACTCTCGTTGCGCGTTCAGCCACACAGCGCGCGGCGCTTGCGAGGTTGCTTTCAGTTTGTCTCCCGTTTGGG
>CAYUOC010000023.1:21644-33833 GCA_964446305.1 uncultured Terricaulis sp. | reverse complement strand
AACGGAAACCAGAAGCGCAGGAAGTGCCGGAAGAAGAGCGTGACCGGGCGCTTCTTGATATGCACCCAATAGGTCTCGCCGATGAGTTCCTGCTTATCGACGATCTCTTGCCCCTGAAACATCGCTGCGAGTTCGTCCGGCGAAGGCCGAAACATCGTATCGATGGGATCATTGTGCTGGTGGTAGCTCGACGGCACCGTGATGAAGAACATGCCGCCTTCGGGGATCATTTTCAGAATGCGGCGCGTCAGCTCATCGCGATCGACGACGTGCTCGTACATGTGCGTGCAGATGACGGACTTTGGTTTCGTCGCCAGGATTCTCGCGAGATCGTCATCGTTGAAAATGTCGCCGGCGATGTCGACGCCTTCGGCCGCCTTCAAATCCGAGTGAATCACTTTCACGCCGCGCGCTTCGAGCGGGCCGAATACCATCTCATTGACGTAGGGCTGCTCTTTCTCGCGGTAGGCCTTGGTCGATGAACCCAGGTTCAGCGCAGGGGAAATGTCCTGCGGATCGAGACGCGCCAACGTCGCGCCAAGCCATGCCGCATCACATTTCATCATCGCGAAAAACGCCCTCGTCCTATGCGGCGCGCAACATAGGGACCGCGCCATACCCCGGCAAGCACGCCTACCAAACCGCGCTCACCGGGGCGGCGCCAAACACCTCGGCGAGGCGGCGCAAGGTGGCCGGTGTGGTTCCTTCTGGCGGGGCAGCGGGATCGAAGAAGCCGCGTTCAGCGATCTCGTTGTTGGCGCGGGGCGCGCAAGGTTTCCAGGCGCCCAGCCGATAGAGCCCGATATGATCACCAGCGTAGTTTGCATGGTTGGAGTAGAGCGCGAAGATCGCCGGCGTCTCGACGGCCTCGATGCCGGCTTCTTCCTCCATCTCGCGGGCGATGGCGTAGGGCGCGGTTTCACCGCGCTCGACGCCTCCGCCCGGCAAGTGCCAGCCGCGCAGATAAGTGTGCTTGATCAGCATGACGTGGCCTGCGTCGTTGGTCGCGACCCCACGCACGCCGAGTGTTGCGCCGCGGCTAAAGCGCCAATAGGTGCGGAACACCGGCGTGATGACCCGTTCGTACTTTACCCGCCAGTTGTCCATTTCCGTGGAGCCGCCCTGCAAGACTGACGATTTTTCACATTGCGCCCGTTGCCGCTCAAGTCTTTGATCTGAGCCACATCGTGCGTTTGTGTGCGCGACAAGTGCGCGCGGCGCCAACTGCGCGTCAAGCTTGCGTGGAGTACCGGCCCCTGTCATCCGCGCCGCCCATGAGCCAATTCATTATGCCGCCGCCGAAGATCGCGGGCGGCCCATACGTCATGGGCGTGCTGAACGTCACGCCGGATTCCTTCTCGGACGGTGGCGCGCACGATCGCGCCGCCGCGCCGCACGCGCTGGCGATGCTGGAAGCAGGCGCTGACATCATCGACATCGGCGGCGAGTCCACGCGCCCCGGCGCCGCCCCGGTTGAGGACGGCGAGGAGATCGCCCGCGTCGTGCCGGTGATCGCCGCGCTCCGCGCCGCGACAAAGGCGCCCATATCTATCGATACGATGAAGGCGTCGGTGGCGGTGGCCGCGTTGCAAGCCGGCGCGTCAATCTGGAATGACGTCGCCGCGCTCCAATCCCCCGGCGCGCTTGAAACCGCCGCGGCGTTGCACCGTCCGGTCATCCTCATGCACATGCAGGGCGAACCCCGCACGATGCAAAACGATCCGCACTACGGCGATGTGGTCACCGAAGTGATCGCCTTTTTGAAAGCGCGGGTGGCGGCGGCCGAAGCGAAGGGGGTCGAGGATATCTGGGTCGATCCCGGCATCGGGTTCGGCAAGACGCTCGAGCACAATCTGGCGCTCTTGAACAATGTCGGCCGCATCCGGGAAGAGACCGGGCGCCCCGTCCTCATCGGCGCTTCGCGCAAGCGCTTCATCGCCGCCATCGACGAGCGCGCGAAGGATGCCGGGAAGGATCGCCTCGGCGGCTCGATCGCCGCGGCGCTCCTGGCGGCGCAGAACGGCGCGGAAATGGTGCGCGTCCACGATGTGGCCGAGACCGTGCAGGCGTTGAAGGTGTGGCGGGCGGCGCAGCGCTAGCCTATTTGGAGCGCATGAGCTCCCAACCTAAAGGCCGCGTCCTCATCATTGCCGGTTCGGATTCCGGCGGCGGCGCCGGCATCCAGGCCGACATCAAGACCGTGAGCGCTCTCGGCGGCTTCGCGATGACGGCGGTCACCGCCATCACCGTGCAGAATACGCTGGGCGTCACCGACGTTCACGCCATTCCGCCCGAAACCGTGCGCGCCCAGATCGAAGCGGTGATGAGCGATCTCGGCGCCGATACCTGGAAGATCGGCATGATGGGCTCGGCCAATCATGTGCGGGCGGTTATGGATGCTTGGTACGCGGTGGGCGATGGCGCGCCGGTCATTCTCGACCCGGTGATGATCGCCAAGGGCGGCGCTTCGCTTCTTGAGGAAGAGGCGATCGCTGTCATCCGCGATGAGCTGATGCCGGTGGCGGCGATGGTCACGCCGAACGCGCCTGAAGCCGAAGCGCTCACCGGGATCACCGTGCGTGATCTGGATGGCCAGATGGACGCGGCGGACGTTCTGGTGAACCGGCTCGGCGCTTGGTCGGCCTTAGTGAAAGGCGGCCACATCCATGGCGCCACCGTGCGCGATGTGCTGCTGACGCAGGACGGCTATCGTGTCTTCGAAAGCCCGCGCATCGATACGAAGGCAACGCACGGCACCGGCTGCACGCTTGCCTCGGCCATCGCAGCTTACAATTCGCTCGGTGAGGGGCTGGAGCCGTCGGTCGAAAAGGCGCGCGCGTATCTGATGGAGGCGATCCGGAACGCGCCGGGCTTCGGGCAGGGCCACCAGCCGCTTGGCCACAACTGGCCGTGCAAGCTCGCCTAGGAGGCGAACGGCGCTCACCCCTAACCGCGCAGATGCTGGCGCACCCGGGTCCGAGCGGCCATAGCTGAAAGCGATGAAAATCTGGATCGTGCACGCCTTCACGGACCGCCTGTTCACCGGCAACCCGGCCGCCGTGGTGCCGCTTGAACGCTGGCTGCCCGACACCGTGCTGCAAGCGATCGCCACAGAAAACAAGCTGAGCGAAACCGCGTTCGTCGTGCCGACGGGGCTCAAGGGCAATTATCAGCTGCGCTGGTTCACGCCCGCAACTGAAGTACCGCTCTGCGGCCATGCCACGCTTGCAGCAGGCGCGATGCTGTTGAGCGAGATCGATCCGAGTTTGGAAGTCGTGGTGTTCGACACCCATGCTGGCGCGCTCATCGTGCGCACGACGCCGGAGGGCTACACGCTCGATCTGCCGCGCCGCCAGCGCACGCCATGGACGCCGGACGAAAGCATCGCCGAGGCGCTCGGCGGCGTTGAAATCGTCGATGCGTTCATCGGCGAATACGCCAATGTCGTCGTTGAAGACGAAGCCACGCTGCGCAATCTCAAGCCCGACTTCGCGGCGCTCAATGTCGCCGTGCGTGGCCCGCGCCAAGGCATGATCGGCGTCACCGCGCCGGCCGATGAAGGCCAGCCCTACGATTTCGTCTCGCGCTTCTTCTGCCCCGGCGTCGGCATTGACGAAGATCCCGTGACGGGTTCTTCGTTTGCTGATCTCGCGCCGTATTGGTGCGACCGCTTCGACCTTGAAAGTGTCGTGGGTTTTCAAGCCTCCAAGCGCGGCGGCTATATGCGGGCCGTGCAAACGCTCTCCAGCGTGCGCTTGCTCGGGCAGGTTTCGGTTTATCTGCGCGGCGAACTCGATAGCTCGCTGGCGCGTCTGCACAACCGGATGGACGAGCATCCGGAAGCGCCAAAGCGCAAGAAGCGCCGTGCGCGCACGGCCAAGCAATTGCCCGCGATCTTCGAAGAGCCGTTGATCCCGGGCCTCGAACCGGCCGCGCCACCGCCGCCGCCAACCTCCCATCCCACGCCGCCCGAGCTGGATGAGCACACCCCGCCCGCGCCGCGGATCACGGTGACGGAGTAATTCGCCGACACTGCGGTCAAGGAATGCGCCGCAGTAGACATCAAGCCCGAACCAGCGCACCACGGTCAGCGGGCCATCCGCTCCCAACGGCGGACGCTCATCTGTAAGGATGGGAGACAAGTTGATGACAGGTACCGCGAAGCCGGCAGTGCGCCCGGCTGATCCCCGATTTTCGTCGGGCCCCACCAAAAAACGCCCTGGCTGGACGACCGCTGCGTTGAATGACGCGCAGCTTGGCCGTTCGCATCGCGCCAAGCCGGGCAAAGCCAAGCTCAAAGAGGCGATCGACCGTACGCGCGCCATTCTTGGCGTGCCGGACAGCCACAAGATTGCGATCGTACCGGCTTCCGATACGGGCGCTGTCGAGATGGCGATGTGGTCGATGCTAGGCGCGCGCCCTGTCGATATCTTTGCCAGGGAAAGCTTCGGCGAAGAATGGGTGACCGACGCCAAGCAGTTGAAGCTCGACGCGACGGTTCATAGCGCCGGCTACGGCGCGATCTCCAAGCTCGAACTGGCGCGCAAAGACGCGGACATCATCTTCACGCAGAACGGCACGACATCGGGCGTGCGCGTGCCGAACTTCGATTGGATCGCAGCAGGCCGCGAAGGCATCACCATCAATGATGCGACCAGCGCCGTGTTTGCGCAGGCGATTGATTGGTCGAAGTGCGATGTGACGACGTTTTCGTGGCAGAAGGTGCTCGGCGGCGAGGCGGCGCATGGCATGCTGATCCTCTCGCCCCGCGCGATCGCGCGGCTGGAGAGCTTCACGCCGGATCGGCCGGTGCCGAAGATTTTCCGGCTCACCAAGAAGGGCAAAGTCGATCTCGAAATCTTCGAGGGCTCGACGATCAACACACCTTCGATGCTGGCGACGGAAGATTATATCGACGCGCTGAAGTGGGCGGAAGGTATAGGTGGCCTGGCGGCCCTGCATGCGCGCGCTGACGCCAACACGAAGGTGCTGGCCGATTGGGCGGCGAAGACGCCCTGGATTGACTTCCTGGCGCTCGATCCTGCGACGCGCTCGAATACGAGCGTTTGTCTCAAGGTCGTCGATCCTCGCGTGACGGTGCTGAGCGATGAGGCGCAGGCGGAGTTCGCGAAAAAACTCTCGTCTTTGCTCGAAAAAGAGGGCGTTGCATTCGACGCCGCTTCGTACCGCGCGGCGCCTCCGGGTCTGCGCATTTGGTGCGGCGCGACAATCGATGCTTCCGATGTCGCGGCGTTGACGCCCTGGATCGAATGGGCGTTTGCGACGCTCACCGCCGAACTCGAAACCAAAGCCGCTTAAGCATCCGTCATCCTGGACGTGCAGCGCACGGCCGGGATCCAGTGGATCGTGCAACTGCCCCCCTGGATCCCGGTCTCGCTCCGCGAGCCCAGGATGACGGCATTAGTTCAGTAGGAAAATTCCAATGCCAAAAGTTCTCATCAGCGACGAACTCAGCGAAGCTGCCGTCAACATTTTCGAGACGCGCGGCATCGAGGTGGATTTCCAGCCGCAGCTCGGCCCGGATGCGGCAAAGCTGAAGGAGATCATCGGCGATTATGATGGGCTCGCCATTCGCTCGGCGACCAAGGTGAAGCCGGACATCATCGCAGCGGCCAAAAATCTCAAGGTCATCGGCCGCGCCGGCATCGGCGTTGATAACGTCGATATCCCCGCCGCCACCGCGAAGGGCGTCGTAGTCATGAACACGCCGTTCGGCAATTCGATCACCACGGCCGAACACGCGATCGCGTTGATGTTCGCCGCCGCACGCCAGATCGCGGTGGCTGATGCTTCGACGCAGGCCGGCAAGTGGGAAAAGAACCGGTTCATGGGGCGCGAGCTCTACGCCAAGACGCTAGGCCTCATTGGTTGCGGCAATATCGGCTCGATCGTCGCCGATCGTGCGCTTGGGTTGAGAATGAAGGTGATCGCCTACGATCCGTTCTTGAGCGCCGAACGTGCTGTGCAAATCGGCGTCGAGAAAGTGGAAATCGAAGACCTGCTGCCGCGCGCCGATGTTATTTCGCTGCATGTGCCGATGACGGATAAGACTAAGAACATTCTCTCGCGCGAGGCGCTGGCCAAGACGAAGCCTGGCGTCATCATCGTCAACGCAGCGCGCGGCGGGCTGGTTGACGAAGCGGCGTTGCGCGAGGCGCTGGAAAGCGAACACGTCGCGGCGGCCGGTTTTGACGTGTTCACGATCGAGCCGGCGAAGGAGAACGTTCTGTTCGGCGCGCCCAATTTCATTGCCACGCCGCACCTGGGCGCCTCGACCAATGAAGCGCAAGAGAACGTTGCCCTGCAAGTGGCCGAGCAGATGAGCGATTACCTGCTCACCGGCGCGGTCACTAACGCGCTCAATATGCCTTCGATTACGGCGGAAGAAGCGCCGCGCCTGAAGCCGTTCGCGGCATTGGCGGAGAAGCTCGGCGCCTTCGCCGGACAGATCGTCGATGAAGGCCTCGACGAGGTCGAGATCGAATACGAGGGCGATGTCACCAAGCTCAACATGAAGCCGCTTACGGCCGCCGCGCTCGCGGGCGTGCTGCGGCCGTTGCTGCAAGATGTGAACGTGGTCTCCGCGCCGGCGCTGCTGAAGGAGCGCGGCGCGGTGTTGACGGAGAGCACGCGCGAAACTTCACCCACCTATGACAGCCTCATCCGCGTCAAGGTGAAAACGGGCGGCGGCTGGCGCACGTTGGCGGGCGCGGTGATCGCGGGGCAGCCGCGGATTGTTGAAGTGAAGGGCATGGCGCTCGAAGCGCCGTTCCAGCCGAACACGCTCTACATCAACAATTCCGACAAGCCTGGATTCATTGGCGCGCTCGGCACGCTCCTGGGCGACGCGCAGATCAACATCGCCACGTTCCATCTTGGCCGTGAAGGCGCGGGCGCCGAGGCGATTGCATTGGTTGGCGTCGATCAGCCGCTGTCCGAGCCGGTCATGGCCAAGCTCAAGGCGCTGCCGCAGGTGCGCTACGCCAAGTTGCTGCGGTTTTAGTAGGAACTCAGCGCGCGCAGGCGCGTTATCGCCCTCAGCCGGGAATATCGGCGCGAGGGGATACGCATGAAGCTGAAGCTGCTTGGCTCGACGCTGCTAATCGCAATCGCGGCGCTCGTGACGCCTGCGCATGCCGAGATCGAAGAAGTTCGTGTCGGCGCTGTCGGCAATATCCGCGATGATCATGGCGAGATTGTCGAGGGTAAGCACGAAGGGGCAAATATCGAGTTGGAGTTCGTGTCCAACTCACCGGACTTCCTGAACATCATCGGCTCGCCGCGCCCGTACTTCTTCGGCTCCATCGCCACCGACGAGGACGGTGTGAATTTTGGCGGTCTCGGGGTGATCTGGCGCTGGGAGTTCGCCGATGGCTGGGCGTTCGAGCCGGGCTTCGGCTACATCATCCATGACGGTGAGATCGATAACCCGTACCCGGAGGGTTCACCCGAGGGCATCGCTTTCGAGGCGGACAACCAACTGCTCGGCTCGCGCGATTTGTTCCGTACCACCTTCGCGCTGGAGCGTGAGTTCGGCGAACGCGCGGCCATGCAATTGTATTGGGAGCACATGAGCCACGGCCAAATCCTCGACAGTGGCCGGAATCAAGGACTTGATTACGTCGGCCTGCGCTTCCTCTACCGTTTCGACCCCGATCCAGCGGATTAAGCCGCTTTCCTCGCCAACGGCAGCCGCGCTAGGTTGCGACTGATTTTGGGGGAGACGGCATATGCGGGGGACAACGGCGGGGATCGCTGCATTCGGCGCCATGATGGCGCTGGCGCCGCAGGCTCAAGCGGGCGTCGATGAAATCCATGTCGGTGTGATGGCGCACAATATCTGCGTCACCGATTGCAAAAACGCCGACAAGGAAGATGGGCCGAACATCGAGTTTCAGGTGTCGTTCGATTCACCTGGATTCTTGAGTTGGGCCGGCTCGCCGCAGCCCTACATCATGGCGTCGGTGAACACCGCGGGTGACACGAGCTTCGGCGGCTTCGGTCTCGAATGGCGCTGGGAGTTTGCCGAAGGTTGGGCGCTTGAGCCTGGCGTTGGCTACGTCATTCATGATGGCGCTACCGAAAATCCATTCCCTGGCGGTTCGCCGGAAAGCGTGGCTTTCGCGGAAGAGAACGTCTTGCTCGGTTCGGAAGATCTGTTCCGCACGTCGATCGGCATCACGCGCGATTTCGAGGGGCCATGGGAGGCGCAGCTTTTCTTCGAGCATCTGAGCCATGGCCAGATCATCGGCGACGGCCATAACCAAGGCATCGATCAACTCGGCATTCGCTTCGGTTATCAGTTCGGCCGCGATTGATCGCGGGCGGGACAGGCCGCTAGATTGCCGGTGCTCCAGAAAGGGGGACGCATATGGGCGCTCATTTGCGCGAACGGTTCAGCCGGCCAGGTCCGAAGCGCATCCTGGCGTTGGATGGCGGCGGCTCGCGCGGGCTTTTGAGCCTGGGCGTCCTGGCGCAACTTGAGCGTCACCTCGCCGAGCGCAGCGGCCAAGGCGATAACTTCCGCCTCGCGCATTACTTCGACCTGATAGGCGGCACCTCGACCGGCGCCATCATCGCCACCACGCTCGCGCTCGAATGGCGCGTGCGCGACGTCGTTGATCTCTATTTCAAGCTGCTGCCGGCGATCTTTGCGCGTCCGCAAGTGCCGGGGCCGCTTCGCGTGCTGATCCCAGCGTTCAAGAACAAGGCGCTGACAGAGGCGCTGAACGAATATCTCGGTGATCGCCAGCTGAGTTCGGAAGATCTGAAAACTGGCCTCGCCATTCATGCCAAGCGCATTGATAGCGGCTCAGCCTGGATTCTCGTGAACAACCCGGACTGGGTCTATTTCAACGCGCGGCAAGGGCGCGATGGGATGGCCAATTCGGAGTTCTACCTCCGCGATCTGGTGCAAGGCTCCGCGGCGGCCCCGACGTATTTTTCCGATGTGCGCGTGCCGCTTGAGCACGACAAGCGCGGAAACGTTTCAGGCTACGCGCACTTCTTCGATGGCGGCGTCAGCCCCAACAACAATCCGGCGCTGCAATTGCTGCTCACGGTCACCGACCCGGCGTTTGGCTTCAACTGGCAGACCGGCGAGGACAACCTGCTGATCTGGTCGGTCGGGACGGGTTATGTGCGCAAGCGCTTCGCGAAGAAGAACAACAAACGCCGCTCCAGCGCGAAGTCGACTGGCGATTTCCGGCGCTTGGCGTATTCGAGCAAGGTGATGGCCGCGCTCGAAGGCTACAATCACGATATCTGCCAGCAGCAGGTCACGACGATGCAAGTGCTCTCGCGGCCACGGTTTCCGTGGTTCGTGAATTCCGAAGTGAGGATGCAGACAGGCTCGCCGTTGCTATCGCGGGAGCCCGTGCTGACGTTTCAGCGGTACGACGCGCGGCTTGAGATTGATGAAGCTGAGTTCCGCCGGCCAGAGCACATTGAGTCGTTGCTGGGCAAAGAGCTGAAGGGGAGCCAAGTCGATAAGCTGCGCAAGCTCGACATCAAGGACCCGGAGCTGCTGGACATCCTCTACCGAACTGGCGAGGCGCTTGGCGCGGCGCAGCTCCTGCATCGCGACTCGACCGACAACAATCCGAGAACCAGTGCCGCGATCGCGCCTGACTGGCCGCCGTCGAAGTTTGATCCGTGGCGTCCAGCCGAGCCGACTGCGGAAACACCGCTTCCGGCGCCGCCGCAGGCCTGATCTGACGGCGCTGCGGCGCCGTTGATCTTGCCCCCAAGGGCGGATTGGGCGACACCCCGCCCGAGGTGAATCATGGCTGGCGTAGTCGTCGTCGGCGCCCAATGGGGCGACGAGGGCAAAGGCAAAATCGTTGATTGGCTCTGCAACCGCGCTGACGTCGTGGTGCGCTTCCAGGGTGGTCACAACGCCGGCCACACGCTGGTTGTCGGCAACACCACCTACAAGCTCGCGCTGCTGCCGTCAGGCGTGGTGCAGGGCAAACTCTCGATCATCGGCAACGGCGTTGTCGTCGATCCTTGGGCGCTGGCCAGCGAGATCGCGAAAATCGAAGCGCAGGGCGTGAAGATCACGCCGGAGAAACTCATTCTCTCAGATCAGGCTGCGCTCATTCTGCCGTTCCACCGCGATCTGGACGCTGCGCGTGAGGCGCAGGCGGGCGCGGCCTCGATCGGCACCACCATGCGCGGCATCGGCCCCGCGTACGAGGACAAGGTTGGCCGCCGCGCCATTCGCGTCGCCGATCTCGCGGACCCGGAAGCGATCGCCTGGAAAATCGAGCGGCTGACGGCGCACCACAATGCGCTGCGCAAAGGGCTCGACCTGCCTGAGATCGATGTGCCGGCGCTGAAGCAAGAATTGGCCGAGATCGCGCCGAAGGTTCTGAAGTATGCGCAGCCGGCTTGGCGCGTGCTCAACGCGGCGTTTGAGGATTCCAAGCGCGTGTTGTTCGAAGGCGCGCAGGGCATGCTTCTCGACGTCGATCACGGCACATACCCGTTCGTGACATCGTCGAACGTCGCGGCCGGGCAGGCCTCCGCCGGTTCGGGCGTTGGCCCGCGCAAGATCAGTTATGTGCTGGGCTTGGTGAAGGCCTACACCACGCGCGTTGGCGCAGGCCCGTTCCCGACCGAACTCGATGATGAGAACGGCAAACGCCTAGGCGAGGTCGGCCACGAATTCGGCACCAACACCGGCCGCGCCCGCCGTTGCGGCTGGTTCGACTCTGTGCTCGTGCGCCAATCGATCGCGCTCTCCGGCATCGACGGCATCGCGCTCACAAAGCTCGATGTGCTGGATGGCTTTGACGAGATCAAAATTTGTACCGGCTACAAGCTCGGCGACAAGACCTACGACTACTTGCCGGCGAGCCTCAAAGACCAGGAAGCGGTCACGCCGATCTACGAAACGCTCGAGGGTTGGAAGGCGACGACGCGCGGCGTGCGGAGCTCCAAGGATCTGCCTGCCAACGCCATCAAGTACATCCGCCGCATCGAGGAGCTGATCGGCTGCCCGGCCGCCATCGTTTCGACGAGCCCGGAGCGCGATGACGTCATCCTGATGCGCGACCCGTTCAAGGCGTAAGCGCGTAGGACGCGAAAGCGTGGCGCGGGCGGGCAAGCAGCGATAGGATGCCCGAGGAGAAATCGATGTCGGCTGACAACGAAAATACGCCGCCCAAGGCCCCGCGCTTCAACGTCAATGTTGAGGACGCGAAAGCGCGCGCGCAGGAAGCGATCCACAAGTCCGAGATCATCTTCACCCGCGCCTGGGGATTGCTGCGCGAGCCGAAGAAGGAATGGGAGCAGATCAAGGCCGAGCAGACGACGATCCCGAACATCCTGATCGGGTACGTCGCGCCGCTCGCTGCGATCCCGCCGGTCTGCGATCTGATCGGCTCGGCGTTGTTCAATCGTCTGCTTACCGTCGAGCCTGGCGAGGCGCTGATCCGTGCTGTCGTCACTTGGATCGTTAGCATCGGTCTCGTCTATTTCCTCGGTGTCCTCGTCAATGTGTTGGCCGACACATTCGATGCGGATCGCGATGAACTCAGTGCGCAGAAGATTGCGGCGTATTCGCTGACGCCGTCGTTTCTTTCGGGCTTGTTTTCGCTGTGGCCGCCGCTGTGGTGGATTTCGCTCTTCGCGCTTGCAGCGATGGTTTACATCATGCACCGCGGCTTGCCGATCTTGATGAAAGCGCCCGAAGATCGCGCGCTGAGCTATGCGGCGTCCGTCACCATCGCCGCCGCCGTAGCCGGTATCGTGCTCTTCTCTCTGGCGAGCTGCGTGACTTAAGGCTTGCCCCAGCGCCTCTGCCGCCTAGCATAAAGCGGGGAGAGCGCTGATGACGACCGACGCGCTATACACGGGTGAGCGGCCAGGCTTGATCGCGCGCGTGCGCGATATTCTCATTCGCCCGCAATCCGAGTGGCGGCGCATCGCGGCGGAAGATCAGGCGCCGCTGATCGGACCGTACATTCTGCCGCTCGCGATTGCCGGCGCCTTGGCCGGCTTTGCGGCCGGCGTTCTCTACGCTGGCGATTTCGAGATCAACGCGGCTTTGGCCGGCAAGGCGGTTTCGGCAGCGCTTTACATCATCTGCGCGGTCGCGGCCGTTGTTGTCGCTGGGTGGGTGATCAACGTTCTGGCGCCGCGCTTTGGCGCGGACGCGAATGC
>CAYUOC010000023.1:13543-21544 GCA_964446305.1 uncultured Terricaulis sp. | reverse complement strand
GCGACGTTCATCGGGCCGTTCATCCAATCGGGGCGCGATGCGCTCAATGGCGCGATCGAGGTGGTTGCGCCCGCGCCGGCCGCGCCGCCAATAGTCCGTCGCTCCGAGGTGGAGACGGCGATTGCTCGTCTGTCGCAGGCGGATGCGACGCCAATTCTAGGCGATCCCGCGCGGCTGGCGGAGCAGTTCCCGGACACATTGCCGAGTGGCTTTGCGCGGCGGTCGGTGACGACCGCGCAGCGCGGCGGCATTTCGCGCGCCGACAGCGTCTATCGGCGAGGCAGTGCCACGCTTTCGGTGGCGATCATACAATACAGCACCGCCGTCGATCCGGCAGCGTTCGCCGCTTTGCTGGACGTCAAAGCCGATGGCCGTCATGAGGACGGGTATGTGCGTAGCCAATCGATCGATGGGCGCTTCTATGCGGAAGAAGTCGAAGCGGAAACCGCGCGCTATGTCGTCATTGGCCGTGGCGTGGTGATGATCGCGGAGGGCGGCGTCACCATGGATCAAGCGCGCGCCGCAGTGGAGACGATCGGGCTGCAACGTCTCGAGGCGATGTTCGGCCGCTAGACTATTTCGAGAAGCGCGTAACCCGGACCTTCAAGGTCTTATGTCCGCGCGCCTCAGCCTTCGGTTGGCTGTTCGCCGCGACCGGCGAGGAGCGAGGCGCAGTTTGCGTCTTCGGCGAGACCAAGATCGACGAAGGGCAATAGGCCGGCAATTGGCGCAACGAGGGTTGCCAGCGCCGCTGCAATGCCGCCCTGGCCGGCGGCGCCGCCGGCTTCGATGCCGATCTCGGGAGAGCGCCAACGCCCTTGCACGCTAATCGGTGCATCGACGCTGACGAGTCGCGCTTCCTTTGGTTCGCCTTGAATGCGCAGATCGAGGGTTTCGTCACGCAGGCTGACCCGTCCTTCGCCGCGAATGAGCACGTTCTCGGTGTCGAATACGATCGTCTGCGCGCGGGCGACGCCGTCGTTGACGCGAAAGCTGGCGACGCCGCAGCGCACGGCGACGCGGCTTTCGTCATCGGTCAGCAACAGGCCAAGGCCGCGTGTGACGTTGATGCCAGTAAGCTCGGCGAAGGCTTCGCGCACTTCGCCGTCGGGCGTGACCAGGGTAATTGTGCCGTTGGCGTTGGCCGCCGCCTCGCGCACGGATGCGCCGTAGCCGCTCAGCCGCACACGGCCGTGCAAGCTTCCGATCAACGGCGGCGCGCTGCTCAGAGCGAGAATGGATTCGAGTCGCGCATTGCTCAATCGCACATCGAGATCAGCGCGTGGCGTTTCGCCCCGAGCATTGATCGCGGCAGCTCCGGCGATGCGGCCGCGGCTTAGATCGAGCGTCATCGGGTCAAGGCGCAACAGGCCGTTCTCGAGGTTGATGTCGAGCGACAGACCCCGAAGCGGGAAGTGCTCGCTGCGTACGCGCGTGGCGCGGTAAGAGACGCGGGCATCCATGTTGCGCACGCGGCTGATGTCGAGGCGCGCATCCGGCAACACGCGGCCTTGGGCGGCCAGTTGAGCGGCGATTGCCCGCTGTTCAGGCGAGGCGGTTTCGCGCGTCGATGGCGCGCCGCCAAGCACGGTCATCAAGTCATCGAAATCGAGACTGTTGCTGCGGAAGTCGCCATCGAGGAACAGGCGGTCATTGGCGCGGCGGGTTGCGGTGAAGGCGCCGCTGAGATCGCTATCGCCGACACGGCCGACGACGTTTGGCATGCCGTAGGTTTGTCCGCGGCGCTCGACGCGGCCGGTGAGATTATAGGGAGGCGTGTTCGGCAGAGCGAGGCCGATCAGCGGATAGAGATCCGCGAGATCGGGGCCGGCGCCCCGTACGTCAGCGTGCCAATTGCTGAAATTGAAGGGGCGCGTGATGGCGCCGCTGGCGATGATGTGCGTGCCGCCAGCGGTGACGTCCGCCTGGAAGGCATAGGGCCGGTCGCGGCGCACATTGAGAAGCGGCGCGCCGGTGAGTTCGATGTTGAAGGGGCGGCCATTGATCTCGCCTTCGCCCATCAGTGCAAATTCGCCCGGGTCGGCGGCGTCGCGGCTTTCGCGCGTCGAAAACGTCGCTTCGAGCACCATGTTGCGCTTGTCGTCTTGGAAGTGAAGGTTGCCGCCGTTGAGGGAGAAATACCGGATAGCGGGCAGATTGAATGGGCGGCCCTGCGCTGCGCGGGATGGCGATGACCAGTTCGAGAGCCCCTCTGCATTGCGATAGAGGTTGATGTCGGCGCCGTTGAGATCGAGACGCACGAAATCGAGGTTGCCGGCAAAGAGTGGAAGCCAGCGCACGGTAGCCTCTGCGCGCTCTATGATCGCAAACTCTTCGTCGCGCTCGCGATAGTGCGCGGGATTGCCGATGTGCAAGCCCTCGACGCGGATCAGCGGATTGAGCCGCCACGGATCGATATCGAGATCACCTCGGATCGTGATCTCACGACCGGTTGCGGCGGAGGCGAAGCGCGAGATCGGGCCGCGCAGTGCATTCCAATCGGCGAAGCTGAGGAACAAGATCAACGTCGTCAGTACGAGGCCCACGGCGCCGCCTGCCCAGAGGCCGATGGGCTTCCACGGCGCGCGCTTCGTTTGCGCCCAGGTCCAGTGCGCGCCGGAGCGTGCGCGCGCATACTGAGCCGCACTCCAAGCACGGACCTTGTGGATGCGATTGCGTGGCGGGGGCGGGGGCGCGTCGTCCATGGAACACTGACGCAACGCCCCGTTTGCGGCGGCGTTCCCGGCGCACGTCGCACGCGCGCTGCCTTAACGTATCGAAACTATTGCGGAATTCGCGCCGCACCGGCATCGCCAAAAAGAGTTCGCCGCGACGTTCCGGAGAACGCCGCGGCGATAGCCCAGGGCAGGGCTGTTTCTGTTAGGCGCCGGCTTCAGCGAGCAAGCCGCGCGAGGCCGCTTGCTTCTTCATCGCCTTCTGCAGCTTCTCGAACGCGCGCACTTCGATTTGACGCACGCGCTCGCGGCTGACGCCGTATTGCACTGAGAGCTCTTCGAGCGTGGCCGGCTCATCCTTCAAGCGGCGCTCTTGGATGATGTGACGTTCGCGCTCGTTCAACTCGCTCATCGCTTCTTGCAGAAGCGTCATGCGCTCGCTGAATTCTTCGCTCTCGGCCAGGCGGGTTTCTTGGGTACCTTCGACCTGATCGTCGGCCAGCCAGTCCATCCACTCGCTGTCGCCTTCGCCGCCGGCGCCGCCGATTGGCGCGTTGAGCGACGCGTCGCCGCCGCCGCTCATGCGGCGGTTCATCGAGATCACTTCTTCTTCGGTGACCGCGAGCTTGTGCGCGATTGTTGCGACGTGCTCGGGGCGAAGGTCACCCTCTTCGAGCGCGGCCATCTCGCCCTTCATACGGCGGAGGTTGAAGAACAGCTTCTTCTGCGCGGCCGTGGTGCCCATCTTCACGAGCGACCATGAGCGCAGGATGTATTCCTGGATCGACGCTCGGATCCACCACATCGCGTACGTCGCGAGGCGGAAGCCCTTATCCGGGTCGAACTTCTTGACGGCCTGCATGAGGCCGACATTGCCTTCGGAGATGACCTCTCCGATCGGCAGGCCGTAGCCGCGATAGCCCATGGCGATCTTCGCCACGAGGCGAAGGTGGGACGTCACGAGCTTGTGCGCGGCTTGCGTGTCCCCGTGCTCCTGCCAGCTTTTCGCCAGCATGAACTCGTCCTCTTTGGTGAGCATGGGAAACTTGCGGATCTCCGAGAGATACCGCTGCAGCCCTTGTTCAGGGCTAAGAGCAAGCGTGAGCGCGGTAGATGCCATCTGGTTGTGGGACCCCTCCTAAGGCGGAAATCTGGTTGCCTCTCTAGTACGCGTGAGAGGGCAGGCCGGTTGCCGCCGTGACCCCCTATATAGGGAGCCATTCAAGCCCTCGCCGCGACCGGCGTTAGGCTTTTGTTAGCCATGAGAACATAACCGGAACGCATCGATTCGGCAAGCGAAACGAAATCAACTGCTAGAATCAGTGTCCGGAACGTTTGTAGATGGCCCCTAGACCTGGGGGTTCAAGGGTCATTCCGCCGTCTGCGGATGTTTCTCGAACGTTTCCGCCAGCGCCCAAACGCAAAGCGCGACGACGAGCGCCGCCAGGCCCCAGCGAACGGTCAAATCAACCAAACTTAAATAAACTGGGGCCGCCGCATCCATGATCTGGATCGATGCCGCGTGGGTCTGTCCGTTGCCCGGATCGGGCATGCGCGGGAGCGAATGGAACATCCTCACTTCATTGAGCGCAAACAGCGCCAAGCCGCCCACGGAAGCGAGCACGCGCTCGGCGTTTGGGAAGTTCATCATCGAATAGTCCGCCCGGATGTCTTGCAGCAGGCGGAAGGTATCGCGCTTCGCGCCTTCACGGCAGACGCTCGATACATGTTCCGTGCAGGAACTCACTGCGTATGACGGAGCCGGACGACGTCTCCTTCGCGGAATTCCGGCGGATGGCAGGGGCCGATGCCGCCGTCGACGCAGACTTGTTCGGCGCTGCGTGAGGGTGGTGGCGGGGTTTCGCCCCAGCCGCCACAGAACTGGACGCCTTGGCCATCGCCCATGGTGACGGTGCTGAAGCCGCGATCACACGGTGGCGGCACGTCGCGTGTCGGTCCGACGAGGCGAAGCCGCGCCGGCGAGGGATCGTAGGCGCGGCGTGTGCGTTCGCCGTCACCGTATTCCTGCTCAAGCGCTTCACGCGGGCAATCTTCGCGGCGATCGCGGCTTAAGCGGTCAAAGCAATTGAGTGCTCGGACGAGCATCTCGCGATCCACAGGCAAAGGCGTCGGCGTTGGCGGCGCGTCTGGCGCGGCGATGCGAACGCCGCTGGGCGGTGGAGGCGGGGCATTGCGCTGGGGACGGGACGGTGGTGGCGCTTCTTCGATGAAGACGCGCACGCCGGCTTCGGTGTTGTCGGCGTACTGGATGACGCGTGACACCAGCAGAAGCAGCGCGCATGCGAGCGCAACGACGCCGGCCGCCGCGATAAACGACAAAGTCCGTCCGCGCGTGCTGATTGCCGCGTTGCTCACCCGCTCTCCCTCGCGGGCTCAGCAAGAGACGGCGCAATGCGGCGGAAATGGGCCGCGCGGCTAGAGCTGCTTCAGAATTTCGATCAACGCCGTCATATCGTCGGGCAATTCGCTTTCGAAGCGAAGCTCGGCGCCCGTGATCGGATGTTTGAAGCCGAGCACAGCCGCATGCAGGGCTTGGCGGGGAAATGCCGCGACGGCGGCCGCGGCTTCCTCGGCGTGCGGACCTTCCGCTTTGAAGGCGCGTTGCTTGCCGTAAAGCGGATCGCCGATCAGCGGGCAGCCCAAGTGCGTGAGGTGTGCGCGAATTTGATGGGTGCGGCCGGTGTGCAGTCTGCACTCCAAAAAAGCCGCCGCCGCGCGGCCAACAGAGGCGCCGCTTTGCTGACCGTAGCTTTCGACTGTCCAATAATCGGTGATCGCGAGTTTGCCGGCTTCCGTTTCAGGATTGCGCGCGACAACGTATTTGCGGCGATCCTCACTCGATCGGACGAGCTTGTTTTCGATGCGGGCGCTGCGCTCCTTCGGCGCGCCACGCGTGACGGCGTAATAGACGCGCTCGAGATCGTGTTTGGCGAAGAGCTTGGCTAGCCCTGTGTGCGCCGCGTCGTGCTTGGCGACGACGACCAGCCCAGTCGTATCCTTGTCGATGCGGTGGACGATGCCTGGGCGGGCGACGCCGCCAATGCCGGAAAGGCTATCGCCGCAATGCGCCAGCAGGGCATTCACCAGCGTGCCGCGCATCGAGCCTGGGGCGGGATGCATCGCCATCCCCATCGCCTTGTCGATCACGATGAGGTGCTCGTCCTCGAACACGACGGTGAGAGGAATAGCCTCCGGCAGCGGCGCTGCGGGTTCGGGCGGGGGCAGTTTCAACTCGTAGGTTGCGCCTGTGCGCGGCTTGTCCTTCGCGTGTGTGACGGGGGCGCCATCGACGCTGAGCTTGCCGGCGCCGATTAGCCCTTGCACGCGCGAGCGCGAGATGTCCGGCCACAGCTTTGCCAACCACGCATCGACGCGCTCGCCGGCGTCCACCGGCGCCACCGCGCTGCGCACCTCACCACCATCGTCCTGTTCGATTTCGTCTTCCACAGAGTTCCACTAGCGGTTCGATTTATCCCCGTCATTCCGGCGCGCGGGAGGGGTGCGGGGCGTGGTGCGTTTGCCCCTGCCGTGCGGATCGCGCAAGCGCGGAGCGGAATGGCTGTTGTGGGAGGCGCGCGAAAGCGCCAAAAATACCGAACGGGGAGGACGCCATGGCCGTACGAAACTGGACACGCCGCGGAGCGCTCGCCGCTGCGACCGGCGCTGTAGCCGCCTGCGCCCAGAACGTGGAGACCCCGGCCTATGAGGGGCCGGTGACGTTTGACCACGGCGTCGCCTCCGGCGATCCGCAAGCGCATCGCGTGATCATCTGGACGCGCGTCTCGCCACAAAATTCCGGCCCGGTACCGGTTCGCTGGATTGTCGCGCGCAACCGCGAACTCACAGACGTCGTGAAAACCGGCGTGATCGAAACCACCGAAGCGCGCGATTACACTGTGAAGGCCGACGTGTCGGGGCTGCGCCCCGGCGCACCGTACTTTTACGGCTTCCGCGCCGGCGCGGCCGAAAGCCCGGTCGGCAAAACACAGACGCTGCCGCAGGGCGATCTCGATCAGGTCAAGTTCGCCGTGGTGTCTTGCGCCTCCTATCCGCACGGCTTCTTCAACGCATACGAAGCGCTGGCGGAGCGCGATGATATCGACGCGGTTATCCATCTCGGCGACTACATCTACGAGTACGGACTCGCCGGGTATGGCGGCGATGTTGCGACGCGGCTCGGCAGAATTCCGTCGCCTGAAGTCGAGTGCACGCGCCTTGGCGACTACCGCGCTCGTCACGCCCAGTACAAAACTCAACCCGAGCTTCAAGCAGCGCACGCCATCGCGCCGTGGATCGTTGTCTGGGATGACCATGAGACGGCCAACAATGCGTTCGCCACTGGCGCCGAAAACCACAATGAAGGCGAGGGGCAGTGGGCCAACCGCAAGCAAGCGGCGTTGCAGGCCTATTACGAGTGGATGCCTATTCGCGATCCGCAGCCAGGCGCGGCGTTCGAGGCGATCAATCGCTCCTTCCAGTGGGGCACGCTCGCCTCGCTGATCATGGTGGAGACCCGGCTGCTCGCGCGCAGTGAGATGCTCGATTACAATTCGCAGCTTCCCATTGAGATGCAGCGTTGGGATTTCACCAATCCAACAGCGCCGGTGGCGATCCGTGACGGCGAGCCCGATGTTGCGGGCATGCAGCGTCTGCCGCGGATTTATGAATCGGTGGGCGGTGAGATGCGCCCCGTGCTCGATTGGCGCCGGACCGGCGGCATGATCGGTGATCCGAAGAACCTACCCGCAGGCTTCTTCATCGCGCCCGATGTGCCGGCGCTCAATCAACTGCTCAGTGCGCCTGGACGCCAGCTCATGGGCGCGGCGCAAGAGCAATGGCTGGCGGATCAGTTGCACACGTCCGTGCGCGCCGGCGCGACTTGGCAGGTGTTGGGCAATCAGATCCTGATGGCGCCAACCAATGCGCCGGACCTTTCCGGAACCCCGGCGCCGCTCGCCGATGCGCTGGAGCGCTTGGTGCCGGGCATCAAGCAACAATTGAAGCTCACGCGCTTTCCGTTCCCGCTCAATACAGATTCCTGGGACGGCTACCCTGGCGCGCGCGACCGCGTGCTTGCATCGATGCGCGCGGCGCAAGGCAACGCCATCGTGCTCACCGGCGACACCCATACCGCGTGGGCGAATGAGCTGAACGACGCCACGGGCCGCGTCGCCGTGGAGTTCGGCACGACGTCGATCACGTCTCCGGGTGATGGCGAATACTTCGCGCCGTTCGGCATCGATTTCGGCGCCGGCGTCCGCGCCCGCAATCCGCATGTGAAATATACGGACTCGCTGCATCGCGG
>CAYUOC010000023.1:7476-13443 GCA_964446305.1 uncultured Terricaulis sp. | reverse complement strand
CCGGCGTCCGCGCCCGCAATCCGCATGTGAAATATACGGACTCGCTGCATCGCGGATTTCTGCTGCTGACGCTCACGCGTGAACAAGCGCTGGCGGAGTTTTTCTCCGTTTCGAATATTCTCTCGAAGGAATACGAGACGACGCGCGCCGCAGCCTACACTGTCGCGCCGGAGCCTGGGCCAAGCATCGGCGCTGTCACCGAGGCGTAATTAGCTGAGCTTTTTGTTGGCGTGCTCGATTTCGAGCGCGAGCACTTCGGGCACCAGGTCCTCGAACGGACGTTCGCGCAGCGCGCGAATTAAAGTTGCGTGCACGAGATAGTTTGACGCGTTCACGTCAACGCCAGAGTGCAGCGCGCGTGCGCGCAACGAATCGGCGATCGAGATGAATTGCTCTGCGTTCATGGCGCGTAGGCCTAATGGCCTATGGCGACCACAATGTGGCGCATCACGTCTTTGGCGCGCCCAAACGATTTACATTTGATCCAGGTTTCATCAGCGCGCCGAGTTCTGCTGATGGCGAACCCATCAGCCATTCTTGCGCCAATTCGCCGAAAACCGGCGCGAATTTGAAGCCGTGGCCCGAGCATGCGGAGAACATCAACACGCGTTCATGCGCGGAACTCCGTGCGATGAGAAAGTTTTCATCCGGCGTCACGGTATAGAGGCAGCGTTGCATACGCACCGGCTGCGGCTTGTGCTTCGGCAAGAGCGGTGCGGCGTATTCGCTGAGTAGAGCAGCGTCATTTGAGTCGGGTTCGCGCACGCTGTCGGGATCGGTGGCGCCGCCAACGGCGTGCAGGCCGATCTTGTAGAAGCCGCGCGGCGCCGGCATGCCGAACACGCCGACATCGTTATCGACGCAGATCACAGGTAGAAGCTTCGGCGCCTCGGTTTCGAACCAGCCGACGACACGCCGCTTTACGGCAAGCTTGCCGGCGAACTCCGGCAGCATCTTTCCGGCCCAGGCGCCGGAGGCCACGATGATCGCGTCGAAGGCGCGCGTCTCGCCGTTTACGCGCAGCGTCAAGCCGTCGATCGGCGCTTCGATCTTCGCCCTGTGAATGAGCTTCGCGCCCCATCGTGGCGCCTGACGCAGAAGAAAGGCGCGCGTCGCATCGGCGGCGATGACGCCGGCGTCCTCCTGGCGAAACACGTCCCACTCATACGGCATGGCGATATAGCCGCGGGTCAGGGCGTGAATGGCGTCGCCGCGCAGCAACGCGGCGGGCTTGCGGCTCAGCCGCTGGCAAGCGCTGACAAAGGGTGAGCCGCGCGGACCCGCCATCAGGCCGGTCGTCCATTCGATCAGGGGTTGGCCGGCCAGGCCTTCCCAGGTGCGCCAGGCCGGCGCCGCGCGACGCGCGAGATCGACGTAGACTTCGCCTTCGCCGGGGGTCAGGCGCATGATCCGTGTATCGCCGTGCGACGACCCGAACTCGTGCATCGGCTCGAATTGCTCGAATCCGGTCACGTCATGACCAGCGACCGCAAGCCGAGCACAAATGCTCAGCCCGGCAACGCCTAGTCCGACGACAGCCACCTTCATTCCGCCCCCTCTACGCGGGATGAAGGGCTGTTGGAAAGCGGGTAGACTTGGGCCGCCATGAGTCTGAAGGACAAGATCAAGGGCCGGGTCGAAGCTTTTGACCGCTGGGCGCGGCCTTGGGCCGAAAAGTCCAAGTGGAATGGTTGGGCTTATGAATTCCTTCTGTTCGGGCTGAAGCAGGGTTGGGCGTGTTTGTTCGGCGGCGCGATGATCGTGCTGCTGGTCGGTACACACTTGCTGTGGCCAGACACTGCGCCGATCGCGCGCTACGATTTTCTGGTCATCGCCGCGATCGCCCTCCAGGGCCTCCTTCTCGCCACCAAGCTGGAGCGCTGGGAGGAGGCGGTCGTCATCCTGATCTTCCACGTCGTCGGAACGATCATGGAGATATTCAAAACTGCCCACGGCTCTTGGATTTATCCAGAGGATAGCTTCCTGCGCATCGGCGGCGTGCCGCTGTTCTCTGGATTCATGTATGCGTGCGTCGGCTCCTACATCGCGCGCGCCACGCGATTGTTTGAGCTACGCTACATCAATTACCCGCCGCTCTGGACGACATGGCTGCTGGCCCTGCTCGCCTACATCAACTTCTTCACCCACCACTACACGATCGACATTCGCCTCGGCCTGTTCGCGTTCTCCGCTTTGATCTTCGGTCGCGCCTGGTTTGTGTTCACGCCCGACGGCACGCCGCGCCGGATGCCGATGCTGATCGGTTTGCTGCTGGTGGCGCTGTTTATCTGGATCGCGGAGAATGCGGGCACGTTCGCGGCGGCGTGGGTCTATCCGAGCCAACGCGACGGCTGGCACATCGTGCCGATCGAGAAGATGGGCGCCTGGTATTTGCTGATGCTGCTCAGCTTCGTGCTCACGACTTTGGTGCATAAGCCGGAGCGGATGACGGAGGCGGAATATCAGGCCGCGCAAAGAAATAAGGGCGCAACTCTCGTCGCGCCCTTACGTCCGTCCGTGGAAGCTGGCGATCAGCCGTAACCGGCCAGCTTCAAGAACCGGTTGCGCAGTTCCGCGTCATCCTTGAACGCGCCAGTGAATTGCGTGGTCACCGTTGTTACGTCCTTGTGGTGGACGCCGCGGGTGGACATGCACTGATGCTCGGCGTCGATCAGGACGGCGACGCCGCGCGGTTTTAGCGTTTCTTCGATGGCCTGCGCGATCTGGCTGGTCATCGTTTCTTGCGTCTGCAGGCGCTTGGCGAAAATCTCGACGACGCGTGCGATCTTGGAAATGCCGACGACCGACTCTGTCGGCAGGTAAGCCACATACGCCTTGCCCAGGAACGGCGCGATGTGATGCTCGCAATGGCTCTCCACATCGATCTTCTTGAGCATGACCATGTCGTCATAGCCGCTGACGTCTTCGAAGACGCGGCTGAGCTCGTCGGCGGGGTTTTCGTCATAGCCGCGGAACCACTCGCGGTAGGCTTCGATGACACGCTTCGGGGTGTCCTTCAGGCCTTCGCGGTCCGGGTCGTCGCCCGCCCAGGCGATCAGCGTGCGCACGGCTTCCAGAGCCGCTTCGCGCGATGGCCGCTTCTCGTTCGCCTCTTCAGGCGAGCGCCACTTTAGAATTTCACTCATACGGGGGCGGTGTCCTTGGTCTGAGGGACGGAGGTCGAGCCGGGAGGGTCCTCTATGGAGGCACCCGGACTTAACGCCCGCCCGAAATTCACCCTCAGGCGACGGGGTCCAAAACGGCCCCGCAAGAGATATGGAGTGTAGCACAAGTCGCCGCTAGAACCCACCCCGCATGAAAATCGAACTCAGCAACACGTTGACGCGGCGAAAAGAGCCGTTCGCCCCAGCCGATCCGAGCCGGGTCACGATGTATGTGTGCGGGCCTACCGTTCATAACACGGCCCATATCGGCAACGCGCGGCCGCCGGTGGTGTTCGATACGCTGTTCCGGCTGTTGCGGCATGTGTACGGCGAAAAGGCCGTCGTTTACGCGCGCAACTACACCGATATCGACGATAAGATCATCAATGCGTCCATCGAACGCGGCGTGCCGATCGAAGCGATCACGCGCGCGGTCGAGGAGCAATACGAAGCCGATATGGGCGCGCTTAACGTATTGACGCCGACGCTGCGCCCGCGCGCCACCGAGAACGTGCCGGCGATGGTGGCCGTAATCGAAAAGCTGATTGCTAAAGGCGCAGCCTATGTCGTCCCCAGCGGCGTCTATTTCTCGGTCGCCGCCGACGAGGATTACGGCAAGCTCTCCGGGCGCAATCAGGACGATCTGAAGGCAGGCGCACGGGTCGAAGGCGAGGACGACAAGCGCTCGCCGTCCGACTTCGCGCTCTGGAAAACCACCAAGCCGGGTGAGCCGTCTTGGGAAGCGCCGTTCGGCTCCGGCCGCCCTGGCTGGCACATCGAGTGCTCAGCGATGATCGAGGAAGAGCTTGGCTCGCCGATCGACATTCATGGCGGCGGCATCGATCTCATCTTCCCGCACCACGAAAACGAAATCGCGCAGAGCGAGTCCGCGCACGATCACCCGCTGGCGCGGGTGTGGATGCACAACGGCTTCCTGACGATGGACAAAGAGAAGATGTCCAAGTCGATCGGCAACATCATCACGCCGCGCGAATTGCTGGAGCAGGGCTGGCAGGGCGAGACAATCCGCTGGGCGCTGCTCTCGGCGCACTATCGCGCACCGCTCGATTGGAGCGATGATCTGTTGAAGCAAGCGCAAGCGAGCCTGGATAGGCTCTATGGCGCTGTGCTGCGGCTGAAGGACGTTCAGGCCGCTGAGGTTGAAGCGCCTGCGGCTATCGTCGAAGCGCTCGCGGACGATCTCAACACGCCTGCCGCCATTGCTGAACTCTCAGCTCTCGCCACCGCGGCCAACATCGCTAAGAAGCCCGCCGAGCAAGCGAAGGCGAAGGCTGAGCTGCTCGCCGCCGCGAAGCTGTTTGGCATTTTGCAGAGCGATGCCGAGCACTGGTTCCGCGCCAGTTTCGGCGATGAAGCGACTGAGATTGATCGCCTCGTCGCCGAGCGCGTCGCGGCGCGCGCCGCCAAGGACTATGCGCTTTCTGACAAGCTCCGCGACGATCTCGCCGCACGCGGCGTCGAAGTCATGGATAGCGCCAGCAGCAGCACTTGGCGGCGGAAAGGCTAGTGGAGCACCGGCTGCAGCCTCTGCGCATTCCGATCGGTTGGAGTGTCGGCTACAACGATTTCCACGAAATCGATCAGGACGATGCCGACGCTTGGAATTGGTGGAAGGAGAGCCTGCTTCAACTCAACCACGAGCGACGCGGTCGTATGCTTGATCTCGGTTGGTATCCGCCGGATGACGCCAATGGGCGATATGTGCTGGTGATGCATGCAGGGGATTTCACCGGGCCGGAGCTTGAGCGCTTCGAGAGCCGGGATCGCGCCGAAATCGTCGCGGAGATTGAGAGACTTGCCGCCGAAGTGAACAAGCGACCCTAGCTTTGCCCTGACTTCGCCCAAACTGGGCGCCCCAATGGCCCGCGAGGCAGGAGAGATGGCATGGATCGCCGCGTGTTACTTTGGTCGGCCGGCGCCGCGGCGCTTGGCGCCTGCGTCAACGCCACAGGGGAAGCTGATCCCCAGCCCGTGCCAACGCCGCAACCTACGCCGCCGCCAGTGATGCCGCCCTTGCCTGACTCTTTCGACCTTGGCCTCTACCGCGCGCTCGCCGCACCCGGCGGCAATCAGTTCGTTTCGCCCTATAGCGTGCTCTCTGCTTTCGCGTTGCTCTATCCGGGCGCAGGCGGCCAAACCGCCGCCGAGATGTCCGCCACTTTCGGTTTCGACCCGAGCGTTGCGGCGCAAGTGGCGCAGACGCGCGCGCGCCGTGATGCGATTGCCGCGCAGCGCGGCGGCAGCGAATTCACAACAGCGAACGCGGCCTGGGTCGAGCGCACCATGGCGCTGCGCGAGGCGTACGCGCGCACCATTCGCGACGAACTTGGCGCAACGATTGAGGCGGTGCCGTTTATCGCCAACCAAACCGCAGCATTGCGCACGATCAATGCGTGGGCGGCGCGGGAGACCCGTGACCGGATCCCAGAAATTCTCACGCAACAGGATCCAAGCCGCCGGCTGGTGCTGACCAACGCCGTCTATTTCAAAGGCAAGTGGCAGCAGCAATTCTCCGCCAACTCGACCTATGACGGTGACTTCTATGCTGAGGGCGGCGCCACACAGCGCGTTCGCCTCATGCAGAAGATCATGCGCACGCCATACTACGCAGGCGAAGGCTTTCAAGCCGCCGAGTTCCTCTATGACGAAGGCGCGTTCTCGCTCGCTGTGTTCTTGCCGCGGGCCCGCGATGGATTGGCAGCGTTCGAGCGCCAGTTGATGGGCGCGACGCTCGATCGTTGGCTTACTGATCTGGACAACGCGGAGCGCCCGCGCCTCGCCG
>CAYUOC010000023.1:5735-7376 GCA_964446305.1 uncultured Terricaulis sp. | reverse complement strand
ACGCTCGATCGTTGGCTTACTGATCTGGACAACGCGGAGCGCCCGCGCCTCGCCGTCACGCTGCCGAAAGTCGAAATGCGCACGGATTACGATCTCGTCCCGCAGCTGCAGGGGCTCGGGTTGCAGCTGGCGTTCACGGATACGGCGGATTTCTCCGGAGTAACCGAGCAGGAAGCGCTCGCGATCAGCGCGGTTATTCACAAGACTTTCCTCGCCATCGACGAAGAGGGCACCGAAGCCGCCGCGGTAACCGCGATCGATATGCGCGCCACCTCCGCCATGCCGACGCCAGAAGCGCCGCCGATCGAGTTCAAGGCGGATCATCCGTTCTTCATCGTGCTCCGTCACAAGCCGACGGGAACAAAACTGTTCATGGGGCGCGTGGCGCAAATCTAGCGTCCACGAAAATTGCTTGCCATCGCCGCGCGCGTGCGCCCCTATGCGGGCGACGTTGAGGGACGTCATGGGAACTTCATCACATGCGCACCTTCGCCATCGCTCTCGTTTCGCTCTTTGCGCTGGCTACGCCGGCCGTCGCCGCGTGCGATCTGACGCCAACAATCGGCGCCGCCGCTGAGAAGCGCGAGGGGCAGGGCATCATGATCTCGCTCGAGGTCAGAAACCTCGGCGACACGAATTGTCCTGGCACAATCGAGGCGCCGCCGGGCGCCAGCTATATGGTCGACATATTTCTATCGACCGATCGGGCCGGGCCGTCGACTTGGGCCGTTTACAATGCAACGTGGCGTGAAGACGTGTTGCTGCGTGGCGGCCGTGTTTCGCGCACCAACAGCGTTGGCCCCGGTGCCACGGTTCGTTACGGCGCGCCGAGCTATGAGATCGGGCCGATGATCTTGCCGACTGGAATTCCGCCTGGAGACTATTTTCTCTGCGCGGGCGTCGACACGGGCAATCGCGTCGCGGAGTCGAACAAGCGCAACAACGTCGCTTGCAACCCGCTGCGCATTGTCCCGGCTCTCCGGATCGATCCGCGCCGTGGATTGCCGCAACAGCGTTTGCCGCAAAATCCGGGCTGATGAGTAGGTCTCACGCTCGCTTCTTCTTCGCGCCTGTCCAAACCACGCCCGGCGATGCCGATCTGCGGTCGCTTGGGCGACGTTGGCGAATGCTGAGCGCCTCAAGGCCCACAAAGGCCGCGGCGCTCGAATTTGATCTCGCTCAAGAACGGGCGATGTAGCTCCGGTTATGCAAGCGTAGTCCTTTAGGGAGGATCGGCATGACCCAGCACGCACTTCTTGAGAATGATCTGGCTCCATTCGGCGACGTCTACGGCCCTGGCCTCATGAACAACTTCGCGCCGGTGCGCGACGAGTTTGGCCCGGTCGAGCTGCGCGTGCTCTCGGGCAAGGTCCCGAGCAATCTCAGCGGCGTCTATTTGCGCGCCGGGCCGAACGTCCGGTTTGCGCCAAACGGCCGCTACCACCCGTTCGATGGCGACGGCATGATTCACGCCGCGCGATTTGAGAACGGCGCCGTGACCTATCGCAATCGCTGGGTGCGCACCGATGCGTGGAAGAACGAGGATAAGGCTGGGCGCAGCCTTCATGCAGGCGTGCGTGAAACGCGGAAGGGCCGCAGCGACAAGCCGCTCAAGGACACAGCGAACACCGATCTCGTCGC
>CAYUOC010000023.1:0-5635 GCA_964446305.1 uncultured Terricaulis sp. | reverse complement strand
GGTGTGATCCCGCGCTACGGCGCTGCGGATTCGATCCGCTGGTTCGAGTTCTCGCCGTGCTTCATCTATCACGTCGTCAATGCCTGGGAGGAAGGCGATTGGGTGGTGATGTCCGGTTGCCGGTACATGCCGGCTTTGGACGCCAACGGCGAGATTGATGCGGTGCGCACAGCGCGCAACGTTGCGGAGCTGGTGATGAACGCCCGGCTTTGGGTGTGGCGCATGAACATGCGCACCGGCCAAACTAGCGAAGAAATGCTGGACCCGTCACGCAACGTTGAGTTTCCAACCTACAACAGTCGTCTCTCTGGCCGGCGCACACGCTTCGGTTATCTGGTCGATCATTCCGAAACGCGGACGCTGCAATGGTACGGCATCCGTAAGTACGATCTCGACACCGGCGAGAGCCTCGGTTCGTGGTCCGATAGCCACGAGCACAGCTTCTATTCCGAGCCGTGGTTTGCGGCTGCGGACAATTACGTCACCGAGGATGATGGGTATGTCATCGCGTTCCAATGGAACGAGAAGCTCAATCGAGAGACGCTCGACATCTTCGACGCGAAGGCAATTCAGAATGGCCCAGTGGCGCAACTCGAAGTGCCGTTCCGCGTGCCGTCAGGCTTTCACGCATGCTGGATGGCTGCGGATCGTATGAGAGTGTGAGCTACAGTCACCCCCGCTTTTTCTTCGCGCCAGTCCATACGACGCCGGGAAAGCCTTTCAACGGTCCGAGTTTTTCGCCGAGATAGGTCCATTCCTGCAATTCATCGATGGCAATGTGATAGCGCGGCTCGCGGCCGACGCCGCTGGTGAAGAGCGCTCGTGGGACATTGATGTTTTGCTTGTTGCGCTGGAAGGCGACCGGCGATCCGCAAGTCGAGCAGAAGCTGCGCGTGCCGCCGCGCTCCTTGTCTTCGTAATGGGTGAGATTGTCTTCGCCCTGCACGAAGCGGAACTTGCTTGCCCATGTACCGACATACGTCGCGTAGGCTGCGCCGTGCGCGCGCCGCGTGGCGGACGAATGATCGTGCCACGCCCAGCGCGCCGGTACGCCGATTTCGACCACCACGGTTCCACACAGGCATTTGCCTTCGGCGCGCGTTGGGCCGGGCTTGCTCGTCTTTGCTGAAGTCTTCGCCGTCATGGCGGCGTCTTATCACAGCCAAGCCGCGCCGCCTTGAAGATGCCCTCCGCGGCGACTAAGCAACCCGCTGGGGGATCAAGGAAAAACGCATGCGGGTAATGGTGATTGCACTGGTCGCGCTTTTGGGCGCCTGCGCCTCGGGCGGGGGCGGCGACGACGCGATCGACAGCGGGCCATCGCCATTTCCGGTCCAGCGCGGACAAGCGCTTCCCCCGCCAACGGCTGAGGGCAGTTCAGCGCCGCCGGAGGGCGCCGCAGCGGGCGGCATCGATTTCGGCCAATGGCGCCGGGCCGATCCGGCGACCTACGCGCCAGCCTTCCAATCCCAAATCCGTCAGCGTTTCGCCGGCCAAAGCGTGGTGGAACTCAAAGCCAGCCTCGAAGCCAACGGCTTTGCGTGCGAGAATGAGCGCCGGCTCGATTGCCGCATCGAAATCATGGAGCGCCAATGCGCGTTTGACTGGTATGTTGTGCTGGAGCGCGGCGAACGCGAGCCGGTGGCTGGGTTCGATCAGATGTGCCTCGGCGCGAACAGGTGAGAGAGATGAAGTACGCACGCACGATCGTCGTCACCCTGGCGCTGCTTTTGGGCGCTTGCGAAACTCTCCCCACGGCCGGCGTCACCGAGCCAACCGGGCCGTCGACGATTCCAACGGCCCCGATCAGCCTCGGTGATTGGCGCAACGCCTCGGAGGCGGCGACGCTTCAGGCTTTCCAACAGGGTGTGAACGGCCGCTACGGTGCGGGCATGCAGATTTCGTCGGTTTCAGCCGATCTGCGGCGCAACGAGTTCAATTGCGGCGCCGCGCCGCCGCGTGCGGAAGGCAATCGCGGCGACCCGCCGGCGCAAGTCTGCCGCAAGACGACAACGGCGAACGGCTGCACCCATACATGGCAAGTGCACCTGTTCGGCGATGATGGCGCGCTGGCGCGCACACGCGGCCTCTATGATCGCCGATGCGGCAGCGATGGCCTATTGGGTGGGCCCGGCTGAGCTTTCGCCTGGCGTCAGCAAATAGGCCGCCACGTCCGCCGGTTCGAGCGTCAGCATTGGCGCGAGCCCCGGATTGATCACGACATTCTTGCCCGCGAGCCGCGTGAACGCGGCGCGGCCGTTGATGATGATGTGCGGCGCGTCTTCGCCGAGCACTTGCCGCAGGCGTTGCTCGCTGGTGAAAATCGCCCCCGCGTTGAAGCCGTCGCGAACGCGAATTTCACGCACCGGCGCATCGTCCTCTGCTGACGTTAGCGCCAGCGCGACGTGCGTCTCCATCAGATAGCGCCTGAAAATCGGGCGCATGTTCTGATTGGTGAGAGCCGAGACGAACGCATACTCGAGCGCGTTTTGTGGCGTGATTGTCGGCGGTTGTTGCGACTGGGCAGGGCGCTGTTCTGCGGGCTGCTGTGTTTGCGCGAAGGCCGCCGCCGGCCAAGCGCCAAGCGCGCTGATGAGCAGGGTGCGTCGCAACATGTGGCTCTCTCCGGGGGCCGATTTTGCCCGTTGCTTGCCCGCGAAGGAAGGCCACATAAGGGCGGATGGACGACCTCTACCACCCGCGGATCATGGAATTGGCCGGCGATATCCCCCATGTCGGGCGCCTCGATGCGCCGGATGGGGCGGCGACCAAGGTCAGCAAAGTGTGCGGGTCGGTCGTCACCGTCGAGCTATCGCTGAAGGATGGCGTTGTGAGCGAGATCGCCGTGCATCCCAAGGCGTGCGCGCTCGGCCAGGCCGCCACAGGCGTTCTCGCCATGCACGCGATCGGCGCGACGCCGCAGGAAATCCGCGACGCCCGCGATGGGCTGCGGGCGATGCTCGAAAACGGCGCTGCACCGCCAACGGGCCGGTTCTGGGAGCTGCGCCATCTGGAAGGCGTGCGCGATTATCCCGCCCGCCATAAATCCACGATGCTCGCCTTCGACGCAGCCGTGGAAGCGCTCGATCAGGCGCGCGCGAAGGCCAGCGCGAAATAGGCTATCCAACACCCGGGTGTGCGCGCTTATAGTGCGCGCATGCGAACAGCCTTCACCGTCCTGACTCTCATCGTCGCCTGCACTGGCTCAAGCCTCGCGCAAACGCGCACGGCGTTCTCTATCGACGAGTTGGTTGCGGACGCACCCGCCTATGTGGCTGCTCGCTACCAGGCTAGCGAATTGCCCGCGGCGCTGATCGGCGATCTGACGAGTGCTGGCTTCACATGCCAGCACGGCGCAACCGGCAGCGAATGCACGCGCTCTGTTGAAGCAAACGGCTCATGCTTCGACGTCACGAACGTCAGCATCGGCGCTGAGAGCGTGCTGGCGAGCCGAAATGTGCTGTGTATGGGCGCGGAGGAGTGAGCGCTTCGAAACTCAAGCATCCGGCCGCAAAGGAACTTCGCAAGGCCGCGTTGATTTATCCGGAGACGGTCGAGGATTTCCCTTGGGGGCACAGCGCCTTCAAGATCGCCGGCAAGAAGGTTTTTCTGTTTCTGAGTGAAGACGAGGGCGGCGGCTGGTCGTGTTCGATCAAGCTGCCGTTTCGCAACGAGGAAGCGCTCGCGATCAAGGGCGCGAAGCCGACTGAGTATGGCCTCGGACGGTCCGGCTGGGTGAGCTTCAGCTTTACCGCAAAAGGCAAGCCGCCGATGGCGAAGCTCACCGATTATCTCGATGAGAGCTGGCGCGCCGTGGCGCCGAAGAAACTCTCGGCGGCTTTTGCGCCGCCGGTGGCTCCCAAGCGCCGCAAAGCGTCCTGATCGGCTTCCGGGCGGCGTGCTTTGCCGCTAGCCTCAGAGGCTTGGGGATCCCTGGGAGGACGCTGTCATGAAATGGATTGTATTGCTGCTGATCATTGCCGGCGTCGCCGGCTACTTCACGCGGCCCGAAGAAGCGGTGATGCGCGAAGCGGCCGATGCCGTGCTCGGCGATCCACAAAGCGTATCGGAAGGTTTTGAAAGCCTTGGCGCGACGCTCGCGGGCGATCGCGCTTACAGCAATTACTACGTCGCCGCGAAGTACAACGTGACGCTCGATGGCCAGCCGGTTGTGACCTGCTGGGGTGCGTTCACGCAAGTGCAGTGCAACCGCGCTGCCGACACGCGTACGGGCGGCTAAGCCATGCGCTTTCTGCTGCTGCTCATCCTGATTGGCGCCGCCGCGTACTTCACCGTGCCGGCGCGCGAAACACATGAAGCAGCGGCGCGCGCTTTCATGGAGGCGCAGGCGCAAGCGGAAACGAGCGAGGTGCAGCGTCAAACCGGCATCTCGCTCGATAGCGCCCTCGATTTTTTCACCGGCATGATGGCCGGCCAGGGGCGCTACGAAAGCTACTACGTGGCCTCGAAATTCACCGTGGACATGCCGGGCGCGGCCTACCTCGAATGCTGGGGCGCCTTCACGCAGGTCCAGTGCCGCCGCGTGGATCGAGGGGCTGGCCAGGGTTGAGCCGAATCCGCGAAGCATCTATGTTGCGGATCATGAACCGGCACGTCACCACGACTACGACCTACTGAAGCCGGCGGCGCGAGATCGGGCGCGCCGCAGCGGCTGCGCTTGGGCCCGGTCCTGAACACCAATTATCGCTGTAGTTGTTATGTCGCCGAGCCTGCCAGCCCGGGGCCTATTGGGCCTTATCCAGATCTACAAATGGACGCTTTCGCCGCTGATCGGCAATGCGTGCCGCTATCGGCCGACGTGCTCTTCGTACGCCGCCGATTGCGTGCGTATGCATGGTGCCTGGGCGGGGAGCTGGATGGCGGGCGCGCGGCTTTGCCGGTGTGCGCCTTGGGGCGGGCATGGCTGGGACCCGGCGCCGCGCGAGATCAAGAGGAACTCGTGGTGGCGGCCCTGGCGCTATGGCGATTGGAAGGGCGGCTACCGCGAGCCGCCGGAAGAACATGAATCCGATAAGAGCAAGTCATGAGCATCTCTCTCAAATTTCCCGATGGCGCCGAGCGTAGCTACGACGATGGCGTCACGCCGCTCGCTGTGGCCGAGGGCATTTCCAAATCGCTGGCGAAGAAGATCGTCGCCGCCAAGATCGATGGCGCGTGGTGGGATTTGACGCGGCCGTTGGAAGGCAGCGGCAAAATCGAGCTGGTCATGCGCGATAGTGCCGATGGTCTCGAAATTCTCCGCCACGACGCCGCGCACGTCATGGCGCAAGCGGTGCAGGAGCTTTTCCCTGGTACGCAAGTCACGTTCGGTCCGGTGACGGAGGACGGCTTCTATTACGACTTCGCGCGCGAGGAGCCGTTCTCGACGGACGATTTCGAGAAGATCGAAAAGCGCATGAAGGAGATCGTCGACGCCGATCTGCCCATCATCCGCAAGGTCTGGGACAAGCAGGAAGCAATCGCGCACTTCAAGTCGATCGGCGAAATCTACAAGGCCGAGACGATCGACGAAGTGATCAAGCCTGGTGATCCGATCACGGTCTATTCGCACGGCGACAAGTGGGGCGATCTCTGCCGCGGGCCTCACCTGCCTTCAACGGGCAAGCTCGGAAAG
>CAYUOC010000022.1:0-34327 GCA_964446305.1 uncultured Terricaulis sp. | reverse complement strand
CGGAAGTCGCTGGCGCGGCGCCTTGACCGCCCCTATCATCTCTAGGTGTTCCAGCGCTTCTTCACCGAACTCCGCGCCGCGCGCGTGCCCGTCACGCTCAAGGAATACCTTGTGCTGGTCGAAGCGCTCGACAAAGAGGCGATCGATATCAACGTTCAGGACTTCTACTATCTGGCGCGCACGGCGCTGGTGAAGGATGAGCGCCACCTCGACAAGTTCGACCGCGTGTTCGGCCAGGTGTTCAAGGGCCTCGATCCTACCGGCGAAGCGGTGAACGCGGAAATTCCTGCCGAATGGCTGCAGGCGCTCACACAAAAGTTCCTCACCGACGAAGAGAAAGCGCAGATCGAAGCGTTGGGCGGTTGGGACAAGTTGATGGAGACGCTGAAAGAGCGGCTCGAAGAACAGAAGAAGCGCCACGAAGGCGGCAACAAGTGGATCGGCACCGGCGGCACCTCCCCGTTCGGCAATAACGGCTACAATCCCGAAGGCATCCGCATTGGCGGCGAAGGCGGCCAGCGCAAAGCCGTGAAAGTCTGGGACAAGCGCGAGTACAAAAATCTCGACGACAGCGTCGAGCTCGGCGTGCGCAATATCAAGGTGGCGCTGCGGCGGCTGCGCAAGTTCGCCCGCACCGGCGCGCCGGACGAACTCGATCTCCAAGGCACGATCGATAAGAGCGCCAAGGAAGGCTATCTCGACATCGTGCTCCGCCCCGAGCGGCGCAACGCGGTGAAGGTGCTGCTGCTCTTGGACATCGGCGGCTCGATGGATTCACACATCAAGCTTTGCGAAGAGCTGTTCAGCGCCGCGCGCACCGAATTTAAGAGCCTTGAGTTCTTCTACTTCCACAATTGCCTCTATGAGAGCGTGTGGAAGGACAACCGCCGCCGTCACGACGAGAAGACGATGACGTGGGACGTGCTGCATAAGTATCCAAGCGATTATCGCGTCGTCTTCGTCGGCGACGCCACGATGAGCCCGTACGAGATCACCTATCCCGGCGGCTCCGTCGAGCACTGGAACGAGGAAGCCGGCGCGGTGTGGTTGCAGCGCTTCGCCCAAGTGTACGAGCGCATGGTCTGGCTAAACCCCACGCCAAAGGCGCATTGGGACCACACGCCGTCGATCCAAGTGATCCGCGAAGTGATCGGCCCGCAGCGCATGTTTCCGCTGACCATCGAAGGCCTCGATGGCGCAATGCGCGAGCTCAGTCGCTAGTTTTGATCCTGCGGCGCCCAGACCAGTTCGGCCGGCCGATAGCCAAGCTCGGTAATCCGCTGCTCGAACGCCGCGCGCTGCGCAGCGCTCAATTCGCGGTCACGCGTGAGGATCCAGAGATAGCGGCCTTCCGGCTCGCCGACGATGCTCCACGAATAATCTTCGCTGCGATCCAGCACCCAGTAATTGGCCCAGAACGGACCGAAGAAACTCACTTCGAGCTTCCCCTCGCCCGCTTCGCCAGCCGGACGCGCGCGCCCCTGCGCGACGCGCTGCTCGCCATCCGCTTCGTAACAAGTGTTCACCACTGATATCAGGCCGTCGTCGCGCAGCGCGTATTCCGCCGTTGCGCGTTGGCAACCTTCTTCGAAACTGTTGGGCAGCCGCGCCTGCTCATGCCAGAGCCCGAGATAGCGAGCCTGATCGATGTAAGCGACCGGCAGCGGCTCGGTGCTTTGGCGATAAACCGGGTTTTGTGAACACGCGGCGGTCATGGCCGCCAGAACAAAAACTAAAGCACGCATGCCGTCTGTTACGCCTATCTTGCCCGTCCGGTTCCCATTGGGGACAATACGTCTCGGGGAGTCGGATGGATCGGCGTGCATTTCTCCTAGGTGCTGCAGCATGCAGCGCGGTCAGCGCCTCAACAGCGCAATTGGCGGGCGCCCAGACGGGCGCGCCCTTCTCCACGGCCGCGAGCTACAGCGCCCAACGTGACGGCGCCTCTTTTCTGGTGGTGCGTCACGGCATCGTGTTGGCCGAGCACTATCATGCCGGCGCAGCCGATACGCGCTGGCCAATCGGCATGGGCACCCGCGCCTTCATGCCGCTGCTCGCCGCTTCACTGATCGAAGACCGGCTGATGACGCTCGACGAACCGGTCGCGGCGACGCTCGGCGATTGGGGCGCCGATCCCGTTAGAAGCACGATCTCCATGCGCGTGCTGCTGAGCGGCGCAAGCGGCATAAGGTTCGAGCGCAACGGCCCGCGCGATCTGACGACGGCAATGGCCTTGCAGCCACGCGAAGCGCCGGGCACTCAATTCAGCGACGATGCGGCGCCCTATATCCTGTTTAGCGAAATCGCGCGGCGCAAACTTGAGGCCAGCGGCCGCGAAGCCGATCCGGCGCGCTACCTGACAACGCGCACCTTGCTGCCGATTGGATGTGTGCCGATCGGCTGGGCGCGGAGCAGCGATGGATTGCCGCGCTTCGATGACGGCGCGGCTGTTTCAGCGCGCGGTTGGGCGCAAGCTGGTGAGCTCATCCGCCGCCAAGGCGTCTGGCGCGCGCAGCAATTGGCCAGCGGCAATGCGCTTGGGGAAGCGTTGCGTGGCTCCTTCGCAGAGTCGCGTGCCGGCTTTGGGTTGTGGCTCGCCGGGCGCGGACGCGGACGCGATGAGTTCGGCATCGAGACCGACCTCTGGCGCGCAAATTCGCCCGCACCAATCGATTTCGCCATGGCCGCGGGCCAAGGCGGCCAACGCCTCTATCTCGCGCAAGCGGACGGCTTGGTCATCGTCCGCCAAGCACGCTCGCTCACGAGTTCATCGTGGTCGGACGCGCAATTCCTGTCGTTGATCTGGCGCGATCTTTAGTTTCTCGAGCGGATCAGCAAGCCGCCGATGAGACCCAGAATGCCGCCGCCAGCCGCGCCGGTGATCAGGTTGGCGAGATGTACGCCATTCTCGCCGTCGATGAGGTTGCTCCACAGGCTTGTGACGCCGCTCACCGCCTCAACATTGCCGCCGGCATAGCCGGCCGCGACGCCGCCAATGGCGCCGATCACCGTGCGGCCCAGAAAGCCGCCGCCGCCGCGCGTCACAGCGCCCAGAATGTTGCCGCCCACTGCGCCGCCGATCGCCTGAACGGCGTAAGGCAGGATAGTCGCCCAATCCATGATGCTTCCCCTTCCGTGGCGCGGCTCAGCACCCCCGCGCAACGCATCGAGAATACGGGTTCCCTAGAAATCCACAACGAAGATTGCAGCGGCGTAATATGAGTTGTGGCGCAAACTCGCCTGAGCCGCATGTTGCAGCGCCGATTGTCCACCAGACAAGCGACTGTGGTCCCAGCGATGCACGCTCGCCATGCTCTGCAGCGGCGCCCGCGTTATGCACACTTGCGTACGCGGGCCGCGATGTCGCCGCATCGGGGCCATGTTAGAGCAGGCCTCAACAACGCGATCGGCCCCCCATGATCGACATCATCTCTGTCAGCTCCCACGACGCCAAAAAGCTGGCCGCAGATCTGGTGCGCCTGCTCGAAGCGGAAGAGCACACTGTGCGCATGCTTGTCGGACGTCAGTCGCGGCTTGCGATTGAGGATGCGAAGTCCTCGCACGACGCAGTGCTGATCATCTGGTCGGAAGATGCGCCGAGCCAGTCGTACATGCTGGAATGGCTGTCTCAGATCGACGCGACGCGTTTGATCGAGATCGCGACCGCGCCCGGCTGGCCGGAGCGCAAGGGCCGCAAGGCGCCGGTGATTGATTTCAGTTCGTGGCGCGGCGAGCGCGGCGGGCGCGCGTGGAATGCACTGAGCGACCGCCTGAAGGCAGTGGCCAACATCATCGAGCCGCCCAAGCCGCCCGCGCGTCATGCGCCGATCATGCTCGGGGTGGTGAGCCTCGCGGCGGTTGGTCTCGCGGCGGGTGTCCGCGAAAATCAGGACGCCATCATCGCGCCGGTACAAGAAGCCGCGCACGAGCACGTCGCGCAACTCGAGGCGCCGCACGATTCAGTTGGCGGCGCGATCGTGCCGATCGAACCGGCTTCGATGGATGACCTAGCGGCGGTGCCGAACCTGCGTCAGCTCAACGTCGCGCCACTGCAAATGGCGCCGATCGAGCTCACGCAAGTGCGCCTTGATCCGATCCCGGAAGTTCGCGATCCGACCTTCATCGAACGCCTGCAGCAGTTCGTCAGCAACGGCGACGACACGCAGCGCTGATCAGCCGACGCCGCGGCGCCCGCGCAACCAGTGCATGATCGCCCAGGCGTGTGATTCATGGCGCATCTTCAACAGCGCCTCCGAAGGGCTCATCCAAACCAGCACATGGTCCGGTTCGGTTGGGGCGCTATCGTCGGCTGAGAGTTCAACTTCGTAGAAAGTGGCAAGGGAGTTGCGCGGCTCGCTCTTGTTGACCCAATACTGCCCAGCCCTGCCGATCACGCGCGTCGGCCACACGGTAAGGCCGGTCTCTTCCTGAAACTCGCGCATGAGCGCGGCGGCCTCATCCTCATCGGCCTCAATGCCGCCACCCGGCAGATCGAACTCAAAAGGCGCCTTTTTGCCGATCTGGACGATCGCGATATTGGCCTCGCCGCGCGGACAAATACCGTAAGCGCTCATCCGCTCGAGATAGGTCAAGCCGGATTGCGTCTGGCCGAATTGCAGGGCGAAGCGGGTCATGGGCGCGATATAGCGTGGGGTGGCCCGCGTGGCGACAAGAGTTGAGGCCTCCGCCCGGCTGCCATAAGCACGGCATATGCAGATCCGGCTCAACCCCGTGACTCTTATCACCGGCGCCGGCTCCGGCATCGGCGCGGGCTGCGCGCAGGAATTGGCGCGTAGATCGACCGGCGGGCTCTTGCTCGCCGACATCGACGAAGCGGCGCTTGGCCTCGTCGCCGATGAACTCGACGCCGCGGGCGTCTCACCCGAGCGCGTGTCGACGCTGGCCTTCGATGTCTCGGACATTGCGCGCTGGGCCCAGGCCGCGGCTTTTATCCAAAGCCAATACGGGCGGCTCGACTGGGCCGTCGTAAACACCAGCGCCGCGACCACGCCCGCGCCGGCTCCGAGCGATCTGGTTGATTGGGGCAGCACAACGTCAGCGCAGCTGGAAGCAACGATCCAGAGTTTGCGCACCATCATGCCGCTCATGGCGAAGAACAGTCAGGGCGGCGCAATTGTTGTCACAACTTCGGCTGCAGCAATCAAAGCCGAACCGCTTTCGCCGAATTCCGGCCCCGGCCTTCTGCAGGTGATGCGCGCCGCTTCACGCGAAGCTGCCCACAGCAATGTTCGCATCAACGCCATTGCGCCCGGCGGCGCAACGACGCCGATGTGGAACGAGATGCCCTGGTTTCAGGATCTCGTACGCGAAATGGGCAATGAGAACGCCGCCTTCGATAAAATCGCGCGTCAGCCCCGCGCGCTGGCGCGCTATGCACAGGGCGGCGACGTCAACCGCCTCATAGTCATGTTGCTTGCGGAAGAAGCGCCGATCAGCGGCGCCACCCTGGTCGTGGACGGCGGTGGAACGCTGTGATGCGATAGGCGCTGCACGATTCGCGGGGTCAGCTTATGTCTTCCATCTTCCAACGGTTTCTCAGCTTTGACCGGCTGATCGGCCCGGTGCTCGTCAAGCTTGTCTATTATTTCGGCGCGGCGGCGATCGTGATTGGCGCCATCGGCGCCCTGCTGATGGCGATCTTCTCGTTGTTCGGCGGCAATTTCGGCGGCGGCTTCGTGCAGCTGATCGCGGTGCCCGCGGTGGCCGCTGTTGGCCTCGTTTATTGGCGCTTTCTCTGCGAACTCTTCATGCTGGCGTTCCTTGGCTACGAACGGCTGGGCCAAGTGCGTGATCTGATGCGCATCGCCGCCGGCCAGGCGCCGCCTGCCGAGCCAGACGAAAATCACCCGGCGTTCTGATCGCGCATGAAGCGCGCCGCGAGATCGAGCGGCACGCGCTTCATCCTGCGCGTCTGCGCATCGAGCATCACCCAGTTCGATTTAATCTGCGCCGAAGGCTTCTCCGCGCCGGCCTTATAGACTTCGACGAAGCGTATCCACGAGGGCCCGCGCGGCGCTTCATCCACCCAGGTGCGCACTTCGACATCGTCGCCCAGCTCAAGCTGCGCGCGATAATCAACCTCATGGCGCGTCACCACCCAAACGAAAGCATCGAGCATTTCAGGCGGGGCACGAGTGCGCCAATGCGCAATGGCGATGTCCTGTGCGTAGCGCAAATAGACGATATTGTTGACGTGGCCGAGTTCGTCGATGTCGGCTGCGGCGACGGCAAAACGCTGCGTGAAAATCTCGGCGGCCATGCCGCCAATCTAGCGCAAAAGCTCAGGCCGCCTCAGCGGCGAATTGCTCCAGCGCGCCGAGCGCATCGTTCAGCGCCACGCGAACACCGGCTAGCCCAGCTTCGCTATCCTCGGCGGTTTCGGCGGCTTCACAGGCGGCGGCCAGCGCATTGAGCCCTATCCCGCGGGCCGAACCCTTCAGCGTGTGGACCGCTTCGCGCCAGCCGGCGGCGCTCGCCATGGCGGCGCTCCAACCCTCAACCTGCATCCGGAAGAGGCCCAAGACCTCAATCTGCAGCGCGCGGTCAGCGCCAGTCATATGGTCGAAATGGGCGCGGTCGAGCACGAGCATGCGCCATCTTCGCGCGCGCGGACTTAAGGTCAGGTTGAGAACGCGGCGACGCCGAACAGCTGCCGGTGGAACAGCGCGATGGCCACCGCGATGGCGATTCCGAGCAGACCACGCCAGCCGATCTCTCCTAAAGCCAGGCGATTGCGCCCCTGCGCGATGGCCGCGAAGGGCAGATTGGAGGTTGCGTCCTCGAATTTGGCCCAACCGTCAGGATCGCGCGCGGCGCCCTTCCGGTCGATCGAGCGTGCGCCAAACACCGCCATCAGCGCGAGGCCGCCAAACAGCATGATCGCGAAGCGCTCGCCATTGACCAGCGTGTGCCCCAGCCCCCAGAGCGCCGCGCCCCAGAGGAACGGGTGGCGCGTGATCCGCAGCACGCCATAGGCGGGCTCGGCACGCTCCAGCCCCTTCTTTTCAAAGCCCGCAAATGTCGGCCCAGGCGTGAACAAGCCTGCGAAGGCGAGGCTCAACCCAAAAAGAACAAGCACATAGGCTGGCCAGCGCAGCCAATCCGGCGGCGCCCAGAGCGAGGCGTTGAGGGGGTCGAAGGGATCCGCCCGCATTTGGGCAAAGCCCACGATCATTGCCGTCAGCAGCGCCGCCGAGGCCAACGAGAACAGCCCCCGGTACGGCCATTCCCCAATCGCGCCGACCAGCCGGGTTCGAAGCCCCGTGGCCGAAATGCCGATATGAATGAAGACGAAGCCGGCCAACGCCCAGGCGAACAGATTCATGCCCCCGCTCCTCCAGCGCCAAGCAGACGGCGCAATAGTGCATCCCTCGCACACTGGACGCGCGCGCCCAATCCCCCTATGTCCGGGCGCTCATTTGAGTCTTGGGTGATTAGCTCAGTTGGTAGAGCAGCTGACTCTTAATCAGCGGGTCACAGGTTCGAATCCTGTATCACCCACCATCCTTCGCGCGCGATAGCGAGGGAAGGATGTCCTCCGAAGCCTCGGCGTAGGAGGACTGAGTATGCCACCCCGCGAGCTTCGGATGGCTGACGCCCAGCGCCTTAGCCCGCCTTCTCCCGCGACGCATCGCCTAGAACTTCGCGCAGCTTCGCGGCCAGTTCGCGCCGGCGATACGGCTTGCGCAGCAGCGTGACGCCTGGCGCGAGATAGCCTTCGTCGTTCATCATCGTCTCGGGATGACCCGAGGTGTAAAGCACCGGCATTCCTGGCGCGATTGTGTGTGCGAGCGCGGCGAGTTGTGAGCCGCTCATTCCGGCCATCACCACGTCGGTGAACAATAAATCGAACGTCTCGCCCTCGCGCAGCATCTGCAGCGCTTCGGCGCCGGAGCGCGCGCTGACAACGCGATAGCCCAGGTTTTGCAATTCACCGCCGACCTGCGCGCGCAACAGATCATCATCTTCGACCAGCAAGATGCGCTCGCGGCCGGTTGCAGCCGCGCCGGAGGCGCCGCCAGCCTCCTCGCGTCGCGCTTCGCTTGCGCGCGGCAGATAGAGCTTTACGCTCGTGCCCGCGCCGAGCGCGCTATCAATGACGATGCGCCCCTTCGACTGCGTGACGAAGCCATAGACCATACTGAGACCAAGGCCCGAGCCCTTCCCGACTTCCTTGGTCGTGAAGAACGGCTCGAACACACGCGCGCGTGTCGCCTCGTCCATGCCCGTACCGGTGTCGGTGACCGACACCATGACGAAATCGCCCGGCACGGGCGCGGCGCCGTCCTCAACGTTCGTGACTTCAATCGTCAGCAAGCCGCCGCCTGGCATGGCGTCGCGCGCATTGATGCAAAGATTGAGGATCGCGCTTTCAAGCTGCAGCGCATCGATCTGCGCATCCCAAGCGCCCTCGCCGGCGATCATTCGAATCTCGACCTGCTCACCAAGCGCGCGCCGCAACAGCTGATCCATGCCGCGCGCGAGCGCGCTGACATCGACCGGCTTTGGATCAAGCGCCTGACGGCGCGAGAACGAAAGCAAGCGGTTGGTCAGCTCGGCGCCGCGCTCAGCCGCGAGCCGCGTCATCTCCGCCAACATGTGGAGATGCTCGTCGCCAGCGAGCCGTGTTTCGAGCAATTCAGCATTGCTCAAGATCACGGTGAGCAGATTGTTGAAATCGTGCGCGACGCCGCCGGTGAGCTGGCCCACCGCTTCGAGCCGCTGCGATTGCCGCAACTGTGCTTCAAGTTCGCGCTGCGCGGTAACGTCGACCATCGAGCCGACCATCCGAACAGCGCGCCCCTCCCCGTCGCGTATAACGGAGCCGCGGTCGATCACATGCGCGCATGAGCCGTCGGCGCGCAGGAAGCGGTACTCGTCCGCCCACTTCTCGCCTGCGCCCTCGATCACTGCATGAATGCCGGCGACGACGCGCTCGCGATCGTCCGGATGAAGCGCGACGGTCCAGGATTCCGATGTCGGCGCGCGGTTCTCCGGCCCATAGCCGAACAGCGTGGCCATGCCGTCGCTCCACCACATCGTGTCGTCGATGAGGTTCCAGTCCCAGACAATGTCCGCGGTCGCCTGCGCGACGATGCGGAAGCGCTCGGTGGATTCCTTCAGCAGCAGATCGGCGCGTTTGCGCTGCGTAACGTCGCGCGCAACCACGACGATGTGCGTTGCCTGGCCGCCATCCGACATCAGCGGGAAGAGCTCCCCCTCCACCCAGAACTCGCGGCCATCCTTTGCGTAGTTGATGATCTCCGTTCGCGCCGTCCGGCCAGCACCAAGCAGGGCGCGTACCCGGGTGAGTTCATCGGCATCGGTTTTCGGGCCGTGCAGCACACGCATCGGCTTGCCGAGCACTTCGACCGGCGTGTAGCCCGTCATGGTCGTGAACGCCTCGTTCACGAATACAATCGGCGGGCCATCATCGATCGGGCCGGCCTCGGTAATGATGACGACGTCCTTCAGCCGCGAAATTGTCGATTGCAGAAGCCGCATCGTCTCTTGCGTGCTGTGGCGCTCGGTGATGTCGCGGAAATAAATCGCCAGCCCGCCCTGCGAGGCGAAGGCGCGCACTTCGAGGCGCGCGTTCAACGGCGGGTAATCGAGCTCGAATGTCGCCGAGCCGCCATCGCGTTTGACCTTTGAGTATTCCTGGTAGGCGATCGTATCGACGCCCTCCGGAAACTCATCCCACATGCTGCGGCCGAGCAAACGTTGGCGCGGCCGCTGTAATATCAGTTCTGCTTGGGCGTTGATGTAAGTGAAGCGCCAGCCGGCATCGAGCAGGATGAAGCCGTCAGGCATAGTCTCGAGGCTGGCGCTGAGCTGGCTTGCCAAGCCCGCGCCATCGATCGCCGCCTCTGACTTTTCAGCGCCGCTCATTGACGACTTGGGTACGGGGTCCGCGCCGGGGGTTCAAGGCGTGAGTGTAAACAAAACCCTAATCAACAATGTTCGTTTCGCGTCACTACAACCTCTGGCGGAAACGTCTCGGAAACACATTCACGGTAAATCGGGAACTGCTCGCATCATGACGCAGAAGCGTCAGGAGTGCGTGTGGGCTGACTGAATGTCGGCTCTCTAGACCAAGAAGGTCCGCGAATGTCGATCTCGAGCTTGTCCGCCGCACAAATTGCGGCGCTTTCGGTCACGGCTGTTCAAAGCCTCTCAACGACCACACTCAGCTCCTTTGCAGCGACACAAATCGCGGCTCTCAGCGCCGAAGGGGTCGGCGCGCTCTCCAATACGCAGGTCGCAGCGCTCTCCACCACCCAGGTGAAAGCGTTCACGACCACGCAAATTCCGAACTTTTCCAGCGATGTGGTGTTCTCCTCGAACCAGCTCCTGGCGCTGAACCAAGCGCAGCTGGGCGCCTTCAACACAACGCTGGTCGCCAATATCAGCTCGACCGCCGTCGCCGCCTTCGCGGCTACGCAGATCCAAGCCTTCAGCGCCGCCAACATCTCGGCGCTGGATGAAACGCAGGCAGGCGCGCTGACCGCCGCCCAGATCTCGGCGCTGACGACCGGCCAAGTCGCGGGCCTCGACGCCACCGACATCGGCGAATTGAACACCACGCAAGCGCGCGCGTTCACCGCCACGCAGGTCGCCCGTCTTACGGACGAAGCGATCGCCGCCTTCGACGCCACCCAATTCGCCTCGTTGACCACCACTCAAGTGAAGGCGCTGATAACCACCCAAATCGCGGCTCTTGACGCCGGCGACATCGGCGAATTCACCGCCACCCAGATTGCCGCGCTTTCGACCTCGCAAGTCCGCGCGATCACCGCCACGAACATGGCCGCGCTCAACGAAACGCAAGTCGGCGCGCTGACTTCCGCTCAATTGCAAGCGCTGACCAACACCAATCTCTCCGCGCTTGTCGACACGCAGATCGCGGCGCTCTCTACGGCACAGGTTGCAGCGTTCACGGGCGCCCAAATCAGCGGGCTCGACGCGACAAACATCGCGGAATTCACCTCAGCTCAGTTTGCGGCGTTCACGAACACGCAGATGAAGGCGTTAACCGCCACCAACATGGCGGCGATGGCGGACACGCAAGTCTCCGCCTTCAACGCCACGCAAATCGCCCAGTTCAGCGCCACAACGCTCTCCGCGCTCGATGACGAGCAGCTGGCGGCGTTGACGGCGACGCAGATTGCCGCGCTATCTGGCAACCAAGTAAAGGGCCTCAGCGCCGGCAATGTCGCCGCGCTGACCGAGACGCAGGTCGCCGCCTTCAACGCCACGCAAATGCAATCCCTGACCGCCACCGCCCTCTCCGCGCTGGCGGACACGCAGGTCGCGGCGCTCAGCACGACACAATTGACGGCGCTCAAGACCAGCCAGATCGCCGCGCTCTCATCGACCGACATCGGCGAATTCTCGACCGATCAAATCGCGTCGTTCTCGACCGGCCAGGTGAAGGCCTTTACAGTCACGAACATCGGCGATCTCTCGGAAGCACAAGTCGCCGCGCTGACCACATCGCAACTGCAAGCGCTCACCAACACCCAGATCGCAACGCTCGACGCCACCCAGCTCGGTGCGCTGACGACAACTCAGGTCGCGGCGTTGACGGCGAGCCAGATCCGCAGTCTGAACGCCACCAGCGTCGGCGCGCTCGCCGATACGCAAGTTGGCGCGATGACGGCGACGCAAGTCGCGTCGCTCTCAACCACCGCCCTCGCGACTTTGGACAACAGCCAGATCGCGGCCCTGACGACGACGCAGGTCGCCGCCCTCACCCGCGCTCAGATCTCCGGCCTGACCACGGCGACGGCATCGGCGCTCGATGGCGCTCAAGTGGCGGCCTTCAATTCGACGCAACTTCGCGCGCTCACGACAACGCTGATCGGCGCGCTCGACGCCACCGACATCGCCGAGTTCACCTCGACGCAGCTGACCCAGCTGGCGACGACGCAAGTGGCCGCCTTCAACGCCACCAACATGGCGAGCCTGACCGAAACGCAGATCGCCGCGTTCGCTAACACTCAGATCACCGCGATCTCCGCCACGAACCTGGCCTCCCTGGCCGAATCCCAGATCGCCGCCCTGACCAACGGCCAAGTCGCGGCGCTGAGCACCGCGCAAGTCGCCGGCCTGAACGCCACCAACATCGGCGCCCTGACGACGACGCAAGTCGGCGCGATGACCGCGAGCCAGATTTCCGCGCTTTCGACGACGGCCGTCTCGGCCTTCGACTCCAACCAGTTCGGCACCCTGAACGCCACCCAGGTGCGCGCCCTCACCGCAACGCAAATCGGCGCGCTCAACACCGGCGACATCGGCGACATCACCACCACGCAAATCAGCGCGCTGACCAACAGCCAAGTCACCGCGTTGACGGCGACCAATGTTGGCGACCTGAGCGAAACCCAGATCGCCACCTTCTCGACCACGCAGCTGCAGGCGCTGACCACCACGAACCTGCGCAGCTTCGCCGACAGCCAAATCGCCGCCCTGACCGAAACGCAGATCGCCAACCTCTCGGCGACGCAGGTCAATACCCTGACGGCGACGAATGTCGGCGCGCTGACCTCGGATCAAGCGGCTGCACTGACGGCCACGCAGGTCGGCCAGCTCAGCGCCGCAAACGTCCACGCTTTGGCCGACACTCAGCTCGCGGCCATGAACGAGACGCAGATCAAGGCGTTCACCGCCACCCAGATCGCCGCGCTCGACGCCACCGACATGAGCGAGTTCGCCGCCACGCAGGTCGCGGCGATGACCACGACCCAGATCGCCGCCCTCTCCAACACCAATTTCGCGGCGCTCGCCGACACCCAGATCGAAGCGCTGACGACGACGCAGCTGGCCGCCGTCTCGGCCGCCAAGATCGCGGCGATGACCGAAACGCAAACCACCGCGTTTACGACCACCCAGATCGCCTCGATGAGCACGACGCAGGTTCGCGCCTTCACCACCGCCAACCTCTCAGCGCTCGACTCCGAACAATCGGCGGCGCTGACCGGCGCGCAGATCGCGGCGCTCACCACGACGCAGATCGCTGATCTCAACGCCAGCGATGTCGGCGATTTGACCACGACGCAAATCGCGGCAATGGCGACGACGCAGGTCCGCGCCCTCACCGAAACGACCCTGAGCGATCTTTCGGACACCCAGATCGCCGCCTTCACGGCCACGCAGATCGCCAACCTGAGCACCACGAACATCGGAAACCTGGCCGACACCCAGGCCGCGGCGCTGACCGCGACGCAAGTCGCGGCGATGACGACGGCTCAGGTGAAGCAAGTTTCCGAAACCAACCTCGCGGCGTTCAACACCACGCAGATGGCCGCGTTGACGACCACGCAAGTCAAAGCGCTCACCAACACCCAGATCGAAGCGCTGGCCGCAGGTGACGTGGCTGAGCTGACCGCAACCCAGCTGGGCGCGCTGACAACCACGCAAATGGCGGCGCTCAACGAAACCAACCTCGCCAGCCTCAACGAAACGCAAGTCGCCGCCTTCGGCGCCTCCCAGATCGCCCGCCTCAGCACCGATGCGCTGAACGCGCTCGACGCCACGCAAATGGGCGCCCTGACCACAACGCAGGTGAAGGCTCTCACAGCCACCCAAATGGGCGCGCTTGAATCGACCGACGTCAGCGAGATCACCACCACGCAGATCGGCGCCTTGAACAAGACGCAAGTGGCCGCGTTGAGCGAAGCCAGCCTTGCCGGCCTCACCGCCACGCAGATCGAGACATTCTCGACCTCGCAGGTTCAAGCCTTCTCGGCCACCAGCATCTCCGCCCTCGACGCCGCGCAAACCGGGGCGCTGAAGACGACACAGGTCGCCGCCTTGAGCGCCACGCAGGTCGCGGGCCTCAATGAAACCGACATCGGCGAATTCGCCGCCACGCAAGTCGGCGCGCTGACAACCACGCAGGTCGCCGCGCTCTCAAACGATGCGGCCTCGGCGCTGGACTCCGACCAGATGGCGGCGCTGAGCGCCACTCAGGTCAAGGCGTTCACGACGACCCAGATCGCCAACATGAGCGCCACCGACATCGCCGAACTGAGCGCCACTCAGATCGCGGCCATGCACACCACACAAGTGGCGGCGCTGACCGACGGCAACATCGCCGATCTCAACGAAACGCAGATTGCAGCCTTCACCGCCACGCAAATGAAGGCGATCTCGGTCACAAACCTCAGCGCCTTCGCCGATAACCAGATCGCGGCGCTGACGGCCACCCAGATCGGCGCGCTCTCGACGCAGCAGGTCAACGGCCTCAACGAAACCAATATCGCGGCCTTCACCGAAACGCAGGCCGCCGCCCTGACCACGACGCAGATCGCCGGCCTTTCGGCCACGGCCGCCGGCGCCTTCGGCGCCAGCCAGATCGCGGCGATGAGCACCACGCAAGTCCGCGCCTTCAGTGCGGCCCAGCTCTCGGCGCTCGACACCGCCGATATGGCGGAGTTCACGGAAACGCAGGTCGGCTCGCTGCTGACCACGCAGATCCAGGCGCTCTCCACCACCAATCTCGCCGCCCTGGCTGACACCCAGATCGCCGCCCTCTCCGCCACGCAGGTGCAGGCGATTTCGACAAGCGGCGTCAACGCCCTCACCGAAACGCAAGTTGGCGCGCTGACGACGACGCAAATCGCGGCGATGTCGACCGCGCAAATCCGCGCCTTCACGAACGACAACCTCTCGGCGCTGAGCGCCGATCAGGTGGCGGCGATGACCGGCGCGCAGGTCGCGGCGATGACCGTCACCCAGATCAACGCGCTCGAATCGGGCGACATCGGCGAGTTCTCAGGCGCGCAAATCGCGGCGATGAGCGCATCGCAGATTGCCGGCCTCAACGAGACCAATGTCGGCGACCTGAACGAAACCCAGGTCGCGGCGCTGACCAACACGCAGATCGCCGCGTTCACCGCCACAAACGCCCGCACGCTGGCCGACACCCAGATCGCCGCCCTCTCCGCCGGCCAGATCGCAGCGATGACGACCACGCAGATCGCCGGCCTCGAGGAAAGCGACATCGCCGAATTCGCCGCGACGCAGATCGCCGGCATGACGACCTCGCAAGTCCAGGCGATTTCGGCCACCAATCTGGCCGCCTTCGCTGACACGCAGGTCGCGGCGATGACGACGACGCAACTGGGCGTCATCACCGCCACGAAGCTTTCGGGCCTCAACGAAACGCAAGTTTCGGCCATGACGACGACGCAGCTTGCCGCGCTCTCGACCGGTCAGCTCGCCGCCTTCAGCGCCGCCAACATCTCGGCGCTGGCCGACACCCAAGTCGCCGCCCTCTCCGCCACCCAGGTGCGCGCGCTGACGGTCACGCAGCTGAACGACCTGCAAGCCGCCGACATCGGCGAGTTCACGAGCACGCAGATCGCGGGCATGAGCAACACTCAGATCGCCGGCATGAACGAGACCAGCATCGGCGCGCTCACCGACGATCAGGTCGGTTCGCTCACTGCTTCGCAGCTGCAGGCGATGCTCGCGGCCAACGTCCACGCGCTCAGCGAAACGCAGATCGCGGCGATGAGCACCACCCAAGTGGCCGCGTTCAACACCACGCAGATCAACGCCCTCGACGAGACTGATATCGGCGAATTCAGCGCCGACCAGATCGCGGCGATGACCACGAGCCAAATTCGCGCCTTCGACGGGACGAAGCTGGCCGCGCTGGACGATGCGCAAGTGGCGGCCCTGACCAACAGCCAGCTGGCGGCGATCACGACCACCAACATCTCCGCCTTCAGCGCCACGCAGATGCAGGCTCTGACGTTGCTGCAGATGGGCGCCTTCACGTCGCAACAAATCGCCGCCTTCTCGGACGAGAACCTGGCGGCGCTGGCCGACACGCAGATCGCGGCGCTCTCGACCACCCAAGCGAAGGCGATCACAGCCACCCAGATGGCCGCCCTCGCCGCCAACGACGTGGCGGAGTTCACCACGACGCAACTCGCGGCGATGAGCACCGCCCAAGTCTCGGCGCTGAACGCGACCAATGTCACCGCCCTCGCCGATACCCAGATCGCGGCGATGACCACCTCACAGATTGCGCGCCTCGGGACCGAGGCCTTCGCGGCCCTCGAAGCGGCTCAGATCTCCACGCTGACGGCCACCCAGGTCCGCGCGCTGACCGCCACGCAAATGGCGTCGCTGAACGCCAGCGACATCGCCGAGTTCACCGACGCCCAAATCGGCGCGCTGACGACGACGCAAATCGCCGCCTGGTCGACCGACGTCATCAACGACCTCGGCGCCGGCACGATCGCAGCGCTCGACGTGAGCCAGATCCCGTCGTTCACGGCGACGCAGCTGGATCACCTCTCAACCACGAACATCGCCACCTTCAACGCTACCCAGCTCTACGCCTTCACCTCAACGCAGGTGGCGAGCCTGGATGGCGATCAGATCGAGGCCTACCTCGCAGCGATCTAACGGGGCGCCTTCGACAAGCTCAGGCTGACGAGTAATTTCTGCGTCTTCCTGAGCCTGTCGAAGGGCGGGCGTTCGCGCATTAAGCTTTCGGCAACGCAAATCACCGGAGCTTCGCGCGCGGGCGCGCAGGCTCGCGTTTGCGGGCGGCTACCCTCATGTCTCAGACAACGTTCGTGACGGCGTTGCAGAAGGTCACGACCGGAGCGCTGCCGCTCAACGAACTCATCGTCGCCGCCCAACAATTGACCGGCGCCGGCCAGGCCGATCTGGCCCGCCAGCTCTATCAAGTCTGGATCGCGATGAATGCGGAGCACCCCCTGCTCTTCATCGCCCACTTCAATTGCTCGACGCTGCTCTCGCAGGCCGGCGATGCTGCCGGCGCGCTGACCTCCTTGCGCGCCGCGCTCGCGGTCAACCCGGACTTCGCGCCAGCCCATATCAACTTGGGCAGCGCGCTTGAGCGCGGCGGCGACGCGGCCGCGGCCGTGGAGCAATGGAAGGCCGGCCTCGAGCGCATGACCGCCGTCACCGGCGACACCATCGAATACAAGATCACTCTGCTGAAGCAGCTCAGCCGCGTGCTGAGCGATAATCAGCAGCACGAAGCGGCGGAGACCGCGCTACAGCAATGCCTCGATCTCGGCCTGCATCAGCGCGATGTCGTCGAGCAATACGCCGCGGTGCGCTTGGCGCAATGCAAATGGCCGATCGCGACAACGCCGACTAAGCTCACGCGCGGATCGTTCGTCTCGCGCTTCCACCCACTCTCCTCCTGCGCCTATTCCGACGATCCGCTGCAGCACCTCGGCCTCGCGCACCAGTATGCGCACGCGGTCGCGCCCGCGATCAGCGGCGCGAGCGACCGGCGCCATGCGCCGATCGCGCAAGGCCGCCGCCTGCGCATCGGCTATGTGTCATCGGACTTGCGCGCGCACGCGGTTGGCTATCTGATGGCCAATCTGTTCGAAGCGCACGATCCGAAGACGGTTGAGGTTTTCATCTATTATTGCGGCATTCCCGCCGATGACGGCATCAATCAGCGCATCAAGGCCGCCACAGAGCACTGGACCGACATTCGCAACATCAGCGATGACGAAGCAGCCGCCAAAATCGCCGGCGACGAGATCGATATTCTGATCGATGTGAACGGCCACACGCGCGACGCCCGCCTCGGCATTTTTGCGCGGCGGCCCGCGCCGATCCAAGTGAACTGGCTGGGCTATCCCGGCACGATGGGCAGCCCCTATCACCACTACATCATCGGCGATGAGTGGGTTATCCCGCAGGACCACGAGATCTACTACTCGGAGCGCGTGCTACGGCTGCCCTGCTATCAGCCGAACGACAGGAAGCGCATCGTCGATGCAGCGCCGCCGCAGCGCAGCGAGCATGGGCTTCCGGAAGATGCGTTCGTGTTCTGCTGCTTCAACGCCGCCCACAAGGTCACGCGCTATTCGTTCGAGCGCTGGATGGCGATCCTCGGCCAAGTACCGAACAGCGTGATCTGGCTCCTGGACTACAACACCGAAACCAACACCCGCCTGCGCGCGGCGGCGGAGACCTATGGCGTATCCGGCGATCGTTTGATCTTCGCGAAGAAGGTCGCAAACCCGCGTCACCTCGCGCGCTACCCTCTGGCCGATCTCTTCCTCGACACAGCGCCGTACGGCGCCCACACCACCGCCTCCGACGCGCTTTGGATGGGCGTGCCGGTGCTGACCTATATGGGCCGCAGCTTTGCTTCGCGCGTTTGCGCCAGCCTCGTGCGCGCGGCCGGCGCGCCGGAATTGATCACCACGTCGCCCGACGCGTTCATCGCGCGCGCCATCGCATTGGCGACGACCGACCGCCTCGGCCTTCAAGAGCTACGCCAGCGCCTGATCGCCAACCGCGATACCTGCACATTGTTCGATATCGAAGGTCTCGCCCGCAAACTCGAGGCGCTCTACGCGCAGATGGCGGACGAGTATCGCACCGGTGCATTGCCACGCCCGAACTTGGCCAATCTCGACGCCTATCTCGATATCGGCGTGAATATAGATCACGACAGCGCTGAGATTGGCGCGGCGGACGATTATCACGCCGTCTATCGCACCGCCCTCGCCGCCCGCCACTACAACACGCCGGTGCAGGCCGACGGGCGTTTGTGGACTGAAAACGAAATCGGCGCGGCCGAAGCCGCGCCGATCGCAAATCCGTCGTCGCGCGCCGCCTAGAAGCGGAAGCGGATCGCGGCGTTGATGCTGTGACGCTCGATCTGATCGCCGAACTCGCCTTCGTAGCCGAGCGAGAACGTCGAGTAACCGTTGGTGGCGTCGAAGCCGATGCCGATCAGCGGCCCGCCATCGCCGACGCCCTCGTCGGTCAACGTGAACGGCGCACCGCCCGACACGAACTGCACCGTGCGTTCGGACTCTGAATCCAGCACGTTGGCGCGATAGCCGCCATAGATGCGCGGGGAAACGATCGTGCGATCGCCGAAGCGCATGTTGGCCGCGAATTCAACGCCCACATCCGCCCACAGCCGCTGCGAGAACACGCCTTCGACGGCATAGTCAATAGCCGCACCGCCGCCATCTTCCTCGTAATCCTCTTCCGAAATGCCGACATAGGTCAGCGCCGCGCGGGGCGTAATCGTAAAGGCGTCTGAGAGCGCCATCGGCACCGACGCGCGAACCGAGCCGTGGCCTTCAAATGCGAGCCAATCAGCTTCCGTTGCAGCGCTGAACGCGATCGGATTGCCGATCTCGACGAAGCGGCGCGATTCCATTTTGCCAGCGCCGAAGCCGGCGATGAAATCGAGATCGATCGGGCCCATCGCTGTGGCGTAGTAGGCGTTGGCTTGGCCGAACCAGGTCGATATCTGGCCTTCCGGACGGCCCGGTTCTTCCACTTCCGAGGCGATGAACGACCCGGAAAGGCCGAACAGACCACCATTGTTGGTTGGGCCGTCGATACCGAACGCGAAACCGAAGCCGTGGCCGCGGAATTCTTGCGCATTCGTGTTCGCCGGTTCGCGGTTGACGCCGTATGCGATTTCCTGGCCCCAGACCGAAACTTCATCCAGGCCCTGCATGCGCGTCGCCGCCATGCGGTTTGACGTGGCGCTTTGCATTTGCTGAATCGCCGTCGCTGCGATTTCGGTCGCGCCCGCGGCGTAGTTCGGCAACAGGTCTTCGTAGGCGTCGAAGAACTCGTATTGCGTTGTGATCCCCGCCATCGCCGCAGACGCCGCGCTATCGAGACGCAAAGCGGCCAGGATCGGATCGAGCGCGACGGCTTGGTTGGTCGAGAGGCCAAGCTCCGCCGCCGTCTTCAATTCAAACGTCGCTTCGAGCGCGTTTGCGCCGCCTTCGACGATCGGATTCGAGGTGTCGATGATGATGTCGTAGAGGTACGGCGAGTTCGCACCGCCGACTTCACCGATTACATTGCCTGCGCCGAACATCTGGTTGGCGGTTAAGAACACTTGCGTGCCGAACACCGGCAAGCCAGCCGGCAGCACCGGCGTGAGCTCAGCGCCCGCCGCGAACGTCACCGACCCAGTCGCGGTGATGTTGGTCGTCGTCCCCGGCACGCCGGTGAGCAACGGATTGAACGCGCTGTCGGCGCCGAACGTGGCGTTGGTGATCGTCAGCGTGCCGCCATTGTAGTTCAGCGTGCCCTGCTGAACATCGATCGAGAGCTGACCGTCGGCATCCGACAGACTGCCGGTATAGACGGCGCCGTTATCGATGTTGAACACGTCGGCGCCCGCGCCGAATGACACGTCGCCGGTGATTGTGCCGAACATCAAATCGAGCGTGTCGTTGCCAGTCCCCAGCAGGATGTCGCCTTCAATCTTCGGGGCCGCCGCTGGGAGATCGTCACCCGTGTCGTCGTCCGTGAACACGGTCGGCTCGATCTGCTCGATGAGCACGTTGGCGCTGGTGCCGGAAACATCGATCGCGATCGCCGAACCGGTGACCGGCGGCGCCGGGATATCGTCGGTCAGATCATCATCGGTGGCGACGATGGCGGCGGCGATTTCGCCCGAGTTGGTGATCGTGGTCAGCGTGCCGGACTGATCGCTGATCGCAATCGCCGCGCCGGTTTCACCGAAATAGGTCGCGCCAATGGTGCCAGTGTTGTTCAGGGTCGGCGCGCTTGCCCCGCTCTCCAGCAGAATGCCGTACGCCGTGCTGGCGGGATCGGATGTCACTGACGACAGCACCGCGCCACGCACTTGCAGTAAGCTCGTGATCGCGTCCTGTCCGAGCACCATGCCGTAGGCATTGGCGTCGAACGCATTGGTGCCAATGGCATTGTCGACGGAGATGCCGCCGGTGATCGTCGTCGTCGCGCCGAGGCCGTCGCCAGCGATGCGCAAGCCGGTCGTCTCGACCCCATCCCAGACACCGATGGAGCCCAACGCGCCGCGGATCAGCAGGCCATAGCCTTCGGCCCCCGCGCCGATCACGATGTCCGAACCATCGGCCACGATCGCCATGGCTGGGGCGGACCCGAACTGATTGATCACAGCGCCGGCGTTATCGTCCGCTTCGTTGATTTCGCCGTCGCCGTCATCGTCTTCGTCGTTCTCGACGCCGATGCCTTCGAGAGTGATGCCGCCCGCGACGCTGTTGTTGATCAGGAGCGCGGAGCCCGCCTGTTCCAAGTCATCGGGATCGAGCGTTGTTTGATCGAGGCCGCCGGTTTGCAGATAGCCGGTGACGCTGAACGTGCCGCTGATGCTGAGCTCGCCGCCCACGTCTCCATTGACGTGTAGGCCAACGCTGTTCTCGCCGCGAATTTGGGCGCCGCCACTGATCAGCACATCGCCGGTCACGCCGCCATTGATGGCAATGCCGTAGGAATTGTCGCCGGTGACGTTGACGCCACCGGTGGAGCTCAGATCACCCGTCAGCAACGCATCAAGCGTGATGCCGGAAGAATTGTTGCCCTCGATGAAGATGCTGGCGCTGTTGATGATATCGCCCGTGAACGTCGGGCCAGCTTGCAGGAAGATGCCGTGCCGGTCAGTGCCGATAGCGAAATTGCCGTCCAGGTTGCCGTCGGAGTCCGTGTCGGTGAGCGTGTGATCTTCGAGCAGATTGATCGCGCCGGAATTCTCGATGGTGTTCGGACCGGCATTGCCGCCGAGGATCGAAATGCCGGTGGTGTTGTCAGCGTTGTTCGAAGCAAGCTGGCCGTCGACCAGAATGTCGTTGCCAGTGTCGACCGTGATCGCCGCTTGGCCGGCCGTCACCGTGATCGAACCCGCTTCGGTGACGGTGATATCGCCGGCGACGCCGCTGCCATCGGGGTTGGATGTCGTGAGCGGCGTTGTGATCGGCGTGCTGACCGTCCGGTCGCCGGCTTCTGCCGTGCCGGAAACACCGCCGGCCAGAGCGACCGCGAGGCCAGCGAGTTCAATCTTACGTCTGATGCGCATCCCGGCTCCGTCCCCTGTTTCGGCGCGAGCGGGAGATGGCTTTGGTCAAGCCGCCTTGGACGGACCCTTCAGGCCGCGCCCATTCCTCCCGCTGGCGGCCGCCCTCCTCGGAGCGGCGCAAGTGGGGTTGGCATGCCGACTTATCGGAATTTTGTCCATAGCCGGGCGCATGGCCGAAAGCTCTGGATACGGGGCGAAAATGTCACTCAGCGCACACCCGTCAGGCTGTGAGCAAAGCGTCCTGCTGCAGTGCATCAAGCACCGCCGCCCGGAGCGTCAGCTACGGCGCTGGGTCCGCAGATCGGCAACCGCGGCAGGCTTCGTTTCGGTCTTCTGGCGCTGGAAGGCGCTCTGCAGTTCCGCGACCTGATCGGCCGGCACGGCTTGCGAGAAGAAGAAGCCCTGAAGCTCGGTCACGCCCACGAGGCGCATGACAGAAGCCTCCGCCTCGGTTTCCACACCTTCCGCGACGATCTCCATGCCCAGGCCCCGGCCCAAGGTCACGACAGATTGAATGATCGTCATGGCGCGCTTGCGCTCATGGATGCCGGTCACGAAGGCCCGGTCGATCTTGATCTTGTCGAAGCGGAAGTCGCAGAGGTAGCGCAGTGACGAATAACCGGTGCCGAAATCGTCGAGCGCGATCTTGAAGCCCATCGCCCGCACCTGATCGAGGATCTGGCGGTTGCGGTCGGTGGATTCCATCAGCACGCCTTCGGTCACCTCAAGCACGATGCGGCTGGGCGCGATGTCGTGCTTTTTCAGCAGGTCCTCTAGCAGCTCCACCAGATCGACGTGGCGGAACTGGACGGGCGAGAGATTGATCGAGACTTCGAGCTCCGGCCAGTTCTTGGCTTCCTCGAACGCGCGTTCGATCACGAACGCACCGAGCGCCGGCATCAGGCCCGCCTCTTCCGCGATCGGCACGAAAACACCAGGCGAGATGTCGCCCTTGGTCGGGTGCTTCCAGCGCAGCAGCGCTTCAACGCCGGTGATGCGGCCGTCGGCGCAGGAGATCAGCGGCTGGTAATGCAATTTGAGTTCACGCGCTTCGAGCGCAGCATGAAGCTCGACTTCGATTGCGCGGCGCTGTTCGACTTCGGCGGCCATCTCGGCGCAGAAAATCATCGCCTTGTCGCGGCCCTGGTTCTTGCCCTGGTAAAGCGCGATGTCGGCGTGGCGCATCAGCTCTTGTGGGCCCATGCCGTGATCGGGGCTCATCGCGATGCCGATCGAGGCGGTCATCTTGATGTGCTGGCCATAGACGTCGAAGCTCTCCTCGAACGCCGCGCGCAGGCGCTCAGCCAGTTCGTTGGCGGCTTCAGCACTGTTGGCGCAGCGCAGGACAGCGAATTCGTCACCGCCGAAGCGAGACAGGAAATCCTCGCGCGACAGCGATTTCTGCAGACGCTGGGCGACGCCCATGATGAGCGTGTCGCCGGCGGCGTGACCCATCGTGTCGTTGACGTCCTTGAAGCGGTCGACGTCGATATAAGCGACGACAACGCGGCCATTGTTGCGGGTCTGGACCAGGTTATCGAGCTGCTCCTGCAAATGCTCGACGAAATGATGCCGGTTCGGCAGGCCAGAGAGCGCATCGTGCAGCGCCTGGTGGCGCGATTGCGCTTCGCGGTCGGCGAGATCGCCGGAGGCGCGCTTCAGGCGGTTGATCATGAGATACGTCAGCCAACCCGCGCCGAGTACGCCAAAGGCGACCAGCGGCAGGATGAACAGCAGCAGCGAGCGGCCAGGCTGGCGCGGCGTCCAATTGAGGTAGCCCATCGGCGTGCCATCGTCGGCGACGAACGGCTCCGACAGCGCCCCTGAGCCGGCCACCTCATTCTGTGAAAGGCTGAGATCGGGGATCAGCAAGGAACCACCGACCTGCGCCATGAAGGCCTCGTCGATCTTGACGACCGAGAGCAGCAGGTGCGGCTCGCCCTGCAGCAGCTCCGCGTCGAGGTTCGGCACGATCGAAATGGTGGTCACGACGGCAGGTTCGCCATCGACGCTCATGATATGGCCGGCCCAACGGCCGAAACTGGCGCCCAACAGCGCGCTGTAATTGCCCTGGCTTTCGCCGAATTTCTGATCGCGGCGGCGCAGGCGGTCATCGGCGCCGCGGCGTGCTTCAGTGACGATCTGATCGAAGATCTCGCCGTGCGCTTCGTACGCCGCGGCGGCGTCGCTGCGCTCGCCGTTCACCGTCGCGTAGATCGGGCGGTTCGAGCTATCGATGATAAAGACTTCGTCGTGGCCGTAGGTCTCGTAGAAATAGAGACCGATATTGGTGTCGATCCAATCGAGGTCGAGCGGACGACGCTGGGCGTTGGCCACGGCGTCATCCCACCAGGCGATCGCCTTTTGTTGGTCCAGGACTGAACTCACGCTCTGGTCGAGTGCGTTTTCCACAAGCTGGCGCTCTCGGACAATCGCGGTCCGGTTCGCCGACCAACCGGCGTACGCGACGATCGCGACCAGTAGAGCCCCGAACAGCACGAGGGCCGCACCGATCACCGCCGTCAGTCGGCGTAGATCGTTCTTGTAGTGAACAGTTTTGGCGCTGCTCGGGATCATGACTAAGCCAAAGTAAACGCGTGCAAGGACGCTTAACCGGCGGAAAGTACCGCATCCAATACAAAAATAATGTTACGGAGCGCTCGGTTTTTATTTGAATTCCACCCCGGAATACTTTGCTAACTATATTTCCGCCGCCAAGTAATGGATAGCAGCAATCCCTTGTTAACCTTGGTAAATACAGATTGAGGCTTGTGTTTTCCGGATTTACGCTTTATTAGGGAAAACGCTGCGCCCAAGAAACGCTGGGGACACGCCGGGTAATCACTGGGGCGCGGCAAGTATAGTTAACGAGAGATGGGTGACCCATGACGCGGTTCGTCGTGAAGACACGCGCCGACAGCCCCGAATTGCGCAAAGCCGCGATGGCCATTGAACAGGCCGCGTGGGGCGCGCTGGGCTTCCTCAACTTCACCAAGGCGCACTTCGCGCACTACCAAGAGTTGTTGGACCAATACGCCGACTACCAGTTGTGCCTGGTCGATGAGGCCACCGGTTACCCGGTTGCCGTCGGCAATTGCGTGCCGCTGGCGTGCGACTTCGACAATCTGCCGCCGGAAGGCTGGGACTGGATCGTCGAGACCGCCGCCAACAACAACGGCAATCGCCGCAACGCAGTCGGCGCGCTCGCCATCTCCGTGCCGAAGATCCACCGCTCCAAAGGCTTGGCGCGGTTGATGATCCAGGAATTCTCCAACCTCGCGGCGCGCAATGGCCATGACGGCGTCATTGCGCCGGTGCGCCCGTCGGCCAAGCATCTGCATCCGTTCATTCCGATGAACGAGTACATCACCTGGAAAGACGACAATGGCCGGCTGTTCGATCCGTGGCTGCGCAGCCACGCGTCGGCTGGCGGCAAGATCATCAAGCCGGCGGATCGTTCGATGGTCGTCGATGAACCGGTGGCGTTCTGGGAAATGTGGCGCGGCAGCCCCTTCCCTTCGACCGGCGAATACAAAATCGAGGGCGCGCTTAATCCGGTATCGATCGACCTTGAGCGCGACAGCGGGCGTTATGTCGAACCGAACGTCTGGTTCGCGTATCAGGCAGCCTGATCAGCCGACGGCGCGCAACGGCGAAGCGGCGTATTCCGGCATCTCGGTGGCGGCGCCATAGAGGAAGCCCTGCGCCAACTCGCAGCCCATGCCGCGCAACGCTTCGGCGGTTTCCTCGTCCTCCACGCCTTCGGCTGTGACCTTGAGACCCAGCGCTTTGCCAAGCCCAACGAGCGCGCCGACGATCGTCGCGTTTTCGCGATCGCTTGTGATGCGCGCCACGAACGAACGGTCGATCTTCAATTTGTCAATCGGCAGTTCGCGCAACAAGAAGAGCGAAGAATAGCCGGTGCCGAAGTCATCGAGCGCGATGCGGACGCCCTGGTTTTTCAATGACATCAGTGACGATTTCGCCCGCGCGACGTCGCCGATCATGGCGCTTTCCGTCACTTCGATTTCCAGGCGCTGCGCCGGGAAGCCGGTTTCGCGCAGCGTCCGCAGCACCTTTTCCGGAAACCATTGATCGCGCACTTGGCTCGGCGAAATGTTGACCGCGAGCACGAATTCACCCGGCGCGTCGAGCGCCTTGCGGCACGCTTGAGCTAGCAGCGCCCAGAACATCGCATCGACCAGGCCCGCGTCTTCAGCGACCGGGATGAAATGCACCGGCGAAATCATGCCGCGCTCACGATGCGGCCAGCGGGCCAGCACTTCGAAGCCAGCCAGCTCGCCGGTATCGACGTGCACCACCGGCTGGAAATACGGAACGATATCGCCGTTCGGAATGGCCGAACGCAATTCGGTTTCGAGCGCGGCTTTCGACTTCAGCTCTTCATCGATGGTGGAATCGAAGAACTTGTAGGCGCCGCGATCTTCCTTGGCGCGCAGCATGGCGGCGTCGCCGCGTTGCAACAATTCGGCGGCGTCGCGGCCATCTTCCGGGCAGAGCGCGATGCCGATCGAAGCGCCAACCGTGAGCTTCAGACCATTGACCAGGATCGGCGCTGAAAGTTCATGCAAGATGCGGCGCGCGGCAGCGGCGACGGCTTCACGCCCGCCCGGCCCTTCCAGTAGCACCGCGAATTCATCGCCGCCCAAGCGCGCGGCGAAGCTATCGTCGCGGATGCAGCTCGTAAGTCGCGTGCCGATCACCTGCAGTAATTGATCGCCGATGGCATGGCCGTGAACGTCATTGATCGGCTTGAAGCGATCGAGATCGACGAACATCAGCGCGAAGGCGTTTTCCTCACCCCCTACCAGGGCGATGCGGCGGTCGAGTTCTTCGAGGAAGTGGCGGCGGTTGGCCAGGCCCGTCAGCGGGTCGTGGCGGGCCAAAGATTGCGCCCGCGCTTCGGCGGCTTCACGTTCGCTGATTTCGGCGGAGAGCGTTTCGTTGGCGCTGACCAGATCCTGGGTGCGTTGCTGAACCGTCTTTTCGAGATTGTCGCGGATCGCGTCGAGTTCGAGCACCGCTTGGCGGCGGTCGAGCTGCGCCTTCACCCGCGCGGTCAGAACGCGCAGATCGATCGGCTTGGTGATGTAGTCGTTGGCGCCGCCTTCGAGCGCCTTCGAGACGATATCGCCATCATCGAGCGCCGTGACGACGATGACCGGAACGTGCTCGGCGTCGAACAGTTTGCGGATGCCTTGCAGCGCATCGAGCCCCGAACGCTCGGGCATCATCCAATCGAGCAGCACCAATTCGATGCCAAGTTCGGAAATAGCTTCTTCGATGCCGACTGCGGTTTCACGCAGCACGACGTCATAGCCGCGACGCTCAAGCCGGCGGCCGAGCATGTCACGGTTTTGCGCCTGGTCGTCGACCAGGAGAATACGTCCGAGGCGCGTCGCCGCGGACGCGCCTTCATCGCCTTGCGCCGAGGACATTCGTCCTCCCCTGCACCCATGTGCCCATACCAGACGAGCAATTTACCGTGAGATGAGTTTAGGCCGCGCTAATGCCGCATCGCTGATTACGCATTTTGGATGATTTAAATGCGCTAACCTTGATGCGCGCTAACCATGCGAACAGCGCGCATCAAGGTTCTGCGTGAATTAGGCCGCGTACTTATCGATCAGCGCTACGAGACCGGCGAAATCGACAGGCTTCGTCGCGAAGTCATCGCAGCCGGCGTCCATGCATTCCTTGCGGGCGCTTTCCATCGCATGCGCGGTGAGCGCCACGATCTTCACCCCGGCGACATCTGGCGTCGCGCGAATGACTTTCGTCGCTTCGATGCCTGACATCACAGGCATCGAAATATCCATGAGGATGAGATCCGGCGCGCAACTCTTCGCCATCTCCACGGCTTCCGCGCCGTTTTCGGCGCAGTGCACTTCGTAGCCTTTCCGCTCAAGGCGGCGGGTCAGCATTTCGCGGTTATCAGGATGATCTTCAGCGATGAGTATGCGCATGGGAGGGCCTTTCACGCCGTTTTGGCTACGTTGGTCTCGGCCGGCGTCGCGGCCAGCGTTGCGATATCGGGAGCGCGCGCAAAGCGAAGTGCGGCGGCGGCGAGCACGTCACGGTCGGCTGGTTTGACCAGGTGTTCGCAAGCGCCGGACGACAACGCGCGCTGACGGTTATCGTCGATCGAGTGAATGATAACGGGAATGTCGCCCGCATCGCCCGTATTGAGCACGGTGAGCACATCCCAGCCGGTAACATCCGGCAGATTGATGTCGAGCAGGATGAGGCTCGGGCGCAGACTGCGCGCGAGTTCGATGCCTTCTCCGCCCGTCGTCGCGGTGCGAACCTCGAAGCCCAACCGAATGAGCGAGCGCGCGGTGAGATCGCGCGCGGTCTCCTCGTCGTCGATCATCAGCACGACGCGTTGATTGCCCTGCCCCGCTGCCGCCGAAGCGTCGACGCGCGCAAGGACCGGCGCCGCTTCAAGGTGAACCGGAAAGCGAAGCGTGAACACCGAGCCTTCGCCGTAAGTGCTCGTAACTGTCACGTCGCCGCCGAGCATCTGCATGATGCGGCGCGTGAGCGCGAGTCCGAGGCCAGTGCCGCCATAGCGGCGCGCGGTGAGTGCGTCGGCCTGCTCGAACGCGTTGAACAGACGGCCCACCTGCTCTTCCGTCATGCCGATGCCAGTATCGGTGACAGTGATCTCGATCTCATCGGCAACGCGGCGGGCGCCGACGATAATCTCGCCGTCCTTCGTGAACTTAGCAGCGTTCGAGAGCAGATTGAGCAGGCACTGATTGAGCTTGAAGGCATCGGTGCAGGCGACACCGACGCTGGCGTCAATCTCGGTTCGCAGGGTGCTGCCGCTTTTCTCAACGTTCGGCCGCAGCGTCGCAGCGGCTTCGCCGACGAGCGCGGCCACATCGAACTCAGACGCGATCGCGTCCATGCGGCCAGCTTCGATTTTCGAGAGGTCGAGAATGTCGTTAATGAGGTGCAACAGCTGGCGCGCCGAGCTCAGCACGCGTTGAAGGTCGGCGATGTCGCTGTCGCGGCCATCGGCCTCCGCCTCTTCCATCAACATTTCAGAATAGCCGATGATGGCGTTCAGCGGCGTCCGCAACTCGTGGCTCATCGAGGTGAGGAATTGCGATTTGGAAACGTTCGCCGCGTCGGCCTCTTCGCGCGCGGCGCGCAGATTGGCCAAGGTTTCCGCGAGCTTCTGATCGCGCGCGTTCATCTCAGCCATGATGTTGTCGAGACGCTCGAACATCTCGGCGACGTTGACCGCGGCTTCGTCGATGGCTTCCGCTACGGCTGCGGTCTCCCCCAGCAGCGCGCGGCGCGATTTCAACTGTTCCTCGGCGCGATGCATGGCGGCGATGAACGCCGCTTCCTGGCGTTTGCGTTCCGTGATGTCCTTCGAGATGACGACGATCTTACGCACGCCGCCGGTGCGGCCCATGACGCGCTGCGCCCAGGCCTCGACCCAGCGCACATCACCATTTTCGCTGAGCACACGGTGCTCCATGCAACCGCCGCCGCCGGAGCCGACGCGGATGAAGTAGTCCCGCAGCGCCAAGCGATCTTCTTCGTGCAAGAAGCCGGTACGGCTTTCCATGAACTGATCGAAGGTGAAGGCGCGATTGTAGAGCGCTTCCACATCGCCGTGCCAGTTGATCGAGCGTGATTTGAAATCGACTTCCCAGACAAGGCTCTTTGCGATCTTGAGCGCCTGCATCAGCCGCTGCTCGTTCGCCGCCGCGGCGGAACGCGCTTGCACGAGCTGGGTAATGTCGCCGCCATGCGAGACAACGCCGATGATTTCACCGTCCGCATTGCGCCACGGGCGCGCTTCCCAATTGTACCAGCGCGTGCCGGTGGCCATGCGCGTCTCGTCTTCCTCGTAGCGCACGACTTCGCCGGTCATCGCGCGCGCGAATGCTTCGCGCCAACGGTCCGGCGCCCACTGAATCAAGTCTTCGAATTTCTTTCCGATCGGATCGGCGTTCCTGATCGCCTCGCGCATCGACTTGCTCATGGCGACGATGGCGCCTTCTGAATCCACCAGCATGGCGGCGGTCGCGCCTTGATCGAGCATGAGTTGTGCGAGCACTTGTTCCTGGCTCGTATTCTGCTTCGCATCGCGCAACGCACGCTCGGCGTGCGCGGCGCTGACGCGCGCTTGCGTGACGTAGGCCATCAGCGCCCCGCCCCCGACGGCAGCGATGAAAGCGAGGTCCCAGTCCGGTTGTTGCGTCATCGCCGCCAGCATCAGCGGTGATGCAAGCAGTGAGAGCGCGGGTGGTGCAGCGCCGGCGGCGGCGATCGGCAAAGCGCCGGAAGCGCCCGGGCTGAAATGGCGGACAACGCCCGCAACCCAAAGCAGCATCGCGGCGGCGGCGCCCGCGGCTTCGCCATGCAGCCAAAGCGTGATCGGCAACAGCGCGTAAAAGCCCGAGCTGAACGCAGCCCAGACGCAAAGGCCGATCAGCGTGCGGCCTTCGATTTTGGTCTCGGCGGTGTCGAGGCGGCGATAGAGTTCAGTGTCGAGGATCAAGAGCACCGACATCACGGCGCACCAGCCGACAGGCCACGGCCCGCCCATGATGGCGGCGGCAATACCGCCGGTGAGAATGGTCAGCGCGATCGAGGCCGGCATCTCGCGCCGCCGCGTCTCGGCGGCGCTGGCGAGCGCGGTGGGCGGCTTAGACGTCATGCGTGGCGGGCTCCGCGCCGAAATGAGGTTCGGCGACGCTGCCAGCGCAGGGTGAATTTAAGCTAAACTATCTTCCGATTTGGGTGGCCGGCGACCGGCGCGGCACAACTTCAGATTGCGCGATGGGCCAGGATGATGGCCACGTTGATCACGAAGCAGAGCACCGAGAAGGCGAAGAGCCAGGGGAAGCCGTGCCGGTGGGTGCGGCGGGCGACGACCTCGAGCCAGCCGCCAGTGACCACCAGGGCGGCCGAGGCGATCAGGATCCAGAGCTCGTGCTGGTGCAGGAAGTGGTGAATTTCCTCAAAAGAACCAGAGAGTAAGGCCACGCCCGAGGTCGCCCCCGAGAGCGTCGCGGCGAGCATCGCCAGCGCCGGCAGGCCACAGCAAATGGCATGCAGCCCCATGACGGCGGCGTGAGCCAGGTGGGCCCGCCGCGGGGCGCTGTTATGTTGTAACGTCACAGCCCGGAATTAGGCGTCGGCTGCGGGCCGGTCAAGCGGGGCTGCATCCAATTGTAGTGGAGACTTCATCATTCAACGTAATACACGGAACTGTAGCTTGCGGTTCGGGTATGAAGCGCGCACATACCGCGTATTGCATCGAGGTTGAGGGCGATGTTGGCTTTCCTAGTGATGGTTCGCGACGCGTTGATCGCCATGGCATTGGCCTGGGTCGGCGTCACGCTTGAACAGCGCAGCGTTGAGCAATCTGCCTGCGCCGGTGAAGCCTGCCAGACGAACGACCGCTGAGAATTACGACAAACGCGCGATATTTCTGATCGTTAGCTTGCGTTTGCGTGCATTCGCCCTTGAATGGCCGCACTTCTTTCGTTCTCGTTTACCTTATGAACGCGCCCTCCCCGTGCGCGGACGGAATTGTGCTCCATGACGACGACCACGCCTGAGGCCGAACGTAACGGTGACCCCGGGGCGATGATCGGCGTTTTGGGCATGGTGGTCGCCGGGCTTTGGGTGCTCGGCAGCTTGGCAGGCGCGGTGGTCCTGATCGGCCCGGCGCAAATTTCCTCCCTGACTATTCCTGAGTACGGCGCCGTCGGCGCGGTGACGGTGCTGCCGGCTTTGATGGCGGTCATTTCCGGCATCGCGGCGCGCGACAGCGCCCGAGCGCGGGCCGAGGCGCGACGGCTGGCCGACGCGGCCGACCGGCTGATGAACCCCGAGCGCAGCGCCGAGAGCGCGGCGCGGCAACTGGCCGAAAGCGTGCGCGGCGAAATCAATCAGCTCGACCAGGCGCTGCTGCAGACGCTGAAGCGGCTCCAAGACGTCGAAGGACAAATCTCGCGCCAGGCGAAGGCGGTCGATGACATGGCCGATCAGGCCAAGGCCGGCGCCAATCAGATGATCGTCGGCATGGAGCGTGAGCGCGAAGAGCTGATGCGGATTTCGCGCGATCTCACCGGCCAGGCGCAGGCGATCGGCGACTCGATCAGCAAACACACGAGTTCAATCTCCGAAGCGGCGCGCGTGGCGGAAGCCGAAGTACGCGCGGCCGACCAAGCGCTCGATCACCGCCTCACCTCTTTCGGCGCGGCGGCGGCTTTGATTTCCGATCGCACCAACGGCCTTTCGAGCGCCGCGCAAGCGAGCGCGGATTCGGCGCTGCGTTTGGAGCAAGCGCTTTCGAATGCGCTCGACGTGCTGGCCAAGGCGACAAGCTTGACCGACGCGGCGCGGCAATCGGCGGAAGCGGCGACCTATGCCGCAAACTCCACCGCCGGCGCGGTGCGTGAGACGACACATCGCGCGATTGACGATGCAAAGCGCGCGGCTGAGCTCATTCGCGGCGAAGCCGTGAACGTTGAACGCGAAGCTGCGGTGGCGCTGGAGCGTTTGCGTGATGCGGCCAATGCAGCGCGCGTTGCAGCGCGCGGCGCGCGTGATGCTGTCGCCGATGACGAACCCGCGCCGGGCTATGATCGCTCGTGGCGCGATGAGGCGCAGGATCCCTTGGAACTGCCGCCGGCGCGCAATCGCAACGACCCGCCGCCACCAATGTTCGGCGACGCGCCGCCAGAAGCACCGCAAGAGCGCCAGCGCGCACCCGCCGCGGACAAGCCAATCCCGGGCGATTGGACGTGGCGCGACCTGCTGTCCAATGTCGATGGCCCCGAGCAAGGCGCGCCGCCCGCTGCCTCGCGCCGCGAGCCGGCGGCCGATCCCGTGGCGCATTTGCGCCGTCAGATCGCGGAGCCACGCACAGTGACGCTGCCGATCGTTGAAACGATCGAGCATGCGGGTTTGCGTTTGGACGATGTGTTCTCCCCTTCGGCATTGGAGCGCATCGCGCAGCGCGCGCGATCAGGCACGCAAGCACGGCGGCGCGCGGTCCGTGATGCGGCGCCGGAAGCGGCGCGGGTGATGGGCGATTTCCTCCATCGCGATGCGGCCGCGAACCAGGAGGCGATGCTCTTCCTGCGCAACGAAGGCGCCCGCATCGCCGAACAAATCGGCCGCGGCCGTGCGCAGATGAACGCCGAAACGACGCGCGCGTTTCTGCTGATCGACGCGGCAGCGGGTTAGACCACAACGCGGTTAGCAGCTCCAAATCCAGGCGTTGACTCATAACTCTACTTATGTAGAGTTATGACATGACCACGCGCTCACGGCGGCTTTCGCAGCAGACCATACATGTGTTGGCAGCGCTGGCGGAAAAGCGCGGCGGCTGGCTTTACGGGCTTCAAATCGCCGCCGCGACGGAGCTGAAATCCGGCAGTCTTTATCCGATCCTGATCCGCTTGGACGAACGCGGCTTGCTGGAAAGCAAGTGGACGGAGTCCGATCATCCCGGCCGCCCCGCGCGCCACGCCTATCGCATCACCGGCGCCGGACGCGCCGCTTTGGCCGAGGCCCTCGCCACCTCTCCGCAGCTACGAGGAGCGCCAGCATGAATTTCGCGCATGTACTGATGAAACTCGCTCTCATCACCGCGCCGGACAATCGCATCGCATGGGCGCATGCAATGTCCGCGGAATTCGCCGCGCTCGATCGCAATCGGGTCGCGTGGGCCGCGGGCTGCCTCGGGGCGGCTTTCACATGGCGCGTACAATCCATGGCGCTTTATCTCGTGGCGCTCGCGACGTTGCCGATACTTTGGAACGTCGTTATCGGCACAGCGATTTTCTCCGCCTCCACAGCATACGCATTCTCGCGCCCGATCGGCCAAGAAGAGATGGGGCGCTTGTGGATGGCGATCAGCGGCGCCGGCACGCAATCCACGTTTTTCCTGATGGCGGCGTTCCTCTGCGCCTACCGGCCGAGATATGCGCTCGTCAGCGTGGTCACGCTTTGGCTCGCAACGACTGGCGTGACCTTCCTTGCCACATTCGCACCGGCCTTCGCGCCGCTCGTGCTCAATGCGCCGTTCAGCGCCGAGAACAACCATCCCGCCCTGCCGAACATAGTGATGGCGTTGGCGTTCGCCGGCGCCGATATGTGGCCGGTCGTTGTTGGCGGCCTCGCTGGATGGGCGTTCGCGCGCGGCAGAAGCGGCGTGCTCGCGGCCTCCGCCCTTCTTGCGCTGGCGCTGATGCTTGGCTTCGCGAACTTCTTCATGAACCCAGGCAATGACGAGCCCGCGTATATGATTTTCACGATGACCGCGGACACCATCGTGAGCGCTGCGCTCTTGTTCGCGATCATCTTCTCGTCTGTCGCCGCGGCGCGCGACCTTCGCCGCGCCTGGCGATCCGCAGGCTAGCTCGCGCGCTGTTAGCCACGCGC
>CAYUOC010000021.1:33344-34760 GCA_964446305.1 uncultured Terricaulis sp. | reverse complement strand
GCGCTCACGGGCGGCACACCCTCTCCGGACCTGGGCCAGACGCTGGAATTGTTAGGCCGTGAGGAAGCGTTGGCGCGGATCGCGGATCAAGTTTGAGGAAGTTCGGCGATGGAAAGCAAAATCACTAAGAAGCCTTCGGCCACGATCACCGTGAACAACAAGCAGCTAGAGCTGCCGGTGTATGGCGGTTCCGTCGGGCCGGACGTCGTCGATATTCGCAAGCTCTACGCGCAGACGGGCGTGTTTACGTTCGACCCGGGCTTTACCTCGACCGCCTCATGCGAAAGCCAGATCACCTACATCGATGGCGATGAGGGCGTGCTGCTCTATCGCGGCTATCCGATCGATCAGCTCGCTGAGCACTCGAACTTCCTGGAAGTTTGCTATCTGCTCGCCAACGGCGAACTGCCGAGCGAGGCGGAATATCAGCGCTTCGAGAAGAACATCACCTATCACACGATGCTGCACTCGCAGTTCGATCGCTTCTTCGAGGGTTTCCGCCGCGATGCGCACCCGATGGCGATCATGGTCGGCACGGTCGGCGCGCTGGCGGCCTTCTATCACGACAGCACCGACATCAACGATCCGCAGCAACGCACCATCGCCAGCCACCGCCTGATCGCGAAGATGCCGACGATCGCGGCGCGCGCGTTCAAGTACTCGATTGGCCAACCGTTCGTTTCGCCGCGTAATGAGCTCGACTACGCGTCCAACTTCCTGCGTCAGTGCTTCGCGGTGCCGGCCGAGGACTACAAGGTCAATCCGGTGCTGGCGCGCGCGATGGACGTGTTCTTCATCCTGCACGCCGATCACGAACAAAATGCTTCGACGTCGACCGTCCGCCTGGCCGGCTCTTCGGGCGCCAATCCGTTCGCGTGTATCTCCTCAGGCATCGCCTGCCTTTGGGGCCCGGCGCATGGCGGCGCCAATGAAGCCGCGCTCAACATGCTCGAAGAGATCGGGACGGTCGATAAGATCCCCGAGTTCATCCGCCGCGTGAAAGATCCGAACGACGACGTGCGCCTGATGGGCTTCGGCCACCGCGTTTATAAGAACTACGATCCGCGCGCGAAGGCGATGCAGAAGCTCTGCCACGCCGTGCTGAAGGAAACCGGCGGTCTCGATAATCCAACGCTGAAAGTCGCGATGGAGCTCGAGAAGATTGCGCTGAGCGACGAATACTTCGTCAGCCGCAAGCTCTATCCGAATATCGATTTCTATTCGGGCATCACGCTGCGGGCGATGGGCTTCCCGACCTCGATGTTCACGGTGCTGTTCGCGGTCGCGCGCACGGTGGGCTGGATCGCGCAGTGGACCGAAATGATGGAAGACGAGAGCCAAAAGATCGGCCGTCCGCGTCAGGTCTATACCGGTGCGCCACAGCGCGATTACGTCGCGCGTGGCAAGCGCGGGTAA
>CAYUOC010000021.1:29545-33244 GCA_964446305.1 uncultured Terricaulis sp. | reverse complement strand
GCGGCGATATCGCTCGCTGGCGTGCCGCCTCTCCCCATTTTCGCAAGCGCTTCGTCCTGCGCGCGGATTTGTGCTTCGCGGGCGTCTTCGCTGTCGAGTAACGGCGCGGCAGCTGTTGCGATGTTCTCGGGCGTGCAGCGGGTTTGGATGAACTCGGGCGCGACTTCCGCGTCGGCCGCGGTGTTCATGAGCGACGCGTACTTGGCCTTGAACAAGAACGCGCGGGCTATGGCCCAGGTGATCCAACCGAGCTTGTAGCCGACGACGACGGGCGTGCCTTGCAGCGCGACTTCGGTTGTCACGGTGCCGGAGGCGGCGAGCGCGACGGTGGCGGCGGCGAAAGCGTCTTCCTTTCCGCTTTCGTCGAGGATGCGAACCGTCGCGGGCACTTGCGCCGTCACCTGTTCGCGCACGCTGTTGGCGGCCACGGTGATGATGCGGACGTCGCGATCGCGATCAAGCAGTTCAGCGGCCGCCCATAGCGTTGGGCCGATGCGTCGAATCTCGGCGCTGCGGCTGCCGGGCAGAACGAGGATGATCTTCTCTGTTGGCGTGAAGCCTTGGCGTGCGCGGAGCGCGGCGCCATCGCCGGGCGTGTAGCGGCCGAGCGCGGGATGGCCGCAAACGGTGCATGCGAGGCCATGCGGTTCGTAAAAAGGCACTTCGAAATCGTGGATGCAGATCAAGTGATCGACGGCGGCGGCGAGTGTCTTGGCGCGCCCCGGGCGCGTCGCCCACACCTGCGGGCCGATATACTTCACCAGTTTGATCTCGGGCGAGGCGGCGCGCACGCCTTGCGCCACACGGAGCGTGAAGCCCCATGAATCGATCAAGACGACCACATCTGGTTTGGATTTGAGAATAGCCGCGACGGTCGAACTGACAGCGGCTTTGACGCGCGAATAGGCGAGCAGGCCGTCAATGAAGCCAAGCACTGCGAGACCCTTGATGTCGGCTTGGCTGGCGATGCCCTGCGCGGCCATCAGCGGGCCGCCGACGCCTTGTAGATCAAGCGCCGCGTCCCGCTCACGGAGCGCGCGGGCGAGATCGGCGCCGAGCGCGTCGCCGGAGGATTCCGCGGCTACGAGGAAAATGCGTTTGCTCACGCCTTGTCCGTTTCGTCGGCGGTGAAGCCGTAAACGAAAAGCCCGGCGCGGTTGGCGGCGGCAACGAGGTCGGCGCGGCGCACCGCGAGCGCGCCTTGCGCTTCAACCGCGATGCCCGCGAGGCCCGCGGCAGCGGCGCCCTCAATGGTGCGCACGCCAATGACGGGCAAATCGATGCGGCGCTCTTGGATGGGCTTCGGGCGCTTCACCAGCACGCCACGGCGCGCCTGGGCCGTGCCGCGAATGGTCGGCGGCAATTCGGCGACGCGCCGGAGCATGGCGTCGGTGCCCTCTTGAGCTTCAACCGCAAGCACCAAGCCATCGCAGACGACAACGCCTTGGCCAATGTCGAACGCGCCGCTGGCGGCGGCGACTTTGGCCGCCTTGGCGATGTCGCGCTTGTGCTGGTCGTTGGGCTGCACCGCACCCCACGCGCCCAGCGTCGCCAGCAGATCGTGCATGACCGTATCGGCGCCGACGACGCGGAAGCCGGCCTTCTCGTGCTCGCTCAGCACGGCGCGAAGCAGCGCATCATCGCCTTGCGGCATGGCGGCGAGAATGGCCGGCAACATCGAGAGTGCGACGTCATCGAGCTGCAGCGTCTTGAGATCGGGGCGTTCGACTTTGCCGATCAGCACAACCGCATCGCAGCCGGCTTCGCGGATGGCGTCCATACGGGCGCCCATTTGGCCGAGGCCGTGTCCGGCCCCTGGGTGCGCCTCGAGCGCGGTGTCGGCCATCGGCGTGATGCGGGCGATGAAATATGGGCGTTGGGTCGCGGCCAAATGTTCGGCCAGCACGACGGGAAGTTCTCCCCCGCCCGCGATGACGCCAAGCTTACGCCAGCCGCTCATTAGTCACGCGGCATGCAAAGATTGCGCGCCGCGTCGGCGCGGATGAAGTCGACGATTTCCATGACGTGCGGATTGCCGGAATAGGCTTCAACGCAATCCTCAACGCGCTCCTGGAATGTGCCTTCTTCCGCGAACAGCAAACGATACGCGGCGCGAAGATCGTGGATCTGTTCGCGCGAGAAGCCGCGGCGCTTAAGGCCCACGACATTCAGGCCGCCGAGGTGGGCGTGGTTGCCGATGGCCGACCCGAACGGGATGAGATCGGTCGTCATCAGGGCGCTCGCGCCGACGAACGAGTAGCGGCCGACGCGGCCGTGTTGGTGGACGCCGGAGAGGCCGCCGAGGAAGGCGTAGTCGCCGACTTGGACGTGACCGCCAATGGTGGCGGTTTGGGCCATGATCACGTTGTTGTTGACGATGCAATCGTGCGCGACGTGGCAATTGCCCATGATCAGACAATCATTGCCGACCGTGGTGACGCCGCGCCCGCGCACGGTGCCGCGGTGAATGGTGGCATGTTCGCGGATGACGTTGTTGTCGCCGATGATGAGCTTCGTCGGCTCGCCTTGGTAGGAGAGGTCCTGCGGGGCGCCGCCGAGGCCGACGAACGGCCAGACGGTGTTGCCCTTGCCGAGCTCGGTGTGACTTTCGATGAAGACGTGCGCGATGAGCTTGGTGCCCTCGCCGATCTTCACGTTCGGACCGATAACGCAGCCCGGGCCGATCTCGACGTTGGCGCCGAGTTCTGCGTTGTCATCGACGACGGCGGTTTTGTGGACCTTCGCGCTCATATCGAATCCTGTGGGCGGTCGGCCTTCATGGCGGCGAATTCGCAATCCGTGGCGAGTTCGCCGCGCACTTCGACACGGCCGCGGAATTTGAAAATGTTGCGGCGCTGGAAGAGCACCTCGACGAACATCTCCATCGTGTCGCCGGGCATGACGGGCTTTTTGAAGCGCGCGCTTTCGACGGACATGAAGAGGATGAGGTGCTTGGTGATATCGGCTTCGAGCGTCTTGGACATGAGCACGGCGCCCGTCTGCGCCAAGGCTTCGATCTGCAAGACGCCAGGCATCACCGGCGCACCGGGGAAGTGCCCGGGAAAAAACGGTTCGTTGATGGTGACGTTCTTGATGCCGCGAATGGATTTATTCGGGATGTAATCGACGGCGCGGTCGATGAGCAGGAACGGGTAGCGGTGCGGGAGGCGGCGTAGGATTTCGCCGATCTCGATCACGTCGTCCGTGGTCTTCTGCTGTTCGGTCAGATCATTTGCTTTCATCGCGCGTCCCTGCGGCGGCCCGGCGGCTCAGCCAGGCGGCTTCACGAAGCCATTTGCGTAACGGTTTGGCCGGATATCCGCTCCAGACCTCTCCTGGCGGCACGTCTTGGAACACGGCGGCGCCGCCCGCAAGGGTAGCGCCTGCCCCGATATTGCGGTGATCGGCCACGCCGACACGCCCACCCAAGGTGACGCCGTCGCCGATTTTGGTGGACCCGGAAATGCCGCCGAAAGCCGCGATCAGCACGCCACGGCCAATGATGCAGTTATGGGCGACATGGCAGAGGTTATCGATCTTCGCCCCCTCGCCGATCACCGTGTCGTCGAACACGCCCCGATCAATGCAGGAATTGGCGCCGATGGTGACTTTGTCCTGCACGACGACGCGGCCGAGGTGGGGGACATCGACAGGGCCCGAGGCATCGCCGGCCACGCCAAACCCCTGCTCGCCGATCAC
>CAYUOC010000021.1:22222-29445 GCA_964446305.1 uncultured Terricaulis sp. | reverse complement strand
GCAAAGAACGAACGCGGGCGCTCAGTGAGAATGAGCGCGCCGGCCTTGGGCGCGAGATGGGCGAGCGCCGGCGGGATGATGCAGGCGCCGGGCGCGGTTTCGAGGGCCGCGCCCTTCTTGCCTTCGTAATAGCAAAGGTCGCCTGGGCCGGCGCGATCGGCCGGCGCGGCGCCCGTGATTTCGCGCTCGGCGTCGCCGCCGATATCGCTAGAAGGCGCAAGCGCCCGGACCGTTACCGGTCCGAGCGCCTCGTAGAAGCGGGGATCGATCATGCGCCGACTATGTGGCGCAGCCGCTGCCCGATGTCACGGCCTGACGCTTATTGCTGCGCGGCAGGCTGCTGCGCTTGGCATTCGCTGGCCGCATGGCGGGCAACGTTGGCGACGCGCGAGTTCTGGTTCTGATCGAGCTGCTGGATCACCGTCGCGGTGATGTCGAAGTTCGGGTCGAACGAGGTCGTGTTGCTGGCGTCGATGACGATGCCGGCGCCACGCGCGGTCATGACCGAGTTCACGACCGGACCGACTTGGCGGTCAAAGTCGCGCAAAGCGATCAGCTGCGAGCATTCCATGTCGCCACGGATGCCAGCGGCGCGCTGCTCAAATTGCTGGCGGCGCTGGGTGTATTGCTGAACCGCGGCGTTGTTGCGGATTTGCTCTTGCGACAGGTTGCGCGTCGTTTGAGCGAGGCGCTGGGCCTCTTGCTCCAGCGACTGCCCTTCCGGCGCAAGCGCTTGCGCCTCGGTCTGGAACTGCTGACGCAGCGCCGCGAGCTTCGCTTGCAGGTCGCGACCGAGCACGGACTCGGCGGCTACCCGCGAATAATTGATCACCACCGCCTGCGTCGCTTGAGCGTTGCCGCGATTGCGCTGAGCGAGCGCATCGGACGACACAGCGACTGCGGCCACCGCGAACGCGGCCGCCGAAAACAAACTCACCACACGCATACCGCGCTTCTCCTCAGAAATTCGTCCGGGTTGAGAACCGGAACTGTTCGCGTCGATCATATTCTTCGTACTGGAGCGGCTGCGCGAAATCGAACTGCACCGGTCCAAACGGGGAATCCCAAAAAATCGAGACCCCTGCCGCCACTCTTAAGCTGGCGGAATCGTCAACAATGAGGCGGTTCGGACCGGCTAGGTCGACCGTCTGGCGGTTCGCCGAGTCCAAATAGCCAAGTGTGCCGAAATCAACGAAAAGCGCGCTGCCAAGCGAGAATGTCTCAGGCAGCGGCAGCGGAACATCGAGCTGCAGCGTGCCGATGGCGTAGGCGTTGCCGCCGACGGCGTCGCCACGCGTCACGACATTGCCTGTCGCGTCCTCAACCAGCAGCTGGCGCGGGCCGATGCCGGCCACGTCGAAGCCACGGAACGAGGATCCGCCCTTGAAGAAGCGGTCGTTGATGCGGACGGTGTCGCCGTTCCAGCCGGTGATGAAGCCGGCATTGCCGCGGAACATGGCGCGGAAGCCGTACGGCAGGCCGTAATAGACGCCGCCTTCGATCTCGGTCCGGAAATAGTTCACTTCACCGCCCAGGCCGGCGATGTCCTGGCTGACGTCCAGATTGAAGCCGCGGGTCGCATTGATCGGCGAATTGCGGCGATCCCAATTGACCTGGAACCCGACCACCGAGGTGATGAAGGTGCCTTCCTGATCGCAGAGCAGCGGCCGCGTCAGGTTCACCGGATCGCACTGATTCACATCCGGCGTGAGGATGTTCGAGTCGTGATCGAGGAAGACGTCAGCGATCTCGGTATCATCCTGCACCAACGAATAGGTCAGGCCGAGATTGGTGCGCTCGCCGATACGGAAGCCGGTGCGAAGACCGATGCCCGTCGATTGGTTTTCGAACGACGACTGGCTGAGGAAGTCGGTGCGCAGCGAGTAGATGTCGAAGCCGGCGGCGATTTCGCGGCCCATGAAGCGCGGCTCGGTAAAGCGCAGATCGAGCTGCTGGCGCTGCGAGCTCGACGAGGCGCGCAGGCGCAGGAATTGGCCGCGGCCGCGCAAGTTGCGTTCGGTGACCGAGACGTCGAACAGGAAGCTCTCGGTGGATGAATAGCCCGCGGCGAAAGCGAATTCGCCGGTCGACTGCTCTTCCACCGTGACGGTGACGACCGACCGATCGGGCTGCGAGCCATCGGCGTCCTCGACGGTGACTTCGTTGAAGTAGCCGAGCGAACGCACCTGATCGCGCGAGCGATCAAGCAGCACGCGGTTGAACGCGTCGCCTTCGGCGACCAACATTTCGCGGCGGATAACGCGATCCACCGTCCGGGTGTTGCCGACGATGTCGATGCGCTCGATGAACGTGCGTGGACCCTCATCGACTTCGAAGGTGATGTTGACCTTGCGGTTCTCGCGATCGCGCTCGACGATCGGCGTGATCTGGACGTTGGCGTAACCGACGGAGCCGGCGATGTAGGTCATCGCGTCGATGGCGTCTTCGATCTGCTCGCCGCGGAATTCCGTGCCCGAGCGGATCGGATTGACGGCGCGCAGCAGGTTCTCGGGCAGACGGTTCAGCTCGGTCTGGATCTGGATTTCGCCGAACTCGTAACGAACGCCCTCTTCCACCGTGAAGGTAATGTAGAAATCGCGCTGGTCAGGCGTCAGTTCGGCGACAGCAGACACCACGCGGAAATCCGCATAGCCGCGGTTGTTGTAAAACTGGCGGAGCTGTTCGCGGTCGTACTCGAGACGATCGGGATCGTAGTTGTCGTTGCTCGAGAAAAAATTCCACCAGTTCGAACGCGTCGTCACGATCGCGTCGCGCAGACGGCGATCGGAGAATTCCTCGTTGCCGATAAAGTTGATGTCGCGAACCCCGGTGACCGGGCCTTCGTCGACTTCGAAGATCAGATCGACGCGGTTTTGATCGAGTTCGCGCACTTGCGGCGTGACCTGCGCGGCAAAGCGGCCGTTGCGGCGGTAAACGTCGAGGATGCGTTGCACGTCAGCTTGCGCGCGCGCCGGCGTGAACACCGAACGCGGACGGGCCTGCACTTCGCCTTCGAGGTCTTCCTCGTCGAGCGTGCTCATGCCTTCGAAGATCACGCGGTTGATGATCGGGTTTTCACTGACGACGACAACGAGATCGCCGCCGCGCTGTTCGATCTGAACGTCCGAGAAGAGACCGGTGGCGAACAGCGTCTTGATCGACATGTCGATGCGCTCGGGATCGAACACATCGCCGGGACCGACTTGCAGGTACGACGCAATCGTCGCCGGCTCGATCCGCTGGTTGCCTTCGACGAGCACGCGGCGAATAGCGACGCCCGAGGGCTGCGCCTGCGGCGGTGTTGTCGTCGTCTGATTTTGTTGGGCGTAGGCGTCCGTGCTGGCCGCCAAGAGCGCGCCTGTCCCCGCGCCTACAGTGGCGACGCAACCAAGTGCGCCGAGCGCTACATCCCGCAGTACCCGCTTCATCAAGCCCTCGACGTCCGACGCTCCCCAGCGTCTTGGTTTTTAAGAGCCCATCCCGCCTCGAAAGACAAGGACGAGCCGCTGTTACTGCGCACCCGGAAAGAGCCTCGTAATGTCATTCCAGGTTGCGAATAAGAACAAACTCGCCATGACGGCGAATCCGGCCCGGTAGGCCCATTCCTGGGCCGACGGCGGCAATGGCTTGCCTCCGCGTACGGCCTCGATCCCGTAGAACAGCAGATGTCCCCCGTCCAAGATCGGAATCGGCAGCAGATTCACGATGCCGACAGCTACCGACAGCACTGCGGCCAAATTGAGTAGCGACAGCGCCAGAAAGCTCAGGCGGTCGAGCCAAGTGACGTCGTTACCGCCGCCGGTCAGCGCCGACGTCGCGACCTGACCGGAGACGTTGATGATGCCGAGCGGGCCGGCGATCTGATTACCGGACTCACGGCCCGTGAAGATGCCGCCGATGTAAGCGCCGGTTTGAGCGATGATGCCCCAAGTGTCGGACGCGCCGACGGCCAGCGCGGTCAGCGGACCGACACGTTCACGTTGACCGGCGATGCCGATCGAGCCGATTTGCGGATTGTCCGGCCGCGGACGCGGCGTGATCTGCATCGAGACTTCAGAGCCTTCGCGCAGAACAATCAGGCTCAGCGTTTGGTTCGGCGCTTGCGAGACAACGCGCTGCAAATCCTGGAAATCGCCAATGCGCTCGCCATCGATGGAGCGAATGAGATCGCCTTGCTGCAAGCCTGCGGCGGCGGCCGGCGACTCTGGCTGCACGGCCGCAACGCTCGCGACATCGCGCCCGAGGATGAAAACAAGCAGGCCGAAGGCGATGATCGAAAATATGAAGTTCGTGACGGGTCCGGCGGCAACAACCATCGAACGCGTCGAGAGCGGTTGCGCGTGGAAGAGACCTTTGGCGCGGGCTTCGGCGAGCGCCGCCGGGTCGTCGATCTTCTCGCGCGGGGCGGTCGACATTGCGTCGGCGTCGTCGGCGAATTTTACATAGCCGCCGAGCGGCAGCGCGCCGACCTTCCACTGCACGCCTTGCTTGTCGCGCCAGCCGAGCAGCGTCTTGCCGAAGCCGATGGAGAAGGTGTCGATCGCAACGCCGCGCCAGCGCGCGACCTGGAAGTGACCGAACTCGTGCACGAACACCACGACGCTGAGCACCAGCACGAATGAGCCGGCGTAGATCAGGATGTTCTGCAATACGTCCATTCGGCCCGCTTCCTTCCCGCCGGCAATTTGTGAGGCGTTGTCAGCCCTTTAAGCTGCCGCCGGGTTTCCCGCAATAAGACGCGCCGCGCGCCGCGCGGCCTGATCCACCGCCCTCACCTCATCGAAGGATGAAGGCATTTTTGCGAGAAGCCCAGCCTCGGCCCCTTCCAGCTGTGACAGAGCTTGTTCGACCGTGTTGGAAATGTCGAGGAAGCGAATCCGTCCCTCCAGGAACGCTTCGACAGCGATTTCATTCGCCGCTGACAGGGCTGTGGTGACAGCCGCACCCCGGTCTAGGGCGTTGCGGGCCAGGCGGAGCGCTGGAAAACGAACCGGATCGGGCGCCTCGAACGTCAGCTGGGCGAGCTTGGCGAGGTCGAGCCGTGCAGTGGATACCGCTCCGCGATCGGGCCAGGTCAGCGCGTAGGCGATCGGGATGCGCATGTCCGGCGTGCCGAGCTGAGCGAGCACCGAACCATCCACATAGTGCACCAGGCTGTGGATAGTGCTCTGTGGGTGGACGATGACGTCGATCGATTTGGATGGGAAACCAAAGAGATAGGACGCCTCGATGAGTTCAAGGCCCTTGTTCATGAGGGTCGCGCTATCGACCGAGATCTTGCGGCCCATGCTCCACATCGGGTGGGCGCAGGCCTGGGCTGGCGTGGCGACGGCCATTTGCTCGCGCGTCCAAGTGCGGAACGGGCCGCCTGAGGCAGTGAGCGTCAGCCGCTCGACCCGATCGGGGTGGGTCAGGACCTGGAAGATGGCATTGTGCTCGGAATCGACCGGCAGCAGCGTCGCGCCATGCGCCTTGGCTGCCTCGATGAAGAGCGGGCCGGCGCAGACCAGGCATTCCTTGTTCGCCAGTGCAACATGAGCGCCGCGGCGTACGGCGGCCATGGTCGGCGCGAGTCCCGCGGCGCCGACAATCGCGGACATGACCCATTCGGCAGGGCGAGAGCCAGCCTCTTCCAGCGCGGACGGCCCGGCGCCGACTTCGACGTTCAGTCCCGCGAGGGCGCTCTTGGCTGCGTTCAGCAATGTGGGATCGGCGATCGCCGCAAACTTCGGTTTCAAGCGGCGGCACGCTTCGGCGAGTTCGTCCAATCTGCTCGCGGCGGTGACGGCTTCAACCGGCAGCTCATGCCCCTGCCCGCGTAGTTCTTCGATGACCTGGATCGTCGATTGGCCGACCGATCCGGTGACGCCGAGAATGGAAACGCTGCGCGTCATAGGCCGCGTCCGAACAGCAGCGCAGTCGCGCCGGGGCCAAACGCGAGCGCCGCTCCGACGAGAAGCGTCGCCGCCATAAGACTATCGATGCGATCCAAAACCCCGCCGTGGCCCGGGATGAGCTTGCTGGCGTCTTTCACGCCGAAGCGGCGCTTTAGGAAGGATTCGAACAGGTCGCCCATCAGCCCAGTGAATGCCACGAGTGCGCCGATCAGCAACCATGGGATTTGCAGGTAAGCCTCGGCTTGGAACAGATGGCCGCAGCTGTAGCCGGCGATAGCGCCGGCAAGCGTTCCCGCGACGATGCCTGAGTAGGTTTTGTTGGGCGAAAGGCCGCGCGCGATTTTGGGTCCGCCGATGAGCTTGCCGCCGAAATAGGCGAAGATGTCCGCCGCCCAGATGATGGCAAAGAGCGCCAGGATGGTCTCCAAACCTTCCGGGGCGCGGTCACGCAGCCAGAGGAAGATCGCGCACGGCAGACCAATGTAGATTGAGCCACCCGCCGTCTCGATGATGCCGGCGAGCGTTCGGCGGCGCACAGCCGAGGCGAAGGCGCAGCCGACCATCCAGAAGAACGCAAAGGTCAGATAGCCCCAACTCGAAAACATCACCGCGCCAAGCGAGCCGGCGAGCGTGAACATGAAGGCGGGCGCGAAATTCTCGGGCTCGCTCATGCGCGCCCATTCGTAACTCATCGCGACGACAGCGGCGCCGCACATGGCCGCGAGCCACGGACCGCCGGCAAGTGCTGCGCCGATGCCGGCGGAAGCGAGCACAAGACCTGACACGATACGCGCGCCAAGATCGGACCAGTCGCCGCGCGCGGGCGCTGATTGGACGGCGTCAGGCGGACTCAGGCGCCGACCCTCCGTAGCGGCGATCGCGGCGGCGGAAGATGTCGATTGCTTGGCTCAGCGCCTCCTTGCCGAAATCCGGCCAGAGCACGTCTAGGAAAACCAGCTCCGCGTAAGCGGATTGCCAGAGCATGAAGTTCGACAGGCGAAACTCGCCCGAGGTGCGGATCAGAAGATCGGCGGCGGGAAGCTCTTCGGTGTCGAGATACGATTCGAAGATCTTGTGATCGAGATCACCGGCTTTGAGTTTTCCGGCGGCGACATCCTCAGCAAAGCGGCGGGCGGCGCGCACGATCTCGTCCTGACCGCCATAGTTGAAGGCGATGGTGAGGTTGAGCTTGTCGTTGTGCTTGGTGCGGGCTTCGGCGTTGTCGATGATCTGCGCAATGTCGCGCTGCAGGCCTTCGCGGCCGCCAATGACACGCACGCGCACGCCTTCGCGAACGAGTTTGTCGAGATCGCGGTCCACATAGAG
>CAYUOC010000021.1:1516-22122 GCA_964446305.1 uncultured Terricaulis sp. | reverse complement strand
TGGGTGGGAGATGGCTGGGCCATATGGGCAGTAGGCAGCAGGCAATCGGCAGTAGAGACGCAGGCAGAACTGCCCACTGCCTACTGCCCAAGGCCTACACCTGCATGATCTCCTGCTCTTTCGAATGGAGCGTCGAGTCGATGGTCTTGATGTGATCGTCCGTCGCCTTTTGGACTTCGGCGCCGTGCTTCTTGTGCTCGTCTTCGCTGATGGCGTGCTCTTTCTCGAGCTTCTTTAGATGCTCCATCGCGTCGCGGCGGATATTGCGGACGGCGATGCGCTGCTGCTCGGCATATTTGCCGGCGACTTTCGCGAGTTCGGTGCGGCGCTCCCCTGTGAGCGGCGGGATCGGGATGCGCAACGTTTGGCCGTCAACGATCGGGTTGAGGCCAAGATTGGCGGAGCGGATCGCCTTATCGACGGCGGAGACGACGGCTTTGTCCCAGACGTTGACCGAGATCATCCGCGGCTCGGGGACGCTGACGCTGGCGACCGATGTCAGCGGAGATTCCGCGCCATAAGCTTCCACCTTGATCGGATCGAGCAATGACGGCGAGGCGCGGCCGGTGCGCAGGCCGGAAAACTCGTGCTGGAGCGCAGTGATCGCGCCGTCCATGCGCTTCTTGTAGTCGTCGAGTTTGAAAGGCGGCGAGGCTGCCATGACGCTTCTTCCCTAGTCTGAAATTGTTGTGCAGACGCCGCGGCCGTGCAGCACGTCTGCGAGGCTGCCGCGCGCGCCGATGGAAAACACGACAATCGGAATGCCGTTGTCGCGCATCAGGCTGACAGCGGAGGCGTCCATCACTTTGAGATCGCGCGCGAGCACTTCGTGGTAGCTCAGCTTGTCGTAGCGCGTCGCGGTTTTGTCCTTCTTGGGATCGGCGGTGTAGACGCCGTCGACTTGCGTGCCCTTCAGAAGCGCGTCGCAGCCCATCTCGGCGGCGCGAAGCGCGGCGCCGGTATCTGTCGTGAAGAACGGATTGCCGGTGCCGGCTGCGAAAATGACGATGCGCCCCTTTTCCATGTGGCGCATGGCGCGGCGGCGAATGTAGGGCTCGCAGACGGTCACCATCGGGATGGCGGAGAGAACGCGCGCCTGACCGCCGAGGCTTTCGATCGCATTCTGCATCGCGAGCGCGTTCATGACGGTAGCGAGCATGCCCATGTAATCCGCGCTCGCCCGCTCCATGCCCTTGGCCGCGCCCTGGACGCCGCGGAAAATGTTGCCCCCGCCGATGACGAGGCAAATCTCAGCGCCCGAAGCGGCGGCGTCGAGGACGGCTTTGGCGATGTGTTCGCAAACGGCGGTGTCGATGCCGTATTGCCCCTCACCCATCAGCGCTTCGCCGGAGATTTTGAGGAGGACGCGCTTGTAGCGCAGCCCGCTTGGGCTGGGTCGGGTTTCGGCGAGGCTCATGAGGCAGAATCTATAAACTACCGGAGCCGCTGGAGTCAGCCCGGAGTTCCAGGGAACCGCCCTAAATCAACGGCAGCCGCGTTAGGGCCACTCAACCCTGATTTCAGCGCCGGTTTGAATGCTGGACTGCACAACCGGCGTCAGCCGGGTCAGCACGGACTGAAGCGCCTCGTCCGTGACGATTGCGTCCACAAATGCCAGTTCGGCGGCAAGCGCCTGCGCCTGAACGGCGTTCACGGTCCTGTCTTCGCCGAGCAAGGGCAGCAGATGAAGTTCGTAGGCTTGGCCGATCCAGACCAGGCGACGACACAGCCGTTCCGAGAGCCAAACTTCTCCGCCTGCGCATCGAACGCAGACCGAGACATCCTCGGCATAATCTTCCGGCTTCAGCGAATTCACAACTTCTGATCACCCAAGTGATCGGCACGGGTCAACGCAAAACGCCCCCCTGTTTCCAGGGGGGCGCAGTGACTTGCGGCTACTCGTAGGAACCGGACTAGCTCTTGTTGCCCGACATCGCCGCCACTTCGGCGGCGAAATCATCGGCGCGCTTCTCAACGCCTTCGCCAACGCCGAAGCGGACGAAGCCCTTGATCGCGATCGGAGCGCCGACTTCCTTCTCAGCTTCCTTCACGGCCGCTTCGACGGTTTGGTCGGGGTTCATGACGAAGGCCTGCTTGGTGAGCACGGATTCTTCGAAGAACTTCCGCATCTTGCCCTCGAGCATCTTGTCGAGAACTTGCTGCGGCTTGCCGACGGCCTTCGGGTCTTCCTTGATCGTGTCGGCGATCACGGCCTTTTCGCGCTCGACGCGATCGGCCGGGATTTCCGCTTCGGTCAGCGCCAGCGGATTGGCCGAGGCGATGTGCATGGCGACCTTCTTGCCGATCGCTTCGAGCTTCGCCTTGTCGCCGCTCGACTCGAGAGCGACCAGAACCGCGATACGGCCGAGATTGTCCGAGCCATCGACTTTGGCGTGGACGTAGGACGCCACAACGCCATTGCCGACATTGAGCTTCTGCGAACGGCGCAGCGTGATGTTCTCGCCGATGGTGGCGATCAGATTCGTGACCGAGTCCGAAACCTTGCCGCCGCCGTGCGCGGCGTTCAGCAGCGCATCGTGATCGCCGGCCTTAAGCGCCAGCGCGGCGAACTCACCGGCTGCCTTTTGGAAGTCAGCGTTGCGGGCGACGAAGTCGGTTTCCGAGTTGAGCTCGATGACCGCGGCTTGGCCGCCGTCGACGGCGATCGCGACGATGCCTTCAGCAGCGGCGCGGTCGGCCTTTTTTGCGGCCTTCGACAAGCCCTTCGCGCGCAGCCAATCGACGGATGCTTCGAGGTCGCCGTTGTTTTCGGCGAGCGCCTTTTTGCAATCCATCATGCCGACGCCGGTTTTTTCGCGCAGGTCCTTGACCAGCGCAGCGGTGATTTCCGCCATGTCTTACTCCTGAGACTTCTCTCGTCAGTTATTTAGTAGTTCGCGCCCGTAGGGCCATCGATCGGGCTTTCGACCGGACCAGAGGGCGGACGTTCGCGGGCCACAGCCGCCTCAACCGGCGGACGCTCCGAAGCGCCGATGTCACGGCCGCCGCGGACTTGGCCTTCAGTGAGACCATCGAGCACGGCGTCAGCGATCAGATCGCAGTAGAGCTGGATCGCGCGCGCGGCGTCATCGTTGCCCGGGATCGGATAGGTGACCGCATCCGGATCGCAGTTCGAGTCGACGATGGCGACAACGGGGATGCCAAGCTTCTTGGCTTCCTGAATGGCGATCGCTTCCTTGTTGGTATCGATCACGAACATCAGGTCTGGAACGCCGCCCATCGAGGCGATGCCGCCGAGCGAACGGTCGAGCTTGTCGCGTTCACGCTGGAGGTTCAGCACTTCACGCTTGGTGAGGCCGACGCCGCCGCCGGCAATGATCGATTCCGTTTCGCGCAGACGCGCGATCGACTTCGACACCGTTTGCCAGTTGGTCAGCGTGCCGCCGAGCCAGCGTTGGTTGATGTAGTACTGAGCCGAGCGTTGCGCCGCGGCTTTGATGTGATCAGCGGCCTGACGCTTGGTGCCGACGAAAAGCACGCGGCCACCGCCAGCGGCGACTTCGCGAACCTTCAACAGCGCCTGGTGCAGCAACGGCACCGTCTGCGACAGATCGAGAATATGGATGTTGGCTTTTTCGCCGAAGATGTAGCGGTCCATCTTCGGATTCCAACGGTGGGTCTGGTGACCAAAGTGCGCGCCAGCTTCCAAAAGCTGACGCATGCTGAATTCAGGCAGCGCCATGTATCGTTCCTTTTCCGGTTTGCCGCCGCGGAAGAGACCTAGGAATTTCGTCCTAGGACCGGATGGAGGAAACGGCCGCTTTCAGACCGCCCCGCCGCTCCCGCGTGCGAAGTGAGGCGCGGATATAGAGGCCATCCACAGGCTTATCAAGCCTGCGGATGGTCTCGGTCAGGGATGGCTGGCCAGCGCTTTAGCGCTGGCGGTTGCGCGGGTTGTAGCGATCGCGGAGCTGGGTCTGGCGCGAGGTGAGAGATTGCTGCACGCCTTCGATGAACACCGCGGTCGGCGCCGAGGTCACTTGCAGCGGGTCGCCGTCCCAGATCACCACGTCCGCGATGTAATTGCGTTCAAGGCGGCCGAGATGGCTGGCGCCGAAAATTTCCGCGGGCGTGCGTGAAACGGCGGCGAACGCCACATCCCACGGCAGGCCGTTGGCGACCGCGTTGCCGGCGAGTTGCAGGACTAGCCGCGCCTGGTGCGCGTCCACTGTGCCTGGGCCCGGCGCGATAGCGAACCGGACACCCGCTTGGTTCAGCAGCACTGCGTTGTCGAGGCGCGCCGAAAGACGCTCGAAGCGATCTGGCAGGTTGGCCAGCGGGTCGAGGATCACTGGGATCCCGGAGCTCGCGAGTTCATCCGCGACTTGCCAGGCCTCCGCGCCACCATGGATGACGAAGCGCATGCTTGGGTTGGCGCGCTTGAAGCGGATCAGGCGGCGAATGTCGGCGGCGCTCTCGACATTGACGAGGAAGAAGCCTTGGCCGCGCGCGTACGGTTGCAACGCTTGGGCGTCGATTTCGTTGAGCACGGCGCCGCCCTGGCCGCTGCGATAGCGCGTTGGGTATTCGCGGGCGTCACGCAGTGCGGCTTCGAAGGCCGGCCAAAGTGCGGCGCGCGAGCCGCCTGTGCGGCCGGCGCCGGTTTCACCGAGTTCAACGACCATGAAGGCGCGTTCGCGGAACACGCTATCAGGCTCGCCGCTCATGGAGACGAGCGCGCCTCGGCCATCGAAAATGCTCCCATTGGCCGATGGCGCGATCGCGGCGCGGGTGACGCCTTCGATGCGCGTGACCGGGATGGCGGTGACGTTCGGGTTGAAGGCGTTGCCGGCGTCAGCGGCGGCGGAAATGAGGTCGCCACTGACGTTGGCGTCGTTGGGCGCGCCGGAGCCGGAGATTTCCGAAAGGCCAATCTCGCTCATGGCTGCAAAGGCGCCGGGCGTGACAAACGCGCCGTTGGCTTCGATCACCCGCGCGCCGCGGGGGGCATTGATGTTGGCGCCGACGGCGCTGATGCGGCCGTCGACGATCAGAACGTCACCGTTCTCGATGATGCCGCCCGTGCCGTTGGTGACGATGCGGCCGTTATTGATGAGCACAGTCTCGGCGGCGGCCGGCGTAGCCAGCGCGGCGGCCAGAACAAGAGCAGCTAGCGTCGTTCTCATTGGGCGCGCTCCCGGGTGTAGGTCTGGCCGAGTTCGAAGTCCGAAGGCGGATCGCGTTCGGCGCCGCGCGTGTAGATTTCCGCGCCATCGATAAAGACGCGCTCGGCAACGGCGTAACTGGAAAGCGGATCGGCCGACCAGATCACGACATCGGCGCGGCGGCCGGCTTCGAGCGTCCCGGTTTCGTCGTCGATGTGCAGCGCGCGGGCCGGGTTGCGCGACACCCACGTCCAGGCCTGCGCACGCGTGATTTCGAGGCCGGCGCGGCGGCCATCGGCCATCGCTTTCGCGGCTTCCTGGTTCAGGCGCTGGATGCCCACTTCGCTATCGGAGTGGACAATGGCGCAGGCGCCAGCGGCGTCGACGAACGCGATGTTCTCGCGGATGCCGTCATAGGCTTCGATCTTGAAGCCCCACCAATCGGCCCACATGGCTGAACAAATTCCCTCTTCACGCAGCATGTCGGCGATTTTGTAGGACTCGACCGCGTGGTGAAACGCGGCGATCTCGAAATCGAACTCGTGCGCGACCTGGATGGCGTTGGCCATTTCGTCGGCGCGGTAGCAGTGCCATTGCAGGATGATGTCACCGTTGATGACGCCTGCGAGCGTTTCCATTTCAAGGTCGCGATCCGGCGGATCGCCATTGCCTTCCTCGGCATTGCGAAGACGGCGCGCGTAGCGCGCGGCGTTGGCCCAGGCTTGGCGATAGCCGGCGACATTGCCCATGCCGGTGGCGGGCGATGAGTTGCGGCTGCCGTAGACTCGGGCGGGGTTCTCACCGCAGGCCATTTTCAGACTTTGCGGCGCGTCCGGAAACTTCATTTCTTGAACAGTGGTTGCGCCGAGCACGGGGCGCAGCGTCACGCCGCGGCCGCCGAACAAATTGCCGGAGCCCGGGAGAACGTGCAGCGTGGTAATGCCGCCAGCGACCGCGCGCAGGAAGCCAGGATCGTGCGGCCACACTGAGTGCTCAGCCCAAACCTCAGCCGTGTTTGGCTGCGTGAGTTCGTTGCCGTCAGACGTCGCGTTGATCGAGGGCGAGGGATAGACCCCCAAGTGCGAGTGCGCGTCGATGATGCCGGGGGTGACGAACCGGCCGGTGGCGTCGATCACCGTTGCGCCATCGGCGCTTAGATTGGCGCCAACAGAGACGATGCGCCCGTCGCGCATAAGGACATCGGCATTGGCGAGTTCAGCGCCGTTGCCGTCGAACACTGTCGCGTTGCGGATCAAGGTTGGGACCGACGGACGCGGCGTGTAGGTCGAGGCAAATGGAACCGGACCGTCAGCTTCAGTCTCGGTGTCCGCGCCGGTGGTCGCGCAGGCGGCGAGGCTCAGCATCGCAACGAGCGCAATCGCGGGACGTAATTTCAGACGCATGTGCCCTCCCCTCTGGAGCGGGCGGCATCTGAAAGGGTTGGGGCGCTCAGGACAAGACTTTGCGCGCGTTTCGGGAGAATTCTTCGACGAGGCGCAGCTGGCGCCTCAGATTACCCGCTCGACGCCGCGCGCGGCCTTCAAAGCCGCACGAGCCGAAGGGGTTCCCGACGCGAGCCGCTTGGTATTGAGCTCAATTTCGCGTCCGTCCTTCAGTCGCAGCACGAGATGCAACGGACGGGCTTCGCCGGGCTGCGCCTTCGGGAGCGCAGCCAGCGTTTGCGCCAGCAATTCGAGCGGGGCGCCTTCCTTGAGGACAATGCGCAAGTCTTCACCGATGCGAGCTTCGGCGGCCTCTACGGGCTCGAATGAATCGGCGGCGAGCTTCAAGTCGCCGTCGCGCCAGCGCACACGGCCGCGAAAACCGAAAGCCTTGCCGACTTCGATGACATCGCGCGCGGCCTGCACGTTCTCAGGCATGATCATGCCTTCGAAGTCGCCGGTGGGATCCGACATCGAGACGAACGCGAGCGTGCCGCCGGACATGGCGGGACGATATTGAACACGGCGGACGACACCGGCCATCATGTAGGCGCGCGGTTCGGTTTCGCCTTCTTCGAGAATGTCGGCGTAGCTGGAATAACGATCGCCAGCATCGACGAAGAATTCCGAAAGCGGGTGGCCAGAGAGATAGAAACCAACGCTTTCGCGCTCGGCGTCGAGACGATCCTGCGCTGACCACGCCGGCGCATTCGGGAATGCAGGACGAGCGCTTGGCTCTTCCGAACCGAAGAGACTTGCTTGTGCGCTGGCGCGCTCCTCCGCGACACGCTGTGCGTACGACGCAATCATCTCGCAGGCGGCGAGCGCACGAGCGCGATCCGGCTCCATGGTGTCGAGTGCGCCGGCTTTGGCCAGGTTTTCAAGTTGGCGGCGATTGATGGCCTTGGAGTCGATCCGTTCAGCGAAATCGTAGAGCGCCTTGAACTTGCCGCCGCGTTTCCGCTCGGCGACGACGCTTTCCATCGCGGCGAGGCCCACGTTGCGAACGGCGCCAAGTGCATAACGAACGGCGAGGCCCTCTTCCGTCTTCTCGACGTTGAAATCCGCCTCGGAGTGATTGAGATCCGGCGGCAGCATGGTCACGTTAATGCGTTTGGCGTCCTGCACGAAGCTGGCGAGCTTATCGGAGTTCGAGAGATCGAGGCTCATCGAAGCGGCCATGAAGTCCACCGGATAGTGCGCCTTCAGATATGCGGTCTGATATGCGACGACGGCGTAGGCTGCGGCGTGTGACTTGTTGAAGCCGTAGCCGGCGAATTCTTCGACAAGATCGAAGATGTGCGCGGCCAAACCTTCGCTGACGCCACGCTCCTGCGCGCCCTCAATGAAGCGCGATTTTTGCTTGGCCATCTCGGCCGGCTGCTTCTTGCCCATGGCGCGACGAAGCAAATCGGCCTCACCCAGGCTGTAGCCCGAAAGCACCTGAGCGATCTGCATGACCTGCTCCTGGTAGACGATGACGCCGTACGTCTCTTCCAGGATTGGGCGCAGCTTTTCGTGCAAATAGTCCGGCTGCTCGCGGCCATGCTTCACATTGGCGAAGCGATCGATGTTCTTCATCGGACCGGGGCGATAGAGCGAAATCAGGGCGATGACGTCTTCCAGGCTCGTCGGCTTCACTTTGCGCAGCGTGTCGCGCATGCCTTGGCCTTCGAGCTGGAACACGCCGAAGGTGAGGCCTGACTGCAGGAGTTCGTACGTTTTGCGATCGCCGTAATCGCCGGTGTTGAGATCAACCTTCTCACCGCGCGCGCGGATGAACTTTAAGGCGCGGTCGATGACGGTGAGCGTCTTGAGGCCGAGGAAGTCGAACTTAACGAGGCCGGCGGCTTCAACCCACTTCATGTTGAACTGCGTCGCCGGCAGATGCGCGCGCGGGTCGCGATAGAGCGGGACGAGTTCGATCAGCGGACGATCGCCAATAACGATGCCGGCGGCGTGAGTGGAGGCGTTGCGGTATAGGCCTTCGAGCTGAAGTGCGGTGTCGATCAGATTGCGGACTTCCGCCTCCTGACGCTTGGCTTCCTCCAGCTTCGGCTCGATCTCGACGGCCTGCGCCAGCGTTACCGGGTTGGCCGGGTTCGCCGGCACGAGTTTCGCCAGCTTATCGACCTGGCCGAATGGCAATTGCATCACGCGGCCGACGTCACGCAGCACGGCGCGCGCCTGCAGCGTGCCGAATGTGATGATGTGGGCGACCCGGTCTTCGCCGTATTTCTCTTTGACGTACTCGATGACCTCGCCGCGGCGTTCTTGGCAGAAGTCGATGTCGAAATCCGGCATCGATACGCGTTCGGGATTGAGGAAGCGCTCGAACAGCAGGCCCCAACGCAGCGGATCAAGGTCAGTGATCGTCAGCGCCCAGGCGACGACAGAGCCTGCGCCCGATCCCCGGCCCGGACCGACAGGGATGTCGTGCGACTTCGCCCATTTGATGAAGTCCGAGACGATGAGGAAGTAGCCTGGGAACTGCATCTGGGTGATAACTTGCAGTTCGAACGCGAGCCGCTTTTCGTAATCCTCCACCGGCGCTGCGAGCTTGTCGCCCAGTGCTTTGATGCGTTCCTTGAGCCCCGCCTCAGCCTGGGCCTTCAATTCCGCCGCTTCGTCGCGGCCTCGCTTGGTGTCGAAGCGCGGCAGGATCGGCTTACGCTTCTCGACCTTGAAAGCCGTGCGTTTGGCGATCTCTACCGTGTTCTCAATCGCCTCCGGCAAATCCGAGAAGAGCTCGCTCATCTCCTGTGCAGAGCGAAAGTAGTGCTGATGGGTGATGCGCGGACGATCTTCCTCGCCGAGATAGGAGGACGCGGCGATGCACATGAGCGCGTCGTGGGCGCCGTGATCTGATTTTTTCTGGAAGCGGATATCGTTGGTTGCGACGATCGGCAGGCCGAGATCGTAGGCCATCTGCAGGAGTGGGCCTTCGGTCTCCACTTCAATTATTTCGCTGTGCCGCTGGAGTTCGACATAGAGCCGGTTTGAGAATGCTGCGCCGAGTTGCTTCAGTACGTCCAGCGCCATATCGCCTTTGCCGTCGGCGATCAGCGGCGCGAGCGCGCCATCGCCGCCGCCAGTGAGCGCGATCAGGCCTTCGGCGTGCTGCAGAACGCGCGCGAACGGGACGTTGGGATCGTCGTGTGATTCAGATTCCAGATAGGCAGCGCTGGAAAGCTGCATCAGGTTCGAATAGCCGGCGTCGTTCTGCGCGATCAGCGCCAGCGTACCCGCCAGGCCGTGCTCACCGCGCACCTCGAGCGTGAGGCCGATGATCGGCTGGATGCCGAGCTCAGCGGCCGCTTCGGAAAACTCAAGCGCGCCGAACATGTTGTTGGAGTCGGTCAGCCCGAGCGCCGGCATGTCGTACTTGGCCGCGAGCTTCGCCAGCGACTTTACCTGGATGGCGCTCTGCAGCAGCGAATACGCCGACCGCGCACGGAGGTGGATAAAGGGCTGGGGCATGTGATTCTCTGCCCCAAAGATAGGCGCTTCGGGCCCCTCCCCGAACCCCCGTTAGCTGCGCCGGACGAGCTTGGCGTGGTCCAAGGCCATCACTCGGTCCATGTATTTCGCCAGTTCCAGGTTGTGGGTGGCGATGAGCGCGGCAGCGCCCTCGTTGCGGACGAGGTTTGAGAGCGCCGCGAACACCGTGGTCGAGGTGTCCGGATCGAGGTTGCCGGTCGGCTCGTCGGCCAGGATCAGGATCGGATTGTTGATCATGGCGCGGGCGATGGCGACGCGTTGTTGTTCGCCGCCGGAGAGTTGCGCGGGCTGGTGATAGATCCGGTCCGAGAGACCCATGACGCCAAGCAGGCGCTCGGCTTCTTCCATCGCTTCCTTGCGCTTGCGGCCGGCAATGAGCGCCGGCAGCGCCACATTATGGATGGCGTCAAACTCGGGCAGCAGGTGGTGGAATTGGTAGACAAAGCCGATGCGGTTGCGGCGGATGTTGGTGCGCTCGCCATCGCTCAAATCCCAGCCGGATTGGCCGTCGATCCAAACGTCGCCGGCGCTGGGACGCTCCAGCATGCCGGCGGCGTGCAAGAGCGACGACTTGCCGGAACCAGAGGGGCCGATGAGACCGACGATTTCGCCGGCGCTGATATCGAGATTGACGCCATCGAGCACGGTGAGTTCACCGCTGCCGGATTTGTAGACACGGCTGACATTGTCGAGGCGCAGGATCGAGTGCGCGGCTTGCGGGGCGTTACTCATAGCGCAGCGCCTCCACCGGATCGAAGCGCGACGCCCACCACGAGGTCAGCAGCGTAGCGGAGAAGGTCACTAAGATCGTGAAAAGCGAAATGCCAAGCACTTCGCTCCATTCGACACGCGCCGGCAGCGTTTCGAGCGAATAGACGGTGCCGGGGAAAACATCGAAGCCGGTTACCGACTGTATCGTGTTTTGAATGGCTTCGATATTGAGGCAAAAGCCGACGCCAAGCAGCAACCCCAAACTCAAGCCGATCATGCCAAGGCTGGCGCTGGCCATGAAGAAGACGCGCTGGATGGCGCCTTTGGTGGCGCCCATGGTGCGCAGAATGGCGATGTCGCGGCTCTTGTTTTTCACAAGCATGATGAGGCCAGTGACGATGTTGAGAGCGGCGATCGCCACAAGAATCATCAGGATGAGGCGCATCACGTTTCGCTCAACGACAAGCGCATCGGCGAGACCCTGGCTCTTGGCGCGCCAGTCATAGATCACGACGTCGGGGCCTAAGCGGCTTCGCAACTCCATCATCGCGGCGATAGTGCGATCGGGGTTGCGGATGCGGATTTCAAGTTCGTCGGCGCCATCGCCGCGGCTGAACAAAATCTGCGCCTGTTCGATCGGCATGTAGATGAGCGCGGAATCGAACTCGGCCATGCCGACGCTGAATACGCCACCAATGAGGAATGATTTGCGCCGGGGCGTGAGGCCAAAGGGGGTCGCTGCGCCCTGCGGCGAGAGGATCGAGATGGCCATGTTCTCGGTGACCCCCAGAGACGCAGCCAAGCGATCGCCGACCAGGATACTGGGCGACTCGATGCCTTCGAAGTTCTCGAAGCCGCCGCCGCTGCGGATGCTGTTGGCGACGATCGGCAAACCTTCAAGGTCGGCACGGGTCATGCCGCGGACAACGACGCCGGCCGCGAGGCCGTCCGGCGAGGTCGCGAGCGCCTGCGCGTTGATCGTCGCCGCAACATGAAGAACGTCCGGCGTCTCGCGCGCCAGCGCCGCCAGCCGTTCGATTTCACTGCCGGGCAAATTGCGGACGTCGACATAGACGTGGCCGTTCACGCCGAGGATGCGTGAGAGCAGTGTTTCGCGAAAGCCGTTCATCACCGACATGGTGATGATGAGCGCCATTACGGCGAGCGTGATCGCGATGACGGAAATCACCGAGATCAGCGCGACGCCGCCGTGCTGGCGTTTGGCGCGCAAATAGCGGCCAGCGAGCATGCGCTCGAACAGGCCAAACGGCGCACTTCTTCCGTTGCTCATCAATAGGCTCTTGCGATCAGAATTTCTTCTACGGCTGGGGCGCCAGAGAAGATGCACGGGCCGAAAGAGGACGGCTGCGCGAGTGGCGCATTGCGGATGGTTAGCTTCAAGGCTTTCAGGCGTGTCCCCACTTCTTCCAACGCAGCGCCGGTTGGGCGTGACCACTGAACGCGCGCCCAGCCCTTGAACTCGCCCTCTTTGTCCTCGGTTCCGTAGTACTTTTCTATGTCGGCGAAGGTCGCGAAATCGCCACGGATATTGCCATCAAGGCGCGCCTTGGCTTCGTCGAACAGCTCTTTTTGCATGGCTTCCAAGAGCCCAGCCGCCTGCGCAACGAAATCGGCGCGCGCCAGCGTGTGCGACTTGATCCTCTCGCCTTCGCGGAGCGCGTTGCGTTTGATGAAGGTGACGTTGCCGCCGGCCGCATCGCGAGGGCCGATTTCGCAAATGAGCGGGGCGCCACGGCGGACCCAATCCCAGCGTTTGTCGGAAGGCTTGGCGTCCTTCTCATCGACATAAGCGCGCAGCGGCGAGCCGAGCACCCAGAGCTTGTTCAGCTCGGCGACCAGGTCTTTGCAATATTGCTTGAGGTCAGCGTCCTCAGGCTTGTTGCGAAGCATGGGCACAACCACGATCTGACGCGGCGCCATGGCGGGCGGCGTGCGCATGCCGTCATCGTCGCCGTGCGTCATGATCATGCCGCCGATGAGACGGGTGGAGGTGCCCCAGCTCGTCGTGTGCGCGAGTGTCTGGTTGCCCTCTTTGTCCTGGTAACGGATGTTCTGCGCTTCGGCGAAGTGCGTGCCGAGATAGTGCGAGGTGCCGGCCTGCAGCGCCTTTCCGTCCTGCATCATCGCTTCGATCGAGTATGTGCGATCGGCGCCGGGGAAGCGTTCGTTCTCCGGTTTCTCGCCGCACACCACCGGGATCGCCATCACGTCTTCGACGACGCTGCGATACATTTCGAGCGCGAGCATGGTCTCTTCCATGGCATCGGCTTCGTCGACGTGCGCGGTGTGGCCCTCCTGCCAGAGGAATTCAGCCGTGCGCAAAAAGAGACGCGTGCGCATCTCCCAACGCATCACGTTGGCCCACTGGTTCATTTTCAGCGGCAGATCGCGATACGATTTGATCCACTTGCTGAAAGCGTCGCCAATGATGGTCTCCGACGTCGGGCGAATGATGAGCGGCTCGGTTAGTTCGGCATCGGGATCGGGCTTCAGCGTGCCGTCGATCTGCTTCAGGCGATGGTGCGTCACCACTGCCATTTCCTTGGCGAAGCCTTCGACGTGCTCGGCTTCCTTGGCGAAGAACGAGAGCGGGATCAGCAGCGGGAAATAATAGTTCTCGTGACCGGTCTCGCGGATACGGCGGTCCATCTCCTGTTGGAAGCGCTCCCAGATCCCCATGCCCCACGGCTTGATGATCATGCACCCGCGCGTCGGCGACGATTCCGCGAAGTCGGCGTCGCGGACGATCGTCTGGTACCATTCGGGAAAATCTTCGGCGCGCGTGACCTTAAGCGCATGCATCTTGGGGAGTTCCTTTCGCGCCGCCTGGATAGACTGCGCCGCTGGCCTCCGCAACGCGGCCTAATGTGGCCGCATATTCCAAAGGTCGACCGAAACCGCCCAGAAAATACCCAGCCAAGCAATGGCGGCGATCCCAGCGGCGTAGATGGCCTTTTTGCGGATGTTGTGGACCTTGGGAGCGCCCCGTTCAGCGCCCGGGACAGTCTCCTCGCCGGTCTCGTAATGGCTTTGGGCGCCCAAGGGCAACATCACGAAGAATGCCAGCCACCAGCAAATGACATAGATGGCGATGCCGAGCAGCGGGCTCATCCGTGGGCCGCCTTTGGAGTTTCCATAAGCTCAATCAGGACCCCGTCCGAATTCTTCGGATCGATGAAAATGATCGGCGTGCCGTGAGCGCCGATGCGCGGCTCGTTCAAGACGCGGGCGCCGCGGACGACCATCTCGTCGCGCGCTTCATAAATGTTCTCGACCTCAAAGCAGATGTGATGCTGCCCGCCGCGCGGGTTCTTCTCGATGAACTTAGTGATCGGACTGTTTTCGCCGAGCGGCTCGATCAGTTCGATTTGGCTGTTGGCCACATTCACAAACGCGAATTTCACGCCCTGAGCCGGTAGTTCACGCGTTTCGGTGATCGCGCTTTCGGGCACGCCGTACAGATCGCGATATGTGGCCTTCGCCGCCTCAATAGACGGCACAGCGATGCCAACGTGATTCAACCTGCCGATCATGGCCTACTCCCGACGTCCCGGCGGTGATTTTACAGCCGCAGAACCGAAACGTCGACAAGCGGACGCTTCTTCCAGAGACGTTCGGCAGCTTTGCGTACCGCGCGTACAACAGATGCCTCAATCGCGTCGTCGTCGTCGCGCTCGGCGTGGTTAAGTTTGGTGAACGCGGCTTTAGCCGTGTCTTCCAGGTCTTCTAGGGCAAGCTCGAGGTCTTCTTCGTCGGGCATGGTCAGCCCACGCACCGAGACATTGGGACCGGCGACGATTTGGTTTTTCGTGTTGAGGGCGAGCGCAACGTTGACCGCGCCCTCGGCGGCGAGCCGTTTGCGATCCCGGATGGCGTCGTCTTCGGTTTCGATGATGACGTTTCCGTCGACATAGAGACGCCCGGACGGGACTTCGTCGATGACAGCGGCCGGACCCGGCGCGAGGCGGATAAGATCGCCGTTGCTGGGCGCGACGGTTTCCGGGATTTGCAGCGACTGGGCGAGCTTCACATGCTCGCGGATATGGCGGATTTCGCCATGGACGGGGACGGCGATGCGCGGGCGCGCCCAGGCGTACATTTGCTTCAACTCATCGCGTGCCGGATGGCCGGAGACATGGATCAAGTGCTCATTGTCGGCGGTGATGAGTTCGACACCGCGTTCGAGGAATTGATCGTAGAGTTGATGGATCGCCATCTCGTTGCCGGGAATGACGCGGGACGAGAAGATCACGGTGTCGCCATGGCGCATGGTGACGTTGCGGTGTTCGCCGCGGGCGATGCGTGACAGCGCGGCGCGGGCTTCGCCTTGGCTGCCGGTGCAGAGGAAGAGGACGTTCTCATCCGGCAGCGTGCCGACTTCGTCTTCGTCGATCACCTGCGGGACATCTTGCAGGAGGCCGACGCTTTGAGCGGCATTGAAGATGCGATGCATGGAGCGGCCGACGAGACACGGCGTGCGGCCGGCGGCGCGCGCAGCTTTGAGCGCGGTTTCGACTCGGGCGACGTTTGAGGCGAAAGCCGTGACGGCGACTTTGCCGGTGCAGTTCTTGATCACCTCGGTGAGCTTCTCGCGCACTTCCGCTTCCGAACCCGTTGAACCCTCGACGAGCACATTGGTGCTGTCGCACACCATGGCGAGCACGCCCTCTTCGGCCATGGCGCGGAGCTTGGCTTCGTCAGTGGTTTCGCCAATCAGCGGATCGGGATCGATCTTCCAATCGCCCGTGTGCCAGACAAGGCCTAGCGGCGTGCGGATGGCGAGGCCGTTGGGCTCCGGGATTGAGTGCGTCAGCGTGACGAAATCGATCTCGAACGGCCCAAGTGTGAGCTGTCCCTTGAGAGGGATTTCGGTGAGTTGGACTTTTTCCAGGAGGCCGCGTTCCCGCAACTTTTCGCGCACAAGAGCGGCGGTGAACGGCGTCGCATAAACCGGCGCCGGCAAGCGGGGCCAGAGCCAGCCCAGCGCGCCGATGTGATCCTCATGCGCGTGCGTGAGCACGATCGCGATAATGTCGTCCTTATGCTCCTCGAGATAACTCGGATCAGGCAGGATGAGATCGACGCCCGGCGTGGTGTCTTCGCGCCCGAAGGTGACGCCGATGTCGACGATGATCCACTTGCGCGCATCCGGCGGACCGTAGCCGTAAGCGTTCAGGTTCATCCCGATCTCGCCCGAACCGCCAAGCGGCAGGAAGACCAGTTCGTCGTCGGGCTTGGGCTTCTTCAAAGCTTGCCGCCGTTCCTGCGGAAGATTTCGAGGAGGCCGCGCGATGTCAGGTCCTGGTCGAAGTGATCGATCGTCGGAAACGCGCCTTCGAACAACGAGGCGACGCCGCCCGTAGCGATGGTCTTCATCGGTTTGCCGTACTCCTCGCGGATGCGCCGGCATAGGCCTTCGATCATCTCGATCGATCCCCAATAGATGCCGGATTGCATGGCGCTAACCGTATCCTTGCCAATGATGCGGCCCGGATCGCGGATCTCAACACGCGGAAGCCGCGCCGCTGCTTCATGCAACGCCTGGAGCGAAAGGTTGATCCCTGGAAGGATGATGCCGCCCTCGAATGCGCCGTCGGCAGCGACGATATCAAACGTCGTGGCGGTGCCGCTGTCGATGACGATGGCCGGGCCGCCGTACTGGATGTAGGCGCCGACGGCGTTCACGAGACGGTCGGCGCCGGCTTCGTTTGGCTTATCGATCCGGACTTCAATGCCGAGCTTCAAGCCGTCTTCGCCAATGACCATCGGCTCCTTGCTTATATAGCGGCGTGAAAGGTTGCGCAGATTGAACAGCGCCTGCGGGACGACCGTGGAGATGATGCAATCGGTGATGTCAGCGAAGCTGAGGGCGCTGAGCGACATGACTTGCTGGAGCCACGGCGCATATTCGTCGGCGGTGCGCGTGGTGTCGGTGGAGGCGCGCCATTGCGCGCGCCAGGACTGGCCGTCCCAGATGGCGAACTTGGTGTTGGTGTTGCCGACGTCGATGGCGAGAAGCATGGGTCAGGCCGCCTTTGGCAAGAATACATCGCCTGCCGCGATGAGGCGGCGGCCGGTTGCTGTGTCGAGTTCGAGTTCGCCGCGCGATGAGAGGCCAGCGATACGGCCTTCGAGCGTTTGCTCGCCTTGCACCACGCGCGCTTCTTGACCGAGGCCGTAGGCGCGTTGGAGCCAGGCGGCGCGCAGCGGTTCGAAGCCCTCGCTGACAATACGCGCGGACCAGGCTTCAAGCTTCGGGCGCAGCGAAGCAAGGAACGCGAGCGATTCAGGCGCCGGCGCGTCCGGCGGCAGCAGATCGCGCAAGCATGTGGTCTTCTGATCGATGTTGGCCGGCGCATCGGCGAGGTTCACGCCGAAGGCGAGCGCCACCCAGGTTCCACCCAGAGCGATCGAGCCGGAGTCCAGCATGATGCCGGCGACTTTGGCGCCGTTGATGAACACGTCGTTCGGCCATTTGAGCTGAGCCGTGCCGGCGCCGGCGATGGCGTCGATCGTCTCGGCAATGGCGACGCCGGTGGCAAACCCGAGGAGCGCGATCTGCTGTGGCGGCTGATGCGTCGAGAACAGTAGCGTCGCCATCAGGTTACCGCTGTGCGAGGTCCAGGCACGGCCGCGGCGTCCGCGGCCGGCGGTTTGGCTTTTGGCGATGAGCCAGACGGGCGAGACTTCGTTGCGTTCGGCGCGGCGGCGCGCCTCCAGGATGGTGGAGTCGATCTCGTCGAAGACTTCGACCGGCGCTTGGCCGTCGATCATCGCGCCTGCTTTCTCAAAAACTCATCCGCACCGCGTTCTCGGCGGCAGTCTGCAACGCGCCAAGCAGCAACACCAGGATAGGGAAGCTGAGCGCCGCCGAAGCCAGCGCCGTCACCATGATCGTGCCGCTCGGCGACTGCAACTGTGGCGCGGGTTGCGCAAACCAAATCGAGGCGATGAGGCGCAGATAGTAGGCGGCGGCCACAACAGCAGCGATGCCGCCGACGATGGCGAGCCAGATCAGGCCGCCGTCAATGGTGGCGGTGAACACGGCCAGCTTGCCGATGAAGCCTGCGAACGGCGGGATGCCAGCGACGGAGAAAAGCAGCATCGTAAAGAGTGCCGCCATCCACGGCCGCTTCTGCGCCATGCCGGCGAGATCGGCGACGGTTTCGGCGGGTTGCCCATCGCGGCGCATCGCCAGGATCAGCGCGAACATGCCGATGGTCGTTGGCAGATAGAGCGCGAGATAGATGAGCGCCGAAGACGGCCCCTGTTCGGTGCCAGCGGCGAGACCCATGAGCGCAAAGCCCATGTTGCCGACGGAGGAATACGCCATCAGCCGTTTGAGGTTGGTCTGGATCAGCGCCGCGACCGAGCCCCAGACCATGGAGATGGCGGCAAGCGCGGCGACGACTTGCTGCCACTGCGCTGTCATCTCGGCGAACGGTTCGTAGAGCAGTCGCGCCATCAGCGCGACGGCGGCAACCTTGGGCGCGGCGGCGAAGAACGCGGTGATCGGCGTGGGCGCGCCTTCGTAGACGTCAGGCGTCCACATGTGGAATGGCGCCGCGGACATCTTGAAGCCGAGCGCGCAAAGCATGAGCACCAGGCCAAAGATAAGGCCGATGCCGCCAGCGCCCTCGCCCACAGCGGCGGCAATCTGATCGAAGCGGATCGAGCCGGTGAAACCATAAACGAACGATGAGCCGAACAGCAGCAAGCCGGACGAGATGGCGCTGAGGATGAAGTACTTGAGGCCCGCCTCCGAAGATTGCGCATCGTCGCGTCGCCAGGCGGCGAGAACGTAGGCCGCGAGCGATTGGAGTTCGACGCCAACGTAGAGGCTGATCAGGTCTTGCGCCGAGACCATGACGAACATGCCGAGCGTCGCCAGGGCGATAAGCACCGGAAATTCGAAACGCTGCTCTTTGGTGGTCGTGAAATAGTCGGCGCCGAGTGCGAGCGTGGCGGCGGCGGCGAGCGCGATTAGGACTTTGGCAAATCCACCGACGCCATCGACGACCATCGCACCTTGGAAAATTTCAACAGCGGCGCCCGGGCTCCAGGCAACGGCCAGAAGTCCCGCGCCGAGAATGGCGATGACGCCGAGCGTCGAGAGAGCGCCGAAGATACGGTCCTTGAACCAGGCGCCGAGCACCGCGCCGACCAGCGCGTACGCCGCGAGCAGAAGCTCGGGGCGCGCCAACGGCAGGCTGTTGCTGAGATCAATTGCCGGGTTCATGGCGCGGCTCCGGCGAACTGGTTCATGATCGTCAGCGCCGCGTTTTGCGTGAAGTCGAGCACGTAAGTCGGCGCGAGGCCCATAATGAGCGTGGCGATGATAAGCGGGATGAATTGCACCCACTCGCGCGCGTCGAGATCGGCCATCTTGTCGAGCTTCGGGTTCTCAATCACGCCGAACGCCACCTTGCGATAGAGCGTGAGCGCGTAAGCCGCGGAGAAGATGACGCCGAGCGCGGCGCCCGCGGCGATCCACGCATTCACTTGGAAAGCGCCGACCATGGTGAGGATTTCACCCGGAAAGCCGGACGTGCCCGGAAGTCCGACATTGCCCATGGTGAAGAGCAAGAAAATGGCGGCATAAACCGGCATGCGGTTCACGAGGCCGCCATAGAAGGCAATTTCGCGCGTGTGCATGCGATCGTAGACAACGCCGACGCAGAGGAAGAGCGCACCGGAGATGACCCCGTGCGAGAGCATCTGGAAGATCGCGCCTTGGATGCCCTGCTCGTTGCCGGCGAAGATGCCCATGGTGACGAAGCCCATGTGCGCGACGGACGAGTACGCAATCAGCTTCTTCATATCGAGCTGACGGAACGCAACCAGCGAAGCATAGACGATGGCAACGACCGAGAGCGCGAACACGAACGGCGTGAAATAGTGCGAGGCGTCCGGGAACATCGGTAGCGAGAAACGCAGGAAGCCGTAGCCGCCCATCTTCAGCAGGATCGCAGCCAGGACGACTGATGCGGCTGTCGGCGCTTCGACGTGCGCGTCGGGCAGCCAGGTGTGGACCGGCCACATCGGCATCTTCACCGCAAAAGACGCGAAGAAGGCGAGCCAGAGCCAGATCTGCACGTTCTGATCGAAGCCGCTGCCTTGCGCGTAGGCGGTCAACTCCGGGATGTTCGACGTGCCGGTGACAGCGATCATGTAGATGATCGCCACCAGCATCAGCAGCGAGCCGAGCAGCGTGTAGAGGAAGAACTTGAACGCCGCGTAGACGCGCCGCTCTCCGCCCCAAACGCCGATGAGAATAAACATCGGAATGAGGCCGGCTTCGAAGAAGACGTAGAAGAGAACGATGTCCTGCGCACAGAAGACGCCGATCATCAGCGTCTCGAGGACCAGGAACAGCACCATGTAGGAGCTGACCTGTTTCTCAATCACCCAGCTCGCGAGAATGCAGATGGGCATCAGGAATGTCGTCAGCATGACGAGCGCCATGGCGAGCGTGTCGACGCCCATGGCGTAGGACATGCCGAAGGCCCACGGGATGCTCTCTTGCAGCTGGTAGTCCGCGTTGTTCGGATCGAAGGCCGCGAACGCGAAGAGCGAGGCGATAAAGGTCGCGATCGTGATCAGCAGCGTCAGCAGCTTGACGCCGTTGTCGTAGCCGACGTTTTCGCCGCGCGCGGAGACGCGCGCCAGCAGAATGAGCAACGCGCCCGCCGCAGGCAGGAACGTGACGATGGAAAGGATCGGCCAGCCGGCCACGAGCTCGCTCATCGGCCGCCTCCGATGCCCGCGAGGATCGCGTAGGCGCCGAAGGCCACCGCCGCGATCA
>CAYUOC010000021.1:0-1416 GCA_964446305.1 uncultured Terricaulis sp. | reverse complement strand
GGGCCGCCCGCCATGGCCTTCGCGGCGCCCGGCTTCCAGAGGTAGAAGAGCACGGCGAGGATGAAGCCGGTGACGGTGACGATGAGCGGCGCCCACAGCACCCAGGTCGGGAAGTCGTGGTGGCCTTCGTGGAACGGAATGGCCTGATCCCAGAACTCGCCGGCGTGATGGCCGAGGAAGTACGGGTAGAAGATGAAGCCCGCAAAGATCGCGCCGAATGCCAGAACGAACAGCGGGATAAGCATCACCATGGGTGACTCATGCGCCGGCGCTGAACCGTCAGCCGGCTTGGCGTGACCATGGCCGTGGCCATGATCGTCATGTGCGGCATGGCCGTGATCATCGGCATGGCCGTGATCGTCGTGATGATGCGCGTCGGGGTTCGGGCGGAACTTGCCTTCGAAGGTCATGAAGGCGAGGCGCCAAGAATAGAAGCTCGTCAGCAACGCAGCCGTGATGCCGCACCAAAACGCGAATTGGGCGCCGATGCCGTGGCTGCCGTACGCGGCTTCGATGATGGCGTCCTTCGAGTAGAAGCCGGCGAAGCCGCCGAGGCCGGGAATGCCGAAACCGATCAACGCGAAGGTGCCGATCGTCATCATCGCCCAGGTGATCGGCATCGGTTTGCGGACGCCGCCCATGTAGCGCATGTCCTGCTCGTGATGCAGGCCGTGGATGACCGAGCCCGCGCCGAGGAAGAGCAGCGCCTTGAAGAAAGCGTGCGTGAACAGGTGGAACATCGCCGCGTTGTAGGCGCCGACCCCTGCGGCGAAGAACATGTAACCCAGCTGCGAGCAGGTTGAGTACGCGACGACGCGTTTGATGTCGTTCTGCGCGAGGCCAACGGTGGCGGCGAAAAGCGCCGTGGTGGCGCCGATAATGGTGACGAAGCCCGAAGCCAGCGGCGCCATCTCATAAAGCTCGCCCGCGCGGCAGACCATGAACACGCCGGCGGTAACCATGGTCGCAGCGTGGATGAGCGCGGAGACAGGCGTCGGGCCTTCCATCGCGTCCGGCAACCAGACGTGGAGGAAGAATTGAGCCGACTTGCCCATCGCGCCGATGAACAGAAGGAAGCAGATCACTTCGATGGCGTTGAACTGGACTTCGCCGACGCCAAGTAGCAGCCCCGGATTGGCGTGCGCGGCTTCGAACACAGCGTCGAACTGAATCGAGCCGTAGCAGAAGAACGCGGCCATAATGCCGAGCGCGAAGCCGAAATCGCCGACGCGGTTGGTGACGAAGGCCTTGATGGCGGCGTCATTGGCGCTGCGCTTTTGGAACCAGAAACCGATCAACAGGTAGGAGGCGACACCCACCCCTTCCCAGCCGAAGAAGAGCTGGAGGAAATCGTTCGCAGTCACCAACGCGAGCATCGAGAAGGTGAAGAACGAGAGGTAGGAGAAGAACCGCGCC